>JACMQM010000017.1 GCA_014376985.1 Cytophagaceae bacterium | reverse complement strand
GTACCCGGGGCGGGACTTGAACCCGCACTGACATTACTGCCAACAGGATTTTAAGTCCTGCGTGTCTACCAATTCCACCACCCGGGCAAAAAAAGAAACGTAGGGGACCCTACGTTTCCTTAATGAGCGAAAGACGAGATTCGAACTCGCGACCCCGACCTTGGCAAGGTCGTGCTCTACCAGCTGAGCTACTTTCGCATGGTATAGTTTCAGCCCCTATTTGGGATTGAGATGACAAAGATAGGCACAGAAGCTTATTTTGCAATACTTTTTTAGAAAAATCTTACCGGCTAGGACTTAACTTTATCTTTCTGAACGAGATTCTTCATTTCATTTAGCTTGAGCAGCGCTTCTACCGGAGACATGGTATTGATATCCAGGCCCTGAAACATGGTTTTCAACTCTTCCCACTCCGATGGTACCGCCTCAAATAATTGCATTTGCATCCGCTGTTCCGTCACTTCTTTCAGAGCCTGCTTCTTCGAATCGGTTAGTTTTTCCTTTTCCAGGCTTTTCAAGACCTCGGAAGAACGAAGGACTATTTGGTTCGGCATACCGGCCATCTGCGCCACATGGATACCAAAACTGTGTTCACTGCCGCCTTCTTTCAGCTTGCGCAGGAAGACAATTTTATTGCCTACCTCTTTCACGGACACATTAAAATTCTTGATGCGGTGAAACTGCTGCGACAATTGATTCAGTTCGTGGTAATGGGTAGCAAATAATGTTTTTGGCTTGTACTTCGGATGCTGATGCAGGAACTCCACAATAGACCAGGCAATAGAGATTCCATCGTAAGTGCTAGTACCGCGCCCGATCTCATCCATGAGAATGATGCTGCGTTCACTGAGGTTATTGAGGATACTCGCTGTTTCACTCATCTCCACCATGAAGGTGGATTCACCCCGTGACAAGTTATCGGAAGCACCGACCCGTGTAAATATTTTATCGATGATACCGATCTCCGCAGACTTGGCCGGCACAAAACAACCGACCTGCGCCATGAGCACGATCAATGCCGTCTGTCGAAGCAAGGCCGACTTACCGGCCATGTTGGGACCGGTAATGACAATGATCTGACACGTCTGATCATCGAGCATCACGTCGTTAGGAATGTAGGCTTCTCCGGGAGGAAGATTGCGCTCAATCACCGGATGACGGCCTTCGACAATGTTTAAGGCTAAGGTGTCGTTAACGACTGGTCTCGCGTAATTGTTCTGCACAGAGATGAAAGCAAAAGAAACCAGGCAATCGAGACGCGCGATCAATTGCGCATTTTGCTGAATGCATTGCACGTAGTCATCTGCAAACAAAATCATCTTTTTGAAAATATCGGCTTCGATGATGACGATTTTATCTTCTGCGGTGAGAATTGTTTCCTCGTAAACTTTTAATTCTTCCGTAATGTATCGCTCGGCATTGACCAGTGTTTGCTTGCGGATCCAATCCGTAGGGACTTTATCTTTGTGCGTATGCGTGACTTCTAAATAATATCCGAAGACTTTATTGAAGGATATTTTCAACGAAGAAATGCCGGTACGTTCTACTTCTCGCAATTGAATTTGCAGCAAGTGGTCTTTACCGGAATACGCTATCGAGCGCAGTTCATCCAACTTCGCATCGATGCCTTCTTTCACCATCTTTCCCTGATTGGAAAGCATTGGTGCATCGGGCTTTAGTTCTGCTTCTATTTTTTGTACCAGCAAATCACAGGTATTGATTTGCTCCGCCATTCTGGCCAACGCAGTAACACCGGTTTCTTTCAACAAGACAGCAATAGGCGCTAACTGTTCCAGCGAACGCTTCAGTTGATTCATCTCACGCGGATTGATTCTAGCGGCAGAAACTTTCGAAATCAAACGCTCCAAATCTCCAATCTGCTTAAGGTGCTGAAGCAACTGCTCCATTTTTTGCGGTTGATTGTACAAGGCTTGTACAACATCCAAACGCTCTTGTATGGTGTCTACTTCTTTCAATGGCATCACCAGCCACTTCTTCATCAAACGTCCACCCATGGGGGTTACCGTTTCATCCATGATGTCAAGCAAACAAATGCCTTCCGAGTATTGAGAAGAAATGATTTCCAGGTTACGAATGGTGAAACGATCGAGCCAGACAAATTTTTCTTCTTCAATACGAGAGATCGTGTTGATATGTCGCAGCTCATGATGCTCCGTCGCATTCAGGTAATAGAAGACCGCGCCGGCAGCAATGATGCCCTCTTCCTGCCCTTCTATACCATAGCCTTTCAATGATACCGTATTGAAATGCTTGGTTAATTTTTCGTAAGCAAAATCGTATTGATAGATCCATTCTTCCAGTGCGTACACAGGGAAGCGGTCTCCGATGCTGTCGGTAAATTCTTTCTTTTTATTTTTGCAATAAATGATTTCGGAAGGTTGAAAGCTTTGCAAAATTCGTTCGATGTAAGCCAGGGAACCCTGCGCCAATTGAAGCTCACCGGTAGAGATATCCAAAAGGGAAACACCTACCTGATCTTTTCCAAAATGTATAGAAGCTAAATAATTACTGTTCTTGCCGTCAAGTACATTGTCGTTGTAGGAAACTCCCGGTGTCACCAATTCCGTTACCCCTCGTTTCACAATCCCTTTCACTCCTTTGGGATCTTCCAACTGATCGCAGATGGCCACACGCTGCCCGGCCCTTACCAGGCGTGGCAGATACGTATCCAAAGAGTGATGAGGAAATCCCGCCAAGGCTGTTTCCGAAGCAGAACCAGCGCCGCGTTTGGTCAATGTGATGCCCAGGATTTTACTCGCCTTCACCGCATCTTCGCTGAAGGTTTCATAAAAATCACCCACACGAAACAGCAACAAGGCACCGGGATACTTGGCTTTGATGGCCCAGTATTGTTTCATTAAGGGGGTGTCTTGTGTTTCTTTTTCGTGAGCCATTGTTAACAAATAAGCTTATCTTTGAGGAAGTTAAAGTTAACAAGCTTGTAAAGATTTTACCAATCAAAGTTATTCACATAGAAGGTAGCGACAGAGGTTTAGGCTTATTAGGACGATTAAGTCTAAAAAATAGAATACTATTTTATTGGTAAAGGTGGCTTTAGAATGAGTAATGATGCTCTGGTTGCCTTGTAAAGGTTAGGGCGTTTCCCCGCCAAGAAAGTTTTAAGCAGGAGCTTAATGATTGGCGGGGCCGGGCTCTCGCTCCAAGTCCGCCCGCCCACAATTCCAACGCACTTCGGGCTTTACACTCGATCCCTAACGCAGTTAAATCCTACCAAAAAGTATAGTGCGGCTGACGTCCACGAAAAGAGCGAATGAAAGAAGACAGACTATGCATTAACAACGTGCTCAATCTAGAACCACTCTGTCTTCTTTCATTTCTTTTGGTGGCGCCTTTTTCTTTTGTTACTTTTCTTTTGGGCGAACAAAAGAAAAGTAAAAGGATAGAATAACAATCACATTAATCAATAAGCGATATCGCTTAATCATATCATGAGAAAATTAGAAACCAACGAACTCGGGCGATTAACAGAAGAAGAGGTCAAAGCTACCATAAAAAACAATGTCATCGTCGTTCTGGACAACGTGCGCAGCCTGCTCAATGTAGGTTCTGTATTCCGCACCGGAGATGCTTTCCTCATCCAGGAATTATGGCTGGCCGGCATTACCGGTGTACCTCCCAACCGTGACATTCACAAAAGCGCCCTGGGTTCTGAAAACACCGTCGAATGGAAATACATGACCGATGAAGCCCTCAAGCGGGAACTGGTAACCATTCAACAAGACGGCTGGAAAATCATAGCGGTAGAACAAATTGACAGCAGCATCTCACTGGAAAAATTTCAAGTAGAAACGAATGGTAAATATTGTTTGATCTTAGGTAATGAAGTGAACGGTGTGTCCGAAGAACTGCTACCTCTCTGCGATTATGCCATAGAGATTCCTCAATGGGGAACAAAGCATTCGTTTAATATTTCTGTGGCGGCAGGGATTGTGATGTGGGAAATTGTGAAGAAATTGAGAGCGTAGAAAAACAAAAAGAGAAAGCGGTTCCACACTCTTTCTCTTTCTTTGAGTGTCAGGTTTTCAAGCCTGACACTGTCGTAGAATACTTAACAGCTTGCATTTACTCTATCCAACTTGCCCCTAAATCCCCTGAAGGAGACTTGAGTTTTCAATAAAACAAAAAAGGTCATCGCATAAATATGCGATGACCTTTTTTGTTAGTAATCAGTAAAGTCCTCTTTAGGGATTAGGGACAAAAAAAGAGCGGAGATTACTCCGCTCTTTTCTATAGAACTTATACTGACCACTTATTATTAGCTAAGCTTCTTCGCTGCTTCATCTTTCTTCGAACGCAAATCCAATACAATTGGAATCGCGATGAAAATAGTAGAGTAACTACCGAATACTACACCCACCAATAGAGAGATCGAGAAGCCTCTTAGTGATTCACCACCGAAGATGCAAAGGATGATAACGGTTACCAATACGGTTACTGTTGTCATGATCGTTCTGCTTAAGGTACTGTTGATAGACATGTTCAACATATCTTTCATGTCCATTTTATAATACTCGTCTCCGAATTCACGCACCCTGTCAAATACAATTACGGTATCGTTAATAGAGAAACCGACAATGGTCAATAAAGCAGCAATGATGACCTGATCTACTTCAAAGGCTGCAACACCGAAGAATTGCAGAATAGAGAACATCGCCAAAATCATCAAGGTATCGTGGAACAACGCGATGATACCACCGAAACCAAACTGCCATTTTCTGAATCGAATCAATACATAGATAAAGATACCGATCAAAGATACGATGATGGACTGCCATGAAGACTGTAAAATATCATCCGCTACGGTAGCACCGACTTTGTTACTGCTCAAGATTTTGAAATCACCCTTGTTGAATTCTTTCAAACCTTTTACCAAAGCACCTTCTACGAGGACATCTCCTTTTTCAGATTCGTCTTCTACCAAATAACTGGTAGTCAATTTGATTTTCTTGCTGCTGCCGTATGTTTTTACTTCTGTACCTGTACCCTGAAACTCATCGGATAAAGACGCTTTCAAATCTGAAGCCACGACATCGTTATTGAATTCTACAATGTATGAACGACCTCCTTTGAAATCTACACCCAGGTTTAATCCACCGTTTATTACAGTAGCTGCTGCGCCGAATAACAAGAGAGAGATAGAGAAAATATACGCCCATTTTCTATACTTAACGAAATCGAAATGCAAGTTTTGGAACAAGTTCTTAGAAATAATAGTCGTAAATGAAACGGCCTTTTCTGCATTGCTGCCTCTTGTCAACCAAAGTAAAATAACACGTGAAATATAAACCGCTGTAAAGAATGAACAAGCGATACCAATCATCAATGTTATAGCAAACCCTTTAATAGGACCTGAACCTAACAAGAACAAAATAGCACCTGTTAAGATGGTCGTAATGTTAGAGTCAAAGATAGAGCTGAATGCTTTGTCAAAACCGGCATCAATAGCGGCACGCATGCCTTTGCCATTTTTACGTTCTTCTTTGATACGTTCGAAAATCAAAACGTTCGCATCGACCGACATACCGAGTGAAAGTACGATACCGGCAAGACCAGGCAATGTTAATACGGAGTTGAGCGAAGCTAAGAAACCTAGTGTAAAGATCACGTTAAACACCAAGGCGATATCAGCGATCAATCCCGCGGTGTTATAATAAATGACCATTAATACAATCACCACAAGCAAACCGGCCAACAAAGACATCAAACCAGATTCGATGGCTTCCTGACCCAAGGTAGGACCAACAATTACTTCTTCCACGATACGTACCGGAGCTGGAAGTTTACCTGCTTTCAAAATGTTTGCAATATCTTTCGCATCTTCCTGGTTGAAGTTACCAGAGATGGAAGAACTTCCGTTTGGAATTTCTGATTGCACAGTAGGAGCAGAATAAACTACGTTATCCAATACAATCGCTACTCTTCTTTTGTTACCAGAATCTTTGATCGCATCTGCAGTAATTTTTTTCCATTTCTTCGCACCGGCAGCATTCATTTGCATCGAGATGCCATAAGCTGCTTTTCCGTCTTGTGAAACTTCTTCGTGTGCATCTGAGATCGCATCACCTGTTAGCAAAGACTTACCACCTTTTGATTTTTTAATCGGCACCAATTCCATGGCACTTGTTTTCTTGTCTTCTTTCCAATCCCAAAGGAACATCAAGTCAACAGGTAGCAAAGCCTGTACTTTAGGTTGTCTCAAGATACGGTTGATCGCACTTGAATCTTTGATGTTATAGTGAAGGGTATAAGGATAATTTCTATCACGCAAGGCGAAAAGTGGTGACACTTTATCTGCCAATGAATCTGCTGCTGTAGAATCTCCTTTTTCAGCCAATGCTGATGAATCTTTCTTGCCATTGCCTAAAGAATCCGCTGCTAAAGGGTCCGCTGCCAAATCTTCTTCTACTGCTGTGCTGTTGCTGTCTACAGCCAATACAGCTGCATCTCCTTTGTTAAGTTTGGTCTGAGCGACCAGGTAATCATTAACGGCCAACAGGCTTCCTTGAAGTTCGCTCAAGCTGTATACATCATAGAAATCCAATTGTGCAGTACCTTGTAATAATTTACGTACACGCTGAGGATTTTCCACACCTGGCAATTCTACCAGGATACGTCCCGTACCTTTGATGCGTTGAAGATTCGGTTGAATGGCACCGAAACGGTCGATACGAGAACGAAGAATTTCAAATGAACGATCTACTGCACCATCGATCTCTTCGTCGATCATTTTCTCAACTTCTTTATCTGATGAAGTTGAATTGATCTTAGAAGAGTTTTGTGAGTTAGAAAATACTCTTGCCAATTGGTTGCTGCCTGCTGTTTCCTTGAACGCTGAGTAAAACAATTTTTCAAATGATTCCTGGCTGGTGCGTTGCGCCAATTTAGCTTTGCTCAACGCTTGCTTGAACAATGGGCCTTCAGCCTGTGAACCGGCCAATGCCTTTAGAATTTCTATGGGAGAAACTTCCAATACCACGTGCATCCCACCTTGTAAATCCAGACCAAGAGAAAGCTCCATGTCTTTTACCTCTTTATAAGTATAGGGAGCCATACCCAAGAAATTGTAAACTGGTTTGTCGTATAGAGAATCCAGGTAAGCCTGCTTTTTACCCGTATTTACAGCACCAGTAGAATCTTTAGACTGTGCTACAGCCTCTTCCTGTATGCCTTGAGCTACATAAGTAAATGATATGTAGTAAAAGCTCAGTAACGATACGATGATCGTAAGAGCGATAATTAAACCTTTGTTACGCATAAAATAAATTGAATTGAAAATTAAAATTGATTGTTTTAACGGCACGAAAGACGTTCAATGCATATATGTACGGGCACAATGCATTGTGCCCCCTTTCGTTACGGCGCCTGGGTGGCTATAAAATTTCTAAAGAGTGTTTTGAAAAACTTACTCGTACCTTTGTCCAGCAAAGTGATGGATGCAGAAGAAAGTATTTCTTCTTGCGGAAAAATGATTTCACAACGAAAATGTTCCAGTGCAGCTGGCAGCAATGCCTGAGCAGAGGTAGCTTGTGCGTGGAGTACTTGCGGTTGAATAAATGCTTTGGATGATTCTTCGGAAGATTTAGAAGTCTTTTCTTTTTTTACTGGCGTCTTAGTCACGACGGGTTTTGCCAGGTGACTGAAAGGAACAGCCAGCACAAGCAGGAGAACTAAAACGATATGTAAGACTTTTTTATCCATTAGGGGCTCAAATCTACTAAAAAAAACTTACTATGAAAGTTTTGCCTTATCTCTTATGAAAATAGCCCATAAATCGACCACAGGGCCAATATCTACATTATTGGGAATTACCACATGTGCCAACGCCCGATAAGGCAGCACATATTCCTTGTAAGCCGGGATAGCATGATGAAGGTACCTGTAGGCTACATCTTTGAGATCGTACCCTCTTTCCGCATGGTCACGTTCGATGCGGCGGAAAATCTTAAGGTGTTCTTCCGTGTCAATGAACAAACTGATATCAAAACGTTCCCTGATCGTTAGTTGCTGCATGCTGAACAATCCTTCAATAACCCATACCGGTGCCGGTTTCAATTCCACCCATTCCTCCGGAGCCAATGGATTATTGAAAGTGTATTTTTTCATGCGCACCGTTTCGCCTTTGCCTAAGCGATCCAGCGTATTTTCCAGTAGTGCCCAGTTAATGGAATCCGGGGTATCGTAATTGGGAATATTGTTGTCGTCCAATGGTTGTTCTGCTTTGGGGCGGTAGTAATTATCTAAAGAAATAAACACCGCTTCTTCCGCAGATACCTGTTGCTTCAATCGATCCAGGAAGTATGTTTTTCCTGATGCTGTTCCTCCGCAGACTCCGATGATGTAGGGTTTGTTCATTTATAGATTAAATCGAATGTATTGGTGAGTGATTATATTTTAAAGTTATTTAATAAGTGCATCATGCCTAAACAGTTTTTGGGCGTGTCCCTGCGGGTCGGGCTATCCGCTGCAAGTCCTCGCTCGGAACAGTCTGAATTCTTTAATCAACCTAATGCCTCGCTGTGGGCTTTCCGCTCCTATCCCTCACGCAAAGGTTACTTATTGATAAAATCACTGAACGCTTTCAATGCTCTCGCTCTATGACTTATGCCGTTTTTTTCTTCACTGCTCATTTCCGCAAAAGTCTTATCTGATCCTTCAGGTACGAAGATGGGATCATAACCAAAGCCTTTATCACCACGCCTTTCATCAATTATGCTTCCATCCACACGACCTTCAAACAATTGTTCTTTGCCTTCACTATCTATATAAGCAATGATCGTCTTAAAATGAGCGGCACGATTAGTGGTTGTTTGCAAATTGTGGAGAAGCAAGTTCATGTTGTTCTCGGCATTACTCGGTTCTCCGGCATAGCGGGCGGAACGCACACCCGGTGCACCGTTTAGGGCTTCTACATCTAAACCTGTATCATCGGCGATGACCGGCTTCTTATACAATTCGAAAATAGTCCGGGCTTTGATCAGGGCGTTGTCTGCCAGGGTGTGACCTGTTTCCGAAATTTCGTTGGTCATGTTGAGGTCGTCCAGTGAAATGACTTTAATGCTTTCCGGGACCAAAGACTGGACTTCTTTTAATTTGTTCTTATTGTGTGTGGCGAAAATGATTTCCATGGTAATCGTTGTTATCTTCTATCGTCCCTCCGGGACTTTATATAAAATGGAATTGTTTTTTTAAGCTACCAGGCTGGTGTCCCTGTCGGGACAAGTTAGTTATAATCTCTTGCTCTTGCTCTCCCTCTGGCTGTTTTGCGTTAGGGATTGAGCCATTGTCTGAGTTCTTTTTCTTTGGATTCGGGGAAACAGATCTGTGCACTGACCTTTGATTCCATAGAAAAAAACGAGTGGCGAAAGCGCGGCCCGTAGGGAAACGCCCAAAATAGCGTCCTATGGCCTATTTTATACTTCATTTTAACACTGAAAACCACTTAATTAGATATAATCCTTAATATATCTAAATCCCCACTTGCAAACTGTGGATAAAATCTTAACTTTGCTCCTCGTTTTTCGCCGGACGTGATCCGGCACAAACCCTTAAACAACAAAAATATGGCAGTAAAAATCAGATTGGCTAAAAAAGGTAGAAAAAAATTAGCCATCTACGACATCGTAGTTGCACACTCGAAGTCGCCGCGTGACGGTAAATTCATTGAGAAATTGGGTACTTATAATCCAACAACTCATCCAGCTACAGTGGTATTGAACACTGAAAGCGCCTTCAAATGGGTTATGGACGGTGCTGAACCAACTGATACGGTTCAGACATTGCTTCAAAAAACCGGTGTTCTTTTCCGTAAGCATTTGCAAATCGGTGTAAACAAAGGAGCCATCACTCAAGACACAGCAGACAAGAAATTGGCTGACTGGTTATCAGCTAAACAAGCTGGTGTGGTGAAAGACAAAGAAACTGACAACAGCAAAAAAGCTGCTGACAAGAAAGCGCGTTTCGAAGCGGAAACAAAAGTGAAAGAAGCGATCGCTGAAAAAGTAAGAGTGAAGAAAATAGTAGTTGAAAATCCTGTAGCAGCAGCTGACGTTGCAGCAACAGAAGGCGAAGCATCTACTGAAGAAGCAGCGGCTCCAGAAACAGCAGCTGAATAATTACACTGACCATGGATCGAGAAGGCTACTTCTTATTGGGTAGAATTACAAAGGCCCATGGTTTAAAGGGAGCGGTTCAGGTTATGCTTGAAGCCAGCAATCCCGACGATTATCTAGAATTGGAATCAATCTTTGTTGAATACAAACAAAGATTGATTCCTTTTTTTATTCAAGAGTTTTCACTGCAAGGTCAAAACAGAGGCATCATCAAGTTTGAAGACGTCGATAACATAGATCAGGCGAAGACTTACATGACTTCTTCCTTGTACATCAAAGAAGAAGACGTCAGTGAAGAAGACCTGGACGCACAGGAAAGTATGGAGGTGATCGGATTTAAGATCATCGATGAAACCTTGGGTGAATTGGGAACGGTAAGCGATTACTACGAAAAAATAGGGCAAGACCTGTTGGCTTTTGAATACAAGGGTCAGGAAGTTTTGATTCCGATTGACGAAAGCATCATCCTTGAAATCAATCCGGATACGCAAACCGTGCGTACGGCTCTGCCGGAAGGACTGCTTGAGATCTACCTTTCTCCCCAAATCAAAGACGACGGCGATGAGGATTGATATCATCAGCGTAGTACCGCAATTGATGAGTAGTTTCTTTGAGCATTCTATTCTGAAAAGAGCGAAAGACAAAGGCATTGCGGAAGTGCACATTCACGACTTGCGTGACTTCACTCTATACAAGCACAAGCAGGTAGACGACTACGCCTACGGCGGAGGAGCAGGTATGGTGATGATGGCAGAACCCATTGACCGCTGCATCAGCCAATTAAAAAGCGAACGCAGCTATGACGCTGTCATCTATTTGACACCCGATGGAGAAACTTTTAACCAGCAGATGGCCAATCGTTTTTCATTAGGGACCAACCTAATCATGCTCTGCGGACATTATAAAGGAGTGGACGAACGGGTGCGGGAACAATTCATTACCCACGAGATCAGCATAGGAGACTATGTCCTTTCGGGAGGAGAACTGGGAGCTGCTGTACTGGCCGATTCTATCATCCGATTGATACCGGGTGTTTTGTCTGACGAAACATCGGCCCTTACAGACTCATTTCAGGACGGCATGCTGGCTCCGCCGGTATATACTCGTCCGGAAGATTATAAAGGCTACAAAGTACCTGAAATCCTTTTATCGGGCCATGAAAAAAAAATTCAGGAGTGGCGCTATGAGCAAGCCCTTGAAAGAACCCGTACCAGAAGGCCTGACTTGTACGACAAACTAAAAAATTAAAAATAAATCTGGCAAATCAATTATTTTCTATATATTTGCTTCCCTTTTGCAAGGAAGGCTCTAACTCAGAATCTTATGAACATCATCATCAAACAAATAGACGCAGAATTTCAGGAGAAAAGAAATTCCCTACCAGATTTCAATACTGGCGATACGATCAACGTACACGTAAAAATCAAAGAAGGTAACAAAGAAAGAGTGCAGCAATACCAAGGTATTGTGATTCAGCGTAAAAATGCTGGTACAAACGGCGAAACTTTTACTGTTCGTAAAATTTCTAACGGTATCGCCGTTGAAAGAATTTTCCCTTCTACTTCTCCTACTATCGATAAAGTAGAATTATTGAGAAAAGGATCAGTAAGAAGAGCTCGTCTATACTACCTTAGAGAAAAAAGTGGTAAAGGCGCTCGTATCAAAGAAAGCAGAAAAGGATACAACCCGGAAGCGAAAAAGTAATCCCTTTTACTATATTATTGAGAAAAGACCTTGGTGTAAGCCAGGGTCTTTTTTTTATTTATATCAACGGTCTTGCCCCTAAATCCCATGAAAGGGACTTGAGGGACAAAATCTTATACGTTTCCTTATGGTTTAGTGCGGATGGCGTCCAGGAAAAGAGCGGATGTCAGAAGAACATTCTAATAAATGAACTACGCAACGTATAAAGAGCCACAATGTCTTCTAACATTGCTTTTGGTGGCACCCTTTTCTTTTGTTACTTTTCTTTTGGGTGAAAAAAGTAAAGGCTAGTATAACAAACGGTGTCTTACTATCTTCTGTCCCCGGGCGGGACGCTCTATATTTAGACACGAGAAAAAATGCTCGCGCCAACGATTTGTCCCTCTGGGACGTGTGTCCCAGAGGGACAAAATCTTTGTAACAACTACATTTCTCTTAGTGACTCAAATCTCATTTAGGGGATTTAGGGGCAATACAGTTGGCTCTGTTGCAATAACCATAAGAAAAAATCCTTAAATTAGCGATCTGAATTAATAACACATTATCATGTTAAGAACACACACCTGCGGAGAATTAAGATCAACTCACATCGGTCAATCTGTGACCTTATGCGGCTGGGTAGCCAAAGTAAGAGACAAGGGAGGCATGATCTGGCTGGATCTTCGTGACCGTTATGGCATCACACAATTAATCTTGGAAGAAGGGAAAGCTTCTCCTGCTTCTATTGAAGCGGCTCGTAAAGCAGGACGTGAATTTGTATTGAAAGCAACAGGCACTGTGATAGAACGTCTGGCGAAAAATGCCAAGATGCTTACCGGTGATGTAGAAATAAAAATTGAATCCATTGAAATTCTTAACCCTGCTAAAGTTCCTCCCTTCCTGATCGAAGACGAAACAGATGGTGGTGATGAATTGCGCATGAAATACCGTTACCTGGATTTACGTCGTGAACCGGTACGTCAGAATTTATTGTTGCGTCACAATGTATCGAAAGAAACACGCAACTACCTGGATGCTTTGAATTTCATCGATGTAGAAACGCCGGTATTGATCAAGTCTACACCGGAAGGCGCGCGCGACTTCATTGTTCCTTCGCGTATGAATCCAGGACAATTTTATGCGTTGCCACAGTCCCCGCAAACGTTCAAGCAATTGTTGATGGTGTCCGGTTTTGACCGTTACTTCCAAATTGTAAAATGTTTCCGCGACGAAGATTTGCGTGCAGACCGTCAACCGGAGTTTACTCAGATCGATTGTGAAATGTCTTTCGTAACCCGTGAAGATATTTTAGAAGTGTTCGGAGGATTGACTAAACATCTATTCAAAAAAATAAAAGGCATTGACCTTCCCGAAATCAAACGCATGAGTTATGACGACGCCATGAAATATTATGGCTGCGACAAACCGGACATTCGTTTTGAAATGAAGTTTGTAGAATTGACAGATCTCGCTCAAGGCAAAGGATTCCCGGTATTTGATTCGGCTGAATTAGTAGTGGGTATTGTAGCAGAAAAATGCGCTGGCTATACCCGTAAAGAAGTAGACGAATTGACTGACTTTGTAAAACGACCGCAAGTAGGTGCCAAAGGCATGATCTACGTGCGTTACAACGAAGACGGCACGTTGAAATCTTCTGTCGATAAATTTTACACTGAAGAGCAATTGAAAGAATGGGCCGTTCGCTTTGGTGCGAAGCCAGGAGACTTAATGTTAATTCTTTCTGGCGTGGCAGATAAGACACGTGCTCAGCTGAACAACCTTCGTTTGGAAATGGGTACACGTTTGGGCTTAAGGGATAAAGATAAATACGAAGTGTTGTGGGTACTAGATTTTCCTTTGTTGGAGTACAACGAAGAAGACAAGCGTTGGTTCGCCATGCACCATCCTTTCACCTCTCCCGGTGATATCGATGCTTTCATGAAATACGATGCGACTTCTCCTTCTTTAGGGAGTATCTATGCCAACGCCTACGACTTAGTCATCAACGGTGTGGAAGTAGGCGGTGGTTCTATTCGTATCCACGACAAGACGGTACAAAATAAAATGTTTGAAGTGTTGGGCTTCACGCAGGAAGAAGCACAGAAACAATTTGGGTTCTTATTGGAAGCCTTTGAATACGGTGCACCTCCGCACGGTGGTATCGCCTTTGGCTTTGACCGTTTGTGTTCTTTGTTTGGTGGTCAGGAATCTATCCGCGATTTCATCGCCTTCCCTAAAAATACTTCCGGTCGTGATGTGATGATTGATTCTCCGTCAGAAGTGAATCCGAAACAATTGGAAGAATTGAGTGTGGCGGTAGCTATAAAAAAATAATTGGTTGTTAATTGAAATAAAAATTAATTATATCTATTTTATTAGTATCAAAAAGAAAGGTCACGATAATTCGTGACCTTTCTTTTTGATACTAACTTCTAACGACTAACAACTAGTTACTGATTAATATACCGTATCGATTGTTCCGTACTTCCTGAAATAATTTTTACAATATAAAACCCTTTGGCAACACCTTCCAAATCGATGACTTGACCTGGGTAAGCGGT
>JACMQM010000001.1 GCA_014376985.1 Cytophagaceae bacterium | reverse complement strand
GGTTGTATCTGATGCTTAGACATGGTGCAAGCCTAATCTTGATGTACTGCTGACTAAATATTTTTCTATGTATTGTTTGGCTTTGAGTATGGATGCTTCCAAAGACAATCCCAAGGATAAGTTGGCGAGAATAGCGGAAGATAGGACACAACCCGTTCCTCTTTTTTCTGCCGCTAATCGCTTTCCTTCAAATATTGTTTCTCTGCCTCCCTGAAATAAATAATCGTTGCTGTGTTCGGTTTCCAGGTGCCCACCTTTCAACAGCACGTTGCAATGATTGCTGAGCAGGCTTGCGGCTTCTACTAAATTGTAATCGGGTAAAAGACTTTTAAGTTCAACTGTATTGGGTGTAATCAAGTCCAATTGATCAGCTATAGAAACTAATGTTTTTTGATCAGGTGATGTATGAAATTCAAATCCAGCAGAAGCTTTTAGAATTGGATCCCATAGAATATATGCTTCCGGCAGAACTTTTCTTAAATAGGAGAGTAGCGTATACAGCGCTTCATAACTTTTGATCAATCCGATTTTTACATAACGTATATCCAAACGTTCAGTTAATACATCGATCTGGGCGGTCACTTCTTTTTCCGGTAACCAGGAAAGTCCCTTGAATGCAATATCGTTTTGATAAGTGATGGACGTACATACTCCTAAGCCTAGGGCTTTATGAGCTTCGATGGTTTTGATGTCGGCCAGTATGCCTGCGCCTCCGCAAGGATCAAATCCGGCAATGCTTAAGATGTAGGGTCCGTTTTGCATGCCACTATTAATTTTTGTATGCGTTGTTTTATCAGCTCTCTATCTTGCCGCCCGTTTATATTACTCCAAACAGATCCCAATACTGCTGCACCGTCAAAGCCACGCTGTGAGAGTTCTTGCATATGATTGAATTCAATACCTCCCAATGCATAAACGGCCGTCTGTTTCTGTTCCTGCAATTCTTTTACCCAATCGTTAAACTGAGTAGCGGAATAAATGGAGGTATATTCCTGTTTAGAAATACTCTCAAACACCGGACTAAGCCAAACATAATTAAAGCCTTTAGGCAATCGATCCATCTCCTCCTGATGATGCACAGAAGAACTGATCGTTAATTGTCTTTCTTTAGCAAGATTCATCCACAGGTTCAATTCTTCACTCGACATCTGTTTGATAATCCCTGCTCCGAAGTGTAACCCTTTTAGAGAAAACGATTCTGACAAGGACCAGTGCGAATGGATCACGACCTTCTGTCGTTCCCTATCAGTCAATTGCTCCAGCCAATTTCGTAGTTCCTCTTTTGAATAAGAGGGTTTTCGAAGGTGAAAGGTTTCTAATCCGCAGTTTAACAATTCCTGAACAAGCAGCTGCTCATCAGGAATGGCCTTGTGTACGGAACAGACAGTTAACTTCATATAGTGAGTAGTGAAGAGTGAAGAGTGAAGAGGAGCTATTCGATCACTGTTCACTCTTCACTGCTCACTATTTTAAATATATTTCCGCACCAGCCTGAAGAAACTCTTTCGATTTTTCTTTCATGCCTTCTGCGAATACATCGTTATCATTGAATCCATTTTCAGCGGCATAGTCGCGTACGTCCTGACTGATTTTCATGGAACAGAAATTCGGTCCGCACATGGAACAGAAGTGGGCGGCTTTAGCACCTTCTGCAGGGAGTGTTTCATCGTGGAACTCACGCGCTGTATCTGGATCAAGAGCCAGGTTGAATTGGTCTTGCCAACGGAATTCAAAGCGTGCTTTACTTAAGGCATTGTCACGTACTTGCGCGCCGGGATGTCCTTTTGCCAGGTCGGCTGCGTGTGCAGAGATTTTATAAGTGATTACACCGTCTTTAACGTCTTTCTTATTGGGTAAGCCTAAGTGTTCTTTCGGCGTTACATAACACAACATCGCACAACCATACCACCCAATCATGGCTGCACCGATGGCAGAGGTAATGTGATCGTATCCCGGAGCGATATCAGTAGTCAATGGACCGAGCGTGTAGAAAGGTGCTTCGTCGCATTCTCTCAATTGCTTCTCCATGTTTTCCTTGATCAATTGCATTGGCACGTGACCAGGTCCTTCTATCATTACCTGTATATCATGCTTCCATGCAATTTTTGTCAATTGACCCAATGTTTCCAATTCACCGAATTGTGCGGCATCGTTGGCATCGGCAATACAACCCGGACGAAGACCATCTCCTAAAGAGAAAGCTACATCGTAGGCTTTCATGATTTCACAAATCTCTTCGAAGTGTGTGTACAAGAAGTTTTCTTTGTGATGAGCAAGACACCATTTCGCCATGATGGATCCACCGCGTGATACAATGCCAGTCACACGTTTTGCAGTCAACGGTACATAGCGCAACAATACACCGGCGTGAATGGTAAAGTAATCGACACCTTGTTCTGCTTGTTCAATCAAAGTATCACGGAAAATTTCCCAGGTCAGGTTTTCGGCTTTACCGTTTACTTTTTCTAGCGCTTGGTAAATAGGCACAGTACCGATCGGCACCGGAGAGTTACGGATGATCCACTCTCTGGTTTCGTGAATGTTTTTACCGGTAGATAAATCCATGATCGTATCAGCTCCCCAACGGCAAGCCCATACGGCTTTCTCTACTTCTTCTTCGATAGAAGAAGTTACGGCAGAGTTACCAATGTTCGCGTTGATCTTCACGAGGAAGTTACGACCGATGATCATTGGTTCACTTTCCGGATGGTTGATGTTGTTTGGTATGATGGCGCGGCCCGCAGCGATTTCATCGCGAACAAATTCCGGTGTGATCCATTTGATGGGCGTACGCGCACCAAAGCTTTCGCCGGCATGTTGGTGGCCAATATTCATTTCGTCAATGCGTTGGTTCTCACGGATGGCGATGTATTCCATCTCCGGTGTGATGATGCCTTTCTTGGCATAGTGCATCTGACTCACGTTCGCACCATCTTTAGCGCGCAATGGTTTTTTCAAATGTTCGAAACGCAATTCCTTTAAAGACGCGTCTTCCAATCTTTGTTTGCCATACTCAGAAGAAACATCCTGTAACTCTTCCACATCACCGCGTTGCAGTATCCATTCCTGACGGATACGCTCGATACCTTTGGTTAAGTCAATCTCCTTGTTAGGATCAGTGAAAGGACCACTGGTATCGTACACGGTAACCGACGCGTTTTTTTCTACTTTCTCTACTTTACCAAATTTATTCACGGTATCGCTCAATGCGATTTCACGCATCGCAACTTTGATGTTGTGCAGTTTGCCCGGCACATAAACCTTAGTAGAAGCAGGAAGTGGTTCGCGCGTGATCGAGCCTTGTGTAGGTGTTTTTTCTTGTCTCATGAGATGATTATTAAAGGAAATGTTTTGAATGAAATTGAATAGGGGAATCAACCACCCTGGCTAGCCCTGAGGATGGTGACTTTGTCTTGTTCGCTCAGAAGATGAGAGCTCCAGTTTTTCTTTGGAACAACATGGTTGTTGACTGCAACGGCAATACCTTTTTGTTCGTCCAATGCTAATTGTGACAACAAAGCGATAAGGGTGAATTGTGTTTTCAGGTCCTGAACCTGATCGTTAACAAATACAGTCATAGCCGCAAATGCAGTTTAAGTAAATGATACAACTTCAGGAGTGAACGAGATGCGTGCGAGACACGACAGGAGAGAAGGATAAACGACAGAAGGCCGTTTCACTTTTCCCTACGGCAGTATGAACTGCATCAGGTTCGAAGGGTATTTCTCAGTCCGCCTATGGCGGACACCCCTAAAGTATTAAACCAAAGATAGCATTTAGATCGAGAAAATGAAATAGAAGAAAGAAGATTGAACGATCGGAGAAGCTATTGAAAGTGGTTGCGTTAGGGATAGATCCGCCGAAAAGGCGGACCGAAGCGGGTGGGATGCGGGTGGCCGGAATTGCAGCGATAACCCGGCCGGTATGGAACGTCCTTCTATTGATTTTAAGGGGTTTTATCATATGAGAAACCTTTTACAAAACAAAATACAATGCATGCATTGTATTTTGAAACTAATCTCTATATTTGTACATCACTTTTTAAAACTGAAAGTTATGTTTCGTATAATTTTTAGCCTAGGCCTTTTTTCATTGTTGAGTTTGACCAGTTGTGGTTACTACAATTACACCTATTTGCCTTCACCTGTTAGTATGCCAGAGTTGGCAAAGCGCGGAGATTTTAAAGTAGAAGCATCTGCCAGTCCAAGAAGCGGAAGTGCTCAGGTTGCTTATTCACCCATCAATCATGTAGGCTTGTTGGTGCAATACACTGGTGCATTCGGAAAAGATGTGAATAATTTGGAAGGGGCTTTAGGCTATTATCTTAAAAAGGAGAAATTTCTTTTTTCAATTTATGGTGGCGCCGGCTTTGGTTCTTTAGCTAACCAGGGAAGTTCTAAAGAATTGTTGGGACTCGATACCTGGGATTGGGATCATAACAGCAGTTACAAAAAGATTTACGGACAGTTATCTTTAGGCCGCGACATAGGCCGGATTTGTCATGTGAGTATGGGTTTAAGATTTAGTCAGGTGACGTTTGATTCGTATGCTTATCGCTACCAACATACGCGATACGAAGTGCACGATCAGAATAGTTCTCGCGGCACTACCATAAGTCACAAAGAGTACGATACACTTCAGATTACTCATCCGGCAACTGTATTAATTTTTGATCCGGTAGCATCGGCTTCTTTTTTCCATACGAAAAGAATTTCATTCACTGTTCAGGTCAGTCTTTCTTTAATAAAAAGTTATGATGAGTTGGGTAAAGATCATTCTGTTGATGTAAGTGGTGTAGCACCAGGATCTACTACTGGATCAACGGTCAGCCAGGCACCTAGAACGAATCAACCGCATTATTTTCCACTAACCGTTTCTTTGGGAGCAAGGTTTAACATCAGTACAGCGACGAAACAAAATAAAGCTGAATAGTGAATTTTAATTTTTATCATTATGAGTAAACTATTTTTAATTGTTTTATCGTCCGTTATGTTTTTGGGAGGATGTCAGTATTCTAATTATACGTATATACAAACTCCCCTGAACGTACCGAACTTACAAAAGAGAGGAGATGTACAGGCAGATCTATATATAAGTGTAAAAGGAGTTGATCTGCAAACATCCTATGCAGTAAGCAATCATTTAGCGGTAATGGTAAATGCAAATAATAACCAATTCATTTTCAATCAAGATCCAAGGTATAGAGTCAACGCCTTTGCTTTAGATATGGCAGCTGGATATTTTAATAGGAAGAATAAAAATACCTTTAGTTTATATGGAGGTGTGGGCATGGGTGATCTTATAAATCATTCTTCGTCTGATGGTGTTCCTTTCAGTATAGACTATTCGAAATGGGATAATAGCAGTCATTATCAAAAAATATTTATTCAATCTTCTATCACTAGGCAAGTGAATGATTTTTTCAATATCAGTTTTGCTCTAAGAGTAAGTGGCCTTCATTATGATTCCTATGCCTACAAGCATGCAAGTTATACAGGTCATGACGAACGGCATCTGGAAGAATCAATAGATACAGTAGAAATCAGTCGTCCAGCTACAGCGCTGGTCATAGATCCCGCTATGATCATTAATGTGATGACTCATAAAAGGTTTTCTTTTTATGGGCAAATTGGACTTGTAGGTGGGATAGGATTCGGTGCTTTGACAGAACGAAAAACATATGATTTTACAGGCTATCAATCTTCTAACAATTATACTACTAGTTCTTCACAAGCAAGTTATGTCAGTCAACCGGTAGTCTTTCCTATATCCTTTTATGTTGGTATGCGATTTAGAATATGCAGGTAATTAATGCTGTGGCTTCAATTATTTGCTTAACTTAATCTCTCATTCACTTGTTCAACTTTTAACTTTTGTTATTTATGAAAAAGAATTTCGCAATCGCCTTGTTAGGATTATTTTTATTGAGTTTCACCGCTTGCTCTGATGCAGACGTAAAAGCTGATTTGAAATTGATCAAGGAAGACCTTGCTAAGACCAAAGAAGACCTGGCTAAATTGAAAGCAGATCACGAAAAATTATTAAAAGATGAAATAAAGATGGAGAAAGCCGAAGAAAGTAAAATGGAAGGCGCTGAATTAAACTAGTCGTTAATGTTAGTCAATAGACATTACTAAGAGAGCTCTTAAGTGTAACTTAAGAGCTCTCTTTTTTATTCTAACTACTATACTAATGTCTAACAACTATTTATTCCATCACTATAGGGAAATCGTGACCTCTTGAGAAGGTATATGGATACTGAGGTTTACCGTTGTTTTGCTGATTGAGTTCCGGTACTTGATCATCCAGGTAAGACTTCAACTCATAAACGGTTACTTTACCGTCTTTAGGTGATCCGTCTGCTTTTCCATTGAGTGCATTGATGAGTACGTAAGTAAATAACCCATGCCCAAGAGAGGCGATTTCTTTCGCATTTTGTTCTCCGCCTGCAGAAGCGAGTACGTGGATACCAGCACTTCTTGATAGTTGTGCGATGGCTTTTTCTTCGCCTGCTCCGCGCATCGCCAGTAATTCTACAGAGGCTCCGGATTGACAAGCGTCCATGATGACAATTTGTTTTAAGGCTTTGATGTGTTTCATTTTTTGTTGTACCAAAGTTGCTTCCAATGCTTCACTGGTTAAATTATTGATATCATAAAGTCTGGTACATTCTGTAGGAATAAAAAAGAATCGGTTATCTACCATGCTTCCATGTCCGGCATAGTAAAAGATAAATACATCGTGTACCTGAATTTTGGCGATCAAGTCATCCAGCTGCTGTAAGATATTTTGTTTATTGGCATCTTTATCATAAAGAGAATGTACTTCTACTTTGCTGAACAATTTACCGCTGTGTTCTTGTACGGCTTTGCTGAAAGCTTCCGCATCTGCTTTGGCGTAGTTGAGTGTGAGTTTATTGTTTTTGTATTCGTCTATACCAATGGATAAAATATAACAAGTAGAGTTTTTTTCAGCACTGGTAGAAATCACTTTTACTTCAACAGGCGCCGATTCCATACGTCCCTTGCTAATTCCTGTTGCTGAAAACACATTGTGTCCGCCTATAAGAGCTACACGTTGTTTGTACACTGTAGATGTACCTTGTTGAGTAGGGAAGGTCAATTCTTTTTCATTCAAAGGAATTTGTTTTCCGTTTTGACTGATTTTGAGTTCGCCTACACCACCGCCGTTGTCAATAAGTTTGACATAAAGATCAATTTCATTTTTGTTTTCTGTCGCTATGCTGGATATTTTTATAGTTGGTGGAGGCGAGCTGGTCAGCTTGCTGTCGATGTTAGGTAAAGAACCTGTTTCGCCTCTGTTCTTGTATAAGCTCGGTAATAGATCGGGTCTGTAGAATTCTTCAAAGAACTGATCGGCACTGTAGCTGTTCATTCCTTTCACAAAATGAATCGCGCTGCGTGCACCGTCCGTTGAGTTGAAGTAACCTTCTTTCGTTTTAGCCATCCAGTCGTTGTTGCCTACAAGAATGTGTTCGTAAAACTCCTGACCTTTATCCAGGTTCCATATCTTCACTACACCATCAAGACTGGCAGAGATCAATGTCTTCCCATCTTTCGAAAGATTTAAAGAGGTAACTTCCGCCTGATGTCCTTCCAACGTCTTAATGACTTTACCCGAGGCGATATCCCAGACCCGTATCGCTCTGTCGTCGCCGGCTGTTAAGATGGATTTATTATCGAGGCTATAAATGGCAGTATGCACTGCTCCGGTATGTCCTTTGAATTTCTTCACCATCATGCCTGTCGTAATATCCCAGATACGTGCCGTACCGTCCCAGGAAGAGGTTAGCATTTGTTTCGGATCATTGCCAAAGATAATGGTCGATACCACATCACTATGGCCGATGAAGGAACGCACTACCGTTTTACTATCCGGCTCCCAAAGTTCTAAAGTTTTATCGAAGCGCCCGGTCACCAGGTACAAGCCATCAGGTGTATAAGATAAGGCAAAAGCAGAATTGCCTTTCATGTCAATGTCAGATACTAATTTACCACTGGCAATGTCCCATATCGTGACGGATGCATCCCAGCTGGCGGTGGCTACTTCGGCGCCTGATGGACTGATTTTTACTTCGAACAAAGGTTCACGGTGTGCATCAAACTTACGGATCTGTTTACCTGTTAAAGCATCCCAGTAAATCATTTTACCTGCTCCGTCACCGGTGATCAGATTCTTGCCATCGTCTGTATAGGTATAAGAGATGACAGCTTTTTCATGACCGTTGTACTCGATGATGGTTTGTCCGGTAGCAATGTCCCATCGTTTCGCTTTGGTACCTAGCTTTCCTTTTAACAATGTTTTTCCATCAGGACTGATGAGGACTTTATTTTTCAGGCGTATGTATTTAGCGATGTAAGAATCCCAATAGTTATCAGGATCATAGTTGACGCCGCCTTTATCGGTGTCGTTTAAGATACCAGTATAAGTGCGTACCACTTCTTTTTTAGGAATAGAAAATCGTATCGCAATATTGCTGTTTTTAGATAAATAGAGTTCGTTGGCATTGGTGCCAAAAATAACTTCTGTTAATTCTTCCTGTTCTTTATCGAATATCAAACTATCGAGCAGTGTGCCGGTAGTGCTATTCCAGAGCATAACATATTTGGAAGAACCACCAAGAATCACTGCATCGCTGGAATCAAAAGCAACTCCGGTAATGTCATCGTAAGGAGCACCGAAGCTTTGAAGCAATTTGCCAGTGCTCATGTCGTATTTCTCTACACTGCTGTTGTGTGAAAGTTTAAGCAGGTATTTGCTGTCGTGGCTAAAGTTCACCAGCGTGCCGCATCCTCCGCACCAACCTTCGGTAGGAGCAAAGGTATATAAGAGTTGCCAAGAGGTGGTCTCAAACACTCTCACTGTTTTATTGTCTTCGCCAATGGCTAACCATTTTCCATTGGGACTGAAAGAAAGATTTACCCCATAACCAGAACCCTGATCCGCATTGGTCTCAATTTCTTTTACCAATTGTAACGTTTTGATGTCCCATATTTTGGCTTTGTCATGGTATCCTGCACTGGCGAATAATTTGCTGTCCGGGCTGAAAGCCACATCCGTCATGTATTTATTTTCTACGGGTGTGCTGAATAATTCTTTTCCTGTAAGTACTTCCCAAAGTTTGGCGGAATTGTCAGCGCTGCTGGTCACCAGGTATTTAAAGTCAGGGCTAAATTGTACACCGTTGATGGTATGTGTATGGCCAATGAAAGAACGGAGTTCAAGTCCTGTAGATGCATTCCAGAGTTTTGCCGATTTGTCACGACTCCCGGTAGCGATGTATTGGCCGTCAGGGCTTATTGTTACCGCTTTGACGGAGGCATTATGACCTTTTTGAATGACTGTTTCTAACCCTTTTTTCTGCGCATATAAAGTCGATGATAAAAGAAGAAAGAGAATGAATAGAGAAGGTACCTTCATAAGTGATAATCAATAGGCTAAGATAATAAAAATGCAAGATTAGATAGATTAAGTTTTATAGATTTTTCTTATGAAAACAGGGTTAATCTCCTAAAAGAAATAGTATTTTACTTTCCTAACGATGAGCTAAATCGTGCAAATGGACAATTTAATCAAGAGATATGATCACATCTAAGAAGAGCTATTTCATTTATCTTTTAATACTCTTAATGAGCAGCAGTTGCATCGCACAGACACAAATAATGAAATGGTATAACGAACCTTCCAAATGGTCAGGCCATCCGGCAGAGAAATTAACGTTTACCGTTGATCCTCATACCGATTACTGGCAGGTTACTCATTATGGATTTAAAAGAGACAACGGTCCTTATTATTTTCAGGAAATATCCGGAAACTTTGAAGCGAGTGTCAAAATAACCGGTAGTTACAACGAGTTGTTTCATCAGGCAGGATTGATGATCCGAATGGATGAAAAGAATTGGATCAAAACCGGGATTGAATATGTAGATGGTTTGCAAAATGTAAGTGCAGTTGTAACGAGGGAAGTCTCTGACTGGTCTATTGTGCCTCGTCAGGACAGTCCTGAATCCGTGTGGCTCAAGTTATTGAGAAAAGGGGATTATGTAGAGATCAAGTATTCTTTCGACAATAAGAAATACGATATGCTGAGGTTAGCGTATTTTCCTGCGGATGTTAAAGTACAAATTGGAGTAGTGGCAGCAGCACCGGGTGAAAAAAGTTTTGCTGTTGTAATAGAAGATTTTAAAGTTTCGATTATAAAGGATTAGAGCATCATTCTTTAAACAGCAGTAAACTCTACAGAGCGTAGAATCTTTTCCACTTCTTAAAATGAAAAAGGGCTCCATAAGAAGTGTAGGGTACTGGCATGACATTTTCTATAGTATATATAGAATCTTTAAGGACTACCAATCAACACTTATGATACTAGCCATTGAACTTGGTTCTTGCCCAGGGCTTGAAACAAGGAATTAGAGATTTTCGTCGTAAAAGGACCTCTTGAAGAGGTCCTTTTTGTCGTTTGTTTTTCACTTATAAAAAATAGTTATGGGATTTGAACAGTATCATGAACCTCCGGAAGAATTATCTGCTGAAACAAGAACATTTGCACGAATGATTGTTTCATTAATTGAGGAAGCCGAAGCCATCAATTGGTATGAGCAGCGTATTTCTGTAGAGAAAGACAAAGAGGCGAAAGAAATTATGCACAATGCGCAGAAGGAAGAGTTCAAGCATTTCGGTATGGACCTGGAGTTTTTACTTCGGAAGAAACCGATGTGGAGGGAAATTTTACATGGCATTCTTTTTCAAAAGGGAAGTATTGTAAAACATGGAGAAGATGCCGAAGAAAAAGCATAGTAAATAAATAAAACCAGAGCGAAGAAATAGATATCAAGTCTTTAGGTCTTTGTTCTGGTTTAATGAAGAAGTTTGAATTGAACGAACAATTACTTTGAGTATAACAGAATGCTCAAACGGTAGGTTTTTTTCTTATTTTTTTTGATATTAACATCATTAGGTTGGGGGAACGACATGTCTTATTTGTCGTCTTATAAATAGAAATACATGATTCGCGGATTATATCTTTTAGTTATCATACTGGCTTTACCTTTTTATACGGTTAAAGGGCAGTCAGCAGGAGCTTTTTTTTCAAGTGGTACTATCAAAATGAAAATCAAAAATTTTAATGGTGCCGCCGATGATTTTAGCAAAGCCATTGAAATAGACCCTAAGTATGTCGCTGCTTATGTAAGCAGAGCAACTACGTACCAGCACCTCAACGATTATTTCGCAGCCATCCGTGATTACAATAAAGCCATTAAGTTGCAGCCTAATGATGCGGATATTTATTTTAGCCGTGGCTACGCCGAACAGCATACCAATGACTATGATGCTGCCGTGAAAGACTACGACAAAGCGATTACAATTAATGTGAGTGTCGCTAAGTATTACGATTACAGAGGAGAAGTAAAATACATCAAAGGGGATTACAACGGAGCTAGAAAAGATTACGACAAAGCTATCGAGATTAGTCCCAACATCCCAAGCTTTTACTATGATCGCGGAGAGTCTGAGTTTATGCTGAAAGAATATGCTCAGGCATTGAAGGATTACAACAAGACATTAGAAGTCGATGACAATTATGTATATGCTTACTGGGGCTTGGCAAAGACCAAAGATAAATTGAAGGATCTTAATGGCGGCCTGGCTGATGCAACCAAATCTATTTCATTGAATCCAAACGTACCCGATTTCTTTATCACTCGTGGCTTGATTAAAAAACAATTGCAGGATTATTATGGCGCAGCTCAGGACTATACCTCTGCTATTGAACTGGATCCTGGTTTATCTATTGCCTACACGTATAGAGCTGTAGCGAAAGAGAAGATGGGCGATTCACAAGGTGCTGTGCAGGATTTAAATAAGGCACAGAGGACGAAACAGCAGCCTAAAAAGAAGTAATCAGTGATCAGTATAAAACAAAGAGCGGAGAATCAGTATGATTCTCCGCTCTTTGTTTTATGTATTCATTAAAATGTAGATAAAATAGTTATATGATTCAATTTGCGAAGCGCTTATCAGTAACAACTAACCACAGATCACTTTAATAAAAACTTTTCCTGCGCATTCAACTCCGGAGCCTGTCTGATCCTCCATTCATTTGGATAATAATTATTGGAACGGGTAGGGGAAATTAATTTCATAAAACCTAAGTTGGTCTGATTATAAGTAACCAGTTGTAGGCCTTTACCAGCGGTGGATGCGGGTAATACATTTTCTTTTCTTAAATAAGCAATCGCTTCTTCGTACGTTAATTCTACTTGTTCAAAAGCATTGCCGTTAAGGTAGATCGATTGCGACAAGGCATGAGAAGGGATAAAATCTTTTTGCTTGTAACTGCCGATGTCGGTACCGGCGTATTTGATGTAATGAGAATGCAACAGGGTTTGGCAAATTTCAAATTGATGTCTGGTCAGCGCCATGTATTGATCGTTGGCTATGCAGGCTTGTGTTTGACTTTTTTCAATGTCGATATAATCACTCAATGGAAATTTGCGGTGCCATTGTACAGGTGATATAGCCTTTGATTTGTACTTTACTTTACCGTCGTTGCTGGAGTCTGTTTTGCGCAGCAGGCACAAGGCAAATCCTTCTCCGGCTGTGCGACCTGGGAAGAAGCGGTAACTACCGTTGGCCTCTGTTTGATAAATATTCCATTCTTCTTTTACAGCAATGGGAATAAATTCAGCGCCAAAATTTTCCTGAAGAAAAGCAATCTGTCCTTCATTTTCTTCTTTATTGAACGTACAAGTGCTGTAGATCAGGTATCCGCCTTCTTTTAAACTGTTCCATGCATTGGTTAGAATACTTTGCTGGCGTTCTACATTAACGCCCACCTGTTTCATCGACCATTCCTTACGAGCTTCTGGATCTCGGCGAAACAAGCCTTCTCCGGAGCAAGGCGCATCGACCAGTATCACGTCAAACACTTCTCCTAAAGCTGAAAATTGTGCAGGATCGTTATTGGTGACCAAGGTATTTCCCAATCCCCATTTGATGATGTTTTCTTTTAATATTTCTGTTCTGGAGCCAATGAGTTCATTGCTGACCAAGGTTCCTCTTTGTCCTAGCCACGAAGCGAACAAGGTGGACTTGCCACCGGGAGCTGCACAGAGATCGAGACACAACAAAGGATCGGAATAATCGAGGGTGATAGTATTTAATGCTTGCTGTACAAACATGGATGCGGCTTCCTGCACATAGTACAGTCCTGCGTGCCATGACGGATCATACGCAAAAGTAGAGTCCCTGCTGATCAGGTAAGCCTGATCGTACCAGGGAACAACAGGCAGACTTAATGATTTATTGTATTTTGCGATATTGAGACGAATG
>JACMQM010000091.1 GCA_014376985.1 Cytophagaceae bacterium | reverse complement strand
CAAAGGTTATTTCTCCTCCTGGAGAGATGACTCTTATGGAGAAAAAGATTTATATGTTATTCGCAAAGCCAACGAAGTGATATTACTTGGAAATGTCTTTGATGAAGAAACACGCTTGCCATTGAAGTCCACCATTACGGTAAAAGACATGGACAAAAACGAATTGATCGGTGTGTTTACATCCGACTCTACAGGTCATTACGAATTGAAATTGCCAAACGGTACCAACTACTCCATCACAGCCGAATCAGAAGGTCATCTCTTCCAGTCGAGAAGCGTGCATGTCGATCGTAAAATTTCCAGTCAGGAAATACGGAAAGACATTTATTTACAACCATTGAAAGAAGGTTTGTCGATCGTACTTAATAATATCTTCTTTGATTTTGATAAAGCTTCACTAAGAAGTGAATCCGATGCAGAGTTGGAAAACTTATATGCCTTCCTAATCAAATATCCAGAACTGAAAGTAGAATTGTCAGGGCACACCGATGCCTTTGGCAGCGACCGCTACAACCAACGACTCTCCGAAAAAAGAGCCAAAGCCGTAGTCGCCTATCTGATCAAAAAAGGAATGGATAAGAAAAGACTAGTAGCCAAAGGTTACGGTGAAAGCAAACCGATCGAAAGCAATGATACCGATGAAGGCAGACAATTGAACCGTAGAACAGAGTTAAAAATCATTGATGACAATTTTAATGTCATCACTAATTACAAAAACACAGTCATCCAATATAAAAACGAATTCACCGGAGAAATTACTGCAAGCGGCCGTACAATAGGCAACAAACAAAGTTTTGAAAAACTACCGAAAGAAGAATCGATAGGCAATGTACCTTCACAGGATACCCGTACTTCTTTCTATTCAGGCGTTGAATACAGAAGAGGCAATAAATTTTATTTTCCGATTCAACAACCCAAAACAGAAG
Organism: Cytophagaceae bacterium; assembly: GCA_014376985.1. Classification (GTDB taxonomy): domain Bacteria; phylum Bacteroidota; class Bacteroidia; order Cytophagales; family Cytophagaceae; genus JACMQM01. Next base: position 15,393 of record JACMQM010000091.1, on the reverse strand, counting down.
CCTTGTTGAAACCGAAAGTTCACTTCATCGCTCATGTGACGTCTAAACTTACCTTGTATTCCACACAACGTGTCGTGGAAATGGTTGAGATTCTTCAAGCGTATCCTGCAACGAAAATTAAACTGGTGGCTTATGCCGATTTAAGTGGCAGCTCTTATCTTACGAAGGAAATAGCGGAACAGCGTTTAGCTACGGTTCAACAACTCCTGACACAACAAGGCATTGATGCCGGCAGGTTGTCAACAGAAGTAAAAGGATTGGATGGCGCCGCACCAGATCCGGAGTCAGACATTCATAATAGAAGAGTAGAATTTATTACAACGGAATAATTCGGTAGAGTTGAAAGAACAATTTCAAAGTGCTAACTTGTTTCCCATACAGTATAAAGAAAAACATCGTCATACGACAAGCATCAATGATCAAGCAACTCTTAAGACCGGCTTTCTATATTTATAAAAAGAATAAAGAATTCCGTAGGTTCAAGAAAGCACTTGCACAACAAGAAGGCAAAACATTAAAAGTAGTAGTAGGAAGTTCCGATATTTTTGAGCCGGGTTGGATCCCTTCCGAATGGCACTTCCTCAACTTACTCAACGAACAAGAATGGTTGACGTATTTTAAAGAAGATTCCATTTCCAATATTTTAGCAGAACATGTATGGGAACACCTCACTCCGGAAGACGGTAAAGTAGCCGTTCGAACCTGTTATCGTTTTCTGAAAAAAGGCGGCAGATTGCGCATTGCGGTGCCGGATGGATTTCATCCAGATCCAACTTACATTGATTATGTAAAGGTTGGTGGCAGCGGAGCCGGCGCCGACGACCATAAGATCCTATACACATATAAAATTATGACCGATATCCTGGAGCAAGCAGGATACAAAGTGCAGCTTTTAGAATACTTTGACGAGTCCGGTATATTTCACCACAATGCCTGGGAGGCGAAAGCAGGATACATTCACCGCTCTATTAAAAATGACAAACGCAATGCAGATGGCAAACCGAATTATACGAGTTTGATTGTTGACGCGGTGAAGTGATAAAACTGAGATCAGAAATCTGAAATCTGATTTTCGCTGCATCCCTCATCTCAGATTTCTGATCTCATTAACATGCAAATGGCTTTATCCGATATGGCTATAAATAAAAGAGGCGCTCGATATAAATCGAAACGCCTCTTTTTTGTGACCTCGTCAGGATTCAAACCTGAAACCTCTTGAGCCGTAATCAAGTGCTCTATTCAATTGAGCTACGGGGCCAAATCCCTTAGGATGGTGCAAAGATAGCATTTTGGTTTAATAATTAAAACCCTTTCATCATTTTTGAATTGGCAGCCTGCTTAATCAGCACTTTTAAACTGGTTTTTACAATGGCTCCCATATTTGTACAAGTCAAAAAATCAGGGTCTTTGTAGTATTTAGCAAGCTCTTTTTTCAATAATTCGACGTTTTCCGGAGGGGCAATATTATCTTTCATGACCGCATCTCCAAGCTCCTTAATCCGGTATCGGGAAGCTCTTAGTCGAGTGGCCATCATCGAACGCTCTTCCTTTTGGTACTGCCTTACACTTTCCGGTGACAATACTTCACTGCAAATCTCTACAATGGGCTTATTCGAGTCAAAATACTGTGGCATGTACACAAACTTTCTGCCGTCATAAGATTGCTGGTCAAAGTCTATGGCTCTGATCCTGTAATGCACTTCTTCAAAATCCGGTGTAATTTCTACCACAAAATTGGATGAATGCATATCACCCAATAAACGAACAAAAGAACGCTCGTTGAATTTCACAAATTCCTTCGCTAATCTTCGCTTGTTGATGGTACCGGAGTTGAGATAGGTTTTCATGAACATATCTCCGGGAATACCAATGATGTGTTCCTCAATCAGTGTATCACCATCAACGATATAACTGATGCTGTTGGGAGATAAGATATGTTCCAGTTCTAAGCCATATACCCTGGAAGCATCGGCGCGCTTGATGTAGAAGTAGTCAAAGTTATCATTGAGCTTATTGACAATGCGTACTCTGTAAGGCTTACTGTTTCCATACACACACAAATCTATACGATCAATGTACAAATCTTCCATTACCGACAAGTCTCCGTCTGTTTTTAAAATAGAATAGGTTTTCTTGAGGGCATTATAAATGCTAAACATATCGTCCTGGGAATAGTAAACCGTTTCCCATAACGTATCCCTATCGTTTTCATCTCGCAAAGAAACAGAATGCTGATGACGCACCAGATCAAAATAAGAAATCGGCATTTTACGTTCACGATCATAGCCAAACAAATACTTTCGCAAGTACTTGCTGATGCCATAATGTTGCTTTTTCTTGCTGATGCGTATCATAGGAAGAGATAATAGTATAAATTTATCAATTATTCATTTACATCCAGCATGTCGGTCATTACCTTTATCATAAATCCCACTTCAGGAACGGGCAAAAGCAAAAGCATACCTGCTCTGATTCACTCTTATTTCCCTACAACAGGTCATGCCTATCGCATCAGATTTACAGAGTATGCAGGACATGCTAAAATGATCGTCAACGAAGAGATTGCCAATGGAGCGCGCATTATTGTAGCAGTAGGAGGAGACGGGACGGTAAACGAAGTGGCATCGGGCTTGCTGCACAGCCAGGCGGCGCTGGGTATTGTACCTACCGGTTCAGGCAATGGTCTGGCTCGTCACCTAAAGATTCCGATGAGTGCTGCCAAAGCGCTGAAAGTAATTGCCAATAACCATGTCATTACAATCGATTCAGGTGAAGTCAACGGAAAACCTTTTTTCTGTACATCGGGTATTGGCTTTGATGCAACAGTATCAGAACGTTTCGCTACCATTAAAGGACGTGGATTTTTTAATTACATCAAGGCCAGTCTGAGTGAATACAGAACTTACAAACCTGAAACCGTAACAGACAACGAAGGCTATACTTATCAAGGATTTTTACTGACTGTTTGCAATGCCAACCAATACGGCAACAATGCGTTCATTTGCCCTGCTGCTTCTCTAAACGATGGGGAGCTCGATCTTGTGGAAGTTCCCAGCATTCCTGTTTACAAACTATTTTCTTTTTTGATTCAATTGATGAATCAAACACTGGATCGAAATAATTTCTCTACCAGAAAATCTTTTTCCTCTCTTACCTTAAAAAGAAAGGTTGCAGGCCCTTTGCACATTGATGGAGATCCTGTAGCTCACACATCAGAACTTTCTTTCCGATGCGTTCCTAAGAGTCTAAATGTATTGGTGCCGATTTCGTAAGCTTCATCCTCACACAAACTCATAACCCATAACTTTCCCTATGTTTCTCATGCAAGCAAACCTTGCATAAGTAGTTACGTTATACATTTTAAATGTTTATGCAGCGGAATTCCTCTTCTATTCACAGACGATATTTACCTTTCCGATTGTCTTCATTTTTAAGCCTTTTTATACTATAACCTTAATTATTTTAAAAATAGACTTTGTATTACATCCATATTAATTAAAATTATAATACTCTATAAAGAAAGTACATTGATTTTTAAGGACATTATGAAAAATGACAAGAAAAGAAAGTGACAAAAAGATAAACAGGTACAAAAAATAATTAAAAAAAAATCCGGTTCAATTTTACTGTTCAACATTCAAAAAATACTAAAAAACACTATTAATTAATGGTTGCTTAAAAGTAAACTAACAAAAAAAATACGTTTCATAGATTCATTTAACTATCCGTAAAGTTTTCTAAGCGTACGCCGTTACTTTCAATGAGTATGGTAAAATATAATTTTCGAGCGTAGATCTTATTACTAAAAAATACGTATACCCTTCATTACCTTTATCATACATATTGTATATAGAATTATAAATCTTTTATTTGTACAAAAATCAACGAAACAATACACCATCTTGGATATGTTAACAGCAATGAAACGATTAGTATTCTCTTTTAGCTTTTTTCTGCTACCATTTCTATCTATGGGCCAATTTCAGCTCAATGGAGCAACCGTGAAATTAGGCGGAGGAACCTATCAACTTACTCAAGCTGTAAATAATCAATTTGGAGCTATGTGGTATAAATTACAGCACGATCTTAACAATCCTTTTAATATACAAGGTCAAATTAATTTAGGTGCTGATCCTGGAGGAGCGGATGGAGTTGTCTTTGTCATGCAAAATAATTGTCTATCCGTAGGCAGTGGCGGAGGTGGATTAGGATATTTCAACATGCCTGGTCAGTCTATCGGAATAGAGTTTGATACCTACCAAAATATTGGAGCAGGGTCTGGAGTGGAACAAAATAACGATCCAGTATATGACCACATTGCCTTTGAAAAAAATGGGGATGTTGTTCATTCCATCATGGGATCTCCTAATCCTAATGACTTATTTGGTCCTGTGCAAATGGATCCTGTACTTACTAATCTAAAAACTGGCTTGTGGTATAATTTTAAAATCAATTATGATCCAGTTGCTAAACTACTAACAGTATATTTCAATAATTCACTAAGAATATCTGTTGTTTACGATCTTCAAGCGAATGTATTTACTTCCAGCCCATGGGTATACTGGGGATTTACATCCTCTACGGGGGGACATAACAACATTCAAGAAATTCAGCTTGATACGACCTACACCACTCATATTTTGCAAGACACAACAATTTGTTCTAGCTCAATACCGGTTACACTTGATCCATTTACTAACTTGAAAGGAACGAATCTTGCGCTGAATAATCCCATACATGCCTCAAGCAATCAAAGCACTGCTTACCAAATGGTAGATGGAAATATTGGTAGCCGGTGGGAAAGTGTTTGGAATGTAGATCCACAATGGGTCTTCGTAGATTTGCAATCTCCTACCAATCTCGACAGTATCACCATAGATTGGGAAGGTGCGTACGCCACTTCCTTTCTGCTTCAAACTTCTAATGATTCAACTACATGGACTACCGTTTACTCCACCACAACAAATCCCGGGGGACACAATAAAATTCCTGTGTCAGGAGTCGGTACTACCAATATTAGGTATGTAAGAATATATGGTACCACTCGCTCTCTGTCAGCCTACGGTTATTCGATTTGGGAATTTAAGGTATATGGTCAACCAAATTATTTATGGTCAACCAATAACGGAACTAATTCAACGATCAGTCCTAATATTTACAGTTCTTCTGTAACCTTAACACCAACGGCAACCACTACTTATTCTGTTATGATTCCAGATCCATGCTTGGGCTTTACTACCTATAACATGACGATCACAGTAGACTGTGCATTGCCGGTAGAGCTCACTTCATTTAATGTGGTAAAAGTAGGCAACAAAGGTCACTTGACCTGGACGACTTCTCTTGAACTCAATGCGAGTCATTTTAATATTATGAAATCCCTGGATGGAATACATTTTGTTTCGATAGGACGCGTTGACGCCATCGGAAATAGCCATACGTTGAAAAATTATTATTTTGATGACAATGATCTCCCTACTAATGGGACAGTCTACTATCAACTGGTAACAACAGACATTGATGGCAGCAGCGAGAATAGCGTCATCAAATTATTAAATCTGAAAGAAGACATCTTCTACATATCCAATCCTGTATTTGATGAGGAAACTTCTCTGATTATTGCAGAGGGAGCTGAATCGCTGCAATTGACAGTAGTCGATGCTGTCGGAAGAATATTATTAGAAGAACATCACACCCATGTAATGAGTCCCATTTATTTTGGTAAATCACTCCCTCCTACTGCTGGTTTCTATGTGGTGATTGTACAAACAGAAACGTTGAATAAAACATTTAAGGTGATAAAAAGAAGATAAGTTGTTCGTTGTTCGTTGTTAGTTGTTAGTAATCATTTTTTTATTTTATTATACTTACAACTGATACGAATTACTAACACTAACCTATGAAGTTTTCGTCTGCCGTATATAAACTTGATCGTCTCAATACTCATTATATTGAAATCCCTCTAGCTGTTGTAAAAAAACTAGGCGGTAAATTCAATATACGCCTGCTATGCACACTCAACAATAAATTAACTTTTCAATGTGGTATCGTAGCATTAGGAGAAGGTAAGGGATACATCAGTCTCAATGCCAAACGTCTTGCAGAACTAAATCTTAAAAAAGGAAATACTGTAGAGGTGCTGTTAAAGAAGGACGACAGTGAATTTGGAGCAAAAGTTCCGGAAGAACTGGCTGAAGTCTTTGCACAGGATCAGGAAGGGTTTAAGCGATTTGAAATATTAGTAGCAGGAAAGCAACGGTTTATTATCCGTCATGTAACCGCGGTTAAAAACAGTCAGCTAAAAATTGAACGAGCTCTTGCAATAATTCACAACTTAAAAAAACTCCCGCTTGGAAAAGAAACATTTAAAGGGATGATGGGGATAAAAGAGTAATGCTAGTGGTCGTCCAAAATGAACAACCACTAGCATTATTATTAAGGTACGATAGTCAACCTTTCTGTTTCTCTACTTCCGCCTAAAAACAGACCCACTGCACCGTTACTGAAATTAGTACTGGTATTAGCTGGAGGAGTAGAGAAAAAACCACCGTCGTTATTGAGTTGAGCAGAAAGATCATTTAAAAAATTATACCCTTCTTTGGTAATCCTATAAATATCTATTCGCGCCACATCGCCTACTTGGTATTCATACGGTGTTTCATAACCGTCTATTTCCGTTCCAATGAATTTACTGTCTGTAATGAAAATATTACCTTCATTACCTTTGGGAACATATAAAGTATCATTTTTATAATACTTGAATAGATAATATGTCTCCCCAGGAGGTAATGTCGTTTTAATAGTCGGATAATAACCTTCTTTATGAAAACGGTTAGCCTCCGCTGCACTCACATAATTCCTTCCTGTAATGACAAATGAAACACCTGCCGGAATTGTTGTCGTTGCACTATAATCCTTTCCGTCCGCATTCACATCCAATGCGTATACACGTGCGGTATTTCCAATAATAATATCTCCTTTGTAATATCCGTTTCCGATATGATCTAATGTATCCTTTGCACCAGCGTCATCGGATATTACAATGAAAGCATTTGTAATAATCGGAGTGGGTGAATTTTGAAGATAAGGAGCTGTCTTGGTTACACGTACCAGAGCAAAAGAATCTATCAATATCTCTGCCTGAATAACCGTCTTCTGTGGAACATCTTTCAAATTCACATCAATTACTTTTGTACAGGATGCAGTAACTAGTACTGTCACAATCATAAATCCGAGTGTTATACTATTCTTCATAACGATTAGAAAGTAAAGTTATAAGTTACAGAAGGAATGGGCGCAGGAAAATAAATCATAGTCAGCTCCTGGTTACCTGTATCTTTATTGGTGGTAGTCAATACCGTCCATGGATTTTTGCTGGCATATACGTTATATATAGAGAAGTTCCAGCTGCCTTTCCACTTTCGCGTTTTGTTTTTACGAGGTGTAATGGTAAATGACAAATCCATTCTATGATAAGCTTGCAAACGAATTGAATTTCGTTGCGGATATACCGCACCTACATAACCATCGTATTCAAAACGTGCACCTGGCAAGCCTACCGGACGACCAGTACCATATACAAAGTTTCCTGATAAACTATACCGATCATTGAATTCATGTAACACAACCAAATTAAAGTTATGCCTTCTATCGTAGCTGGCGTAATATGTTTCACCATTATTGATTCCAGGAATCTGACGCTGTGTTTTTGACCAGGTATAAGAAATCCATCCGGTGGTTTTTCCAGTTTTCTTTTTCAAAAACAATTCTAAACCGTATGACCAAGCCCTACCTGATTTTACTTGTGTTTCAATTTGCGGGTTCAATAACAAATCCGCATTGTCGATATAGTCCAACACATTGGTCATGTTCTTATAATAGATCTCAGCAGAAGCTTCAAACGCATTTTCCTTAAAGTTCCTAAAATATCCGGCTGCCACTTGATCTGCAATAGCGGGTTTGAAATATTGATTGCTCGGCACCCACATGTTGAATGGTAATGGAGAAAGAGCATTAGATATTAAATGTATGTATTGGTAATTGCGGTTGTAACTTACCTTTACAGAACTTTCATCATTGATCAAATAACGACCTGATAATCGTGGTTCCAAACCACCGTGTGTTTGTACATTTTGAAAAGAAGAATAATGAATTGTATCTCTAATATTTTCTTTTTTGATTTCTCCATTATACGTATAAGCAGTTCCCGGACCTACGGTAGCGAAGAGAACATAACGTAAGCCCGCCTCTACCGTAATGCGATGACTGATTTTATACTTGTCACTCAGGTAAAGCGCTCCCTCTATGGAATTGTAATCTGCCAACTTCGTTGCTTTGAAAATAGAATTATCCGTAGTGGGACTGAATGTACCCGGTTTATAATTTCTATACGAACCTGCTACACCAAATGAAATGTCATGAGACGTATTAGGGTAAAAAGAAAAATCTTGTTTTAATGTAGTCTCTGCAAGACCTGTGGTATAATTAAAAGCTTGTGCACTTCCAAAATTAAGATCTTGTGAAAATTTAAAAGAAGAGTAAATCAATGTCGTATTGCTGAACACCCGATCGTTGAAAATGTGGTTCCAGCGAAACGTGCCGGTACCATTGCCCCACGCTATTTTAAATGCCTGCTGAAACTTAAATACATCACGGCCAAAATAACCTGCAAAGAATATACGGTTGTTGTCATTGAGTTTGAAATTCAACTTCGCGTTGACATCGTAAAAATACAATTGATTATTTCGGGTCTTAGGATCTGAAGATAGCTTAAGGAAAAGATCGGCATACGTTCTACGTCCTGAAATCAGGAAAGAGGATTTATCTTTTTGTATCGGTCCTTCTAAAGTCAAACGTGAAGAGATTAAACCGATACCGCCTGTTGCGCTATACTTCTTCATGTTTCCATCGCGTGTGCGAATATCTAAAAGAGAAGACAGCCTTCCTCCGTATTGAGCGGGGATACCCGCCTTGTACAACTCCGCGCTTTTCAACGCATCCGAATTGAATACGGAAAATATACCCAATAAGTGAGAAGCATTAAATACCGGCGCTTCATCAATTAAAATCAAATTCTGATCTGATCCTCCACCTCGTACATAGAGTCCTGTATTTCCTTCTCCTGCAATAGCAACTCCAGGAAGTGTCTGAATATTCTTGATGACGTCAACCTCACCAAACAAAGCCGGCAACTTCTTGATTTGTTCTGCCGTTAATGTCTGCGCACTCATTTTTGTATCGGTCACGTTTTTATCTTCACGCTCACCTTTTACCGTCACTTGAATGTTTTCTACTTCTTCCAACAGGTCAAAGGGAAGTCTTATACTTTCTGTTAGCTGTACTTCCTTTTCTATGGCACCAAAACCCAAATAAGAAATAACTAAGGTATAAGTTCCTTCAGGTAAGGTGAGGGAGAAAAAACCATACTCATTGGTCACCGTACCTTCGCCTGTTCCCTTTACCATAACAACAGCACCGATCAAGTCCTCGCCCGTCTTACCGTCCTTGATGTTACCACTAATAGTATGTTTTTTTTGTTGGGCCAGTACTCCGGTTATACTTAACCAAAAACTGAAAGATAAAAGAATTAAAAAACGCATAAGACATCTGTTAAAAGTCATAAACATCTCCATCATACAGAGAGACTAATAAGTAAAGCTAAGGAAACTTCAAGCCTTTTGAAAGTTTCCTGTAATTTATCGAAGAAAATCAACAGAGAATGCGATTATCTATCCTAACGCCACGCGATAGACAGAATGCCTTAACGAAATGTTGCCTCTAGAAAGTATAAACTTTAATGTACTTCTGATGAATAAAAAATGCCTTATGGTCGTAGAGCATGATAAACCGTGTTTTTACAGGCAAAGGAAATCTTTGTTCTTTAAAAGTATAGAGGTTGTAACGCACAAACTCATCTCCCTGCGCAAAATATATTTCATCATCCCAGAAAGAAAACCAGGAAACGTTTACAAAAGGTAATTTCGTTTTATAATTGCCCAAGTTATCAAATACTAAAATTCCCGAGTTTTTATCGGCGATAAATAATTGGTTTTGATACTCCCGCATATACGTAATTTCATATTCCGAAGCATCCAGTATTAGATCTAATGGTGTATTAAAATCAATTTTATCAAACTGTGTATTGAATTTTTTAAGAGAAAAATCAATGTCATCAAATACCCATAAATTATTATCTAAGGCAAAGGTTGCGACTCTGGCAAAACCCACTCTCTCTCTGGGTAATGATAAAGGCTGAGTCTGTCCCAAAAAACGATCTAACACGACATACTCCTGAAAGTTTTCATAAAATAAAAAAATGTTGATACCCCGCCACGCATCGATTAAAGAGACTTTGCTGCTCTTCGGTGGAGAATAAGTAATTTGCAATTTACCGAGCGAATCGTGTTTGTACAAATTGCCATGTTCATCGGTGATGTATAAATTTTTATAATAATCAGCAGAAGCTCGGTGAACAGGAGCTTTCAAAACAAAAGAATCCAAAAACTTCCACTCTTGTCCCTGCACATTGCCGAAACACAAAAAAAGAAGTGCAGGTAAAAGAAGTCTATTTTTCAAACTGTTTTATTTTAAAAGTGTTGCCGTCAAACTCACCATATGAATTGTATTGAATCCAATCTCCTAAATTAAAATAAACCCCACCGCTTTGCAGGGTATGCTCCATCAGGTGATGCCGATGACCAAACAAATAATAATCGAAATGAGTCTTCGCGTCTACTTCCTCACAATACTGAATCAACCACTCCTTCTCACCCCAGAATTTTTCGTCTTTATTACCCGCTCGGCTTGTCTTCGACCAATAGTGGGCAATGCCCATACCAATAGATACAGGTAGTGCAGAGAACAACCATTGTGTAAATGGATTTCTAAAAAACAATTTCAAGAATTTATAGTTACGATCTCCAGGACCAAGTCCATCGCCGTGTCCAATATGAAAACGCTTATTCCCTATTTGAAAATCAACAGGGTGATAATACATTTTCGCACCAAATTCTTCCGTAAAATAAGTAAAAGACCACATGTCGTGATTGCCAACGAAGAAATGAATTGGAATACCAGCATCATGAAACTCCGCCAGCTTACCAAGTACCCTAACGAAGCCTTTTGGTACTACATATTTATATTCGAACCAAAAATCAAAAACATCGCCTACTAAAAATAAGGCCGACGTCTCCTGTTTGATAGAATCTAAAAAAGCAACGATGCTCTTTTCTTTTTTTCGATTGACTTCATCGTTTGGATTACCCAAATGAAAGTCTGAAAGAAAAAAAACTTTTTTATTCGCCTGAATCGGAATATGGAGCATCATCAATCAGAAATACAGTTAATTCTTTAGGGCCGTGAGCGCCCAATACAAGTGTCTTTTCAATATCCGCAGTACGGCTGGGTCCTGTTTCCAGGCATACCATAGAAGGAAAATTTTTATGGTATTTGATTCTTAAATTTCTCAATGCGTCTTCCAAATCATACACTACTTGTCTTGAATAAGCGACTACAATATGGTGAGGGGGATAGATTGCCAAACGACGACCTGAAGCTGTCTGAGAGGTATACAATATAGTGCCGGTACGTGATACCAAATAATCGCAGCTCGTAATTCCTACCTGAGCCTGTCCCCATGACAATTCATTATTGATGACAGCCAATGGAACTTCTTTTAACATCTCCTGTAAAGAAGGCTCCCACACATGCATGTGTTTAAATCCTTTGCTGTGTGAGTATGCTTGCAACTGTTGAGTAAAATCTTCTTTGCTTTCACAATAGAAAAACACCGCTTTAGTTTTTACCAAATTCTGTGCAAACATCACCAGCAAATCATCTTCGTCTGGTTTGGCATATATGTCACTAACAAAGTTAGGCTCCGATTGTGTCGGAGCCTTTCTTATGAGTGCTTGTCTAATCTTTTTTAATATCTCTTCCTTTGCCCTATTCAGTGCCATAGCATCAATTATTCATTATCGGGCTTTGCAGTGAAATCGATCTGATCTTCGGGAACGATTTCCGGAATGGTACTAGGAGTTGGAGCGTCTGCTCGGCCATTGGTATAAGCGGCATAAGTAGTCTCTTTTTCAAACGGTCTTTTTCCGATTAAGCCTTCCAAATCTGATTGGAAAATAATTTCTTTTTTCAACAATTCCTGAGCGATAATTTCTAATTCTTTCTTTTTATCCGACAACAATTGCTTACTGCGTTGGTATGCTGTTTCAATAATTAATCTCACCTCTTGATCAATGATCTGAGCAGTTGCTTCAGAGTATGGTTTTTGGAAAGAGTAATCAGAAGAAGATTTCGAATCATAGAAAGAAACGTTTCCGATTTTATCATTGAAACCATAGATCGTAACCATTCCATAAGCCAATTTGGTTATTCTTTCCAAATCACTCAATGCGCCGGTTGATACTTTGCCGAAGATGATTTCTTCTGCCGCTCTACCACCTAATGTCATACACATCTCATCACCTAGCTGTTCTTGTGTGTATAGAAATTGCTCTTTCGGCAAATATTGTGCATAACCCAACGCAGCAACGCCGCGGGGCACGATACTTACTTTCACCAAAGGATCTGCATGCTCCAGGAACCAGCCTGCTACCGCATGACCAGCTTCATGGTAAGCAACAATTTTCTTTTCTTCCGGAGAAATAATTTTATTCTTCTTTTCCAAACCACCAATGACACGGTCAATGGCATCGTAAAAATCCTGCATATCTACCGCTTCTTTATTATGACGAGCAGCAATCAAAGCCGCTTCGTTACATACGTTAGCTATTTCTGCACCGGCAAAACCAGGAGTTTGTGCTGCTAATTTTTTAGGATCTACAGAGTCCGACATTTTCAAAGGTTTTAAATGCACTTTGAAAATTTGCTCTCTTCCTACAATATCCGGTTTGTCAATACTGATCTGACGATCGAAACGACCTGGTCGCAATAATGCTGAATCCAATACATCGGGACGGTTAGTGGCGGCAAGAATAATTACTCCAGAGTCTGTACCAAATCCATCCATCTCTACCAATAGAGAGTTTAAGGTATTTTCTCTTTCGTCGTTTCCGCCAGGCATTGCACCTTTACCTCTTGAACGACCGATGGCATCAATCTCATCAATGAAGATGATACACGGCGCTTTTTCTTTCGCTTGTTTAAATAAATCTCTTACACGAGCAGCACCTACTCCAACAAACATTTCTACAAAGTCAGAACCTGACAAAGAGAAGAATGGAACTCCTGCTTCACCTGCCACCGCTTTTGCCAATAAAGTTTTACCAGTACCCGGTGAACCTACCAGCAAGGCTCCTTTGGGAATTTTACCACCTAACTTTGTAAACTTAGAAGGTGTTCTTAAGAATTCTACAATTTCTTTGATTTCCTCTTTCGCTTCATCCAGTCCAGCTACATCAGCAAATGTAATTTTCACTTTATTGTCTGCATCAAATAATGCGGCTTTAGATTTACCAATGTTAAAAATCTGTCCACCCGCTCCGCCAGAAGCCATACGACGCATGAAATACCAAAAACCTACAAATAATAAGATTAGAATACCCCAGCTGATGAGTTGATTTGACATCTCACTGCGGTTGTTCTCAACGTCTACTCCAATACGATTTTCTTCTGAAACTTTATTCGCTGCATTTACTTTTTCAAAATACGTTTCAAAGCTCTCTGGAGAACTTACTTCAAATTGCATGTGAGGGCCCTGAGTACCAAAAGGAGTTTTAGTATCGGAAACTCCTTCGTATCGTTTGCTTTCAACTGCTTCTTTATTTAACGTTACTTCAACAGTTGTACCATTGACAATGAGAACTTTTTGAACATCATGTCTTAAGTATGCTTTTTCAAACTCTTTCTTCGTGATTTCTTTCACCCCGCCGCTGCGAGAGAAATAAGCGATAGCAAAAACCATTGCCATCAGCGAAACAATCATCCAGATTTGTGCATTTGATTTAGGATTGGGACCAGACATAATTTTCTTGCTTTTTTTCTTTGGTTGCTCTGTCATATGACTCCTTTTCTACTCTTAATCTTGCGCTTCTTTATTCTAACTCTTTAATATACTCTATTTCAGCATCCCCCCACAAATCTTCCAATGCATAATGTCCTCTTTTGCTTTTTTGAAAAACATGAGCGACTACATCTACATAATCTACCAATATCCATTCAGCTGTATCATAGCCTTCGGTGTGTTTAGGAGATTCTTTCGATTCTTTATACACCATTTGCTCAATGGAATCTGCAATAGCTTCAACTTGTGTGTTGGAAGTAGCAGAACATACCACAAAAAAATCTGCGATAGCATTCTTATGAGATCTCAAATCAATTACCGCAATATCCTGCGCTTTTTTATCCTGCATACCTAACACCACTAAATTTTTGAGGGTATCTTCTTTGGCAGACTTTTTACTTTTGACTTTCGTCGTCGGTTTAGTTTTCAATGTTGTTTATTCAGGTTAATTTAGCTCGTAAAATTAGAAAAACTTGTACAATTATTCTGCCAATACACAATATATAGGCAAACAGTTCTTATACCTGACAACCTGTCACTCTACTAATGATCTTGCGAAAAGCCTTAACAGTAGAGGGCTTTGCAGAAGCGGGATGGTTATCTTTGCAGAAAACCAAACCAAAGGCAGAGGTCAACAGGGGACAAGCTGGGTATCTGAGCCTGGGCAAAATCTAACATTTAGCCTTGTACTCCGGCTTTCTCACCTTCCCTTGGCCAGTCAGTTTTTGTTCAATAAAGCACTTTCTATCCATTTATTAGGCTTTTTCAGGACATATTTTTCAAATCCTTCGGATACGTTCCAAGTCAAGTGGCCAAATGATGTGTACCTTAACGGAAAGAAAATTGCGGGCCTGCTGCTCGAAAATTCTTTATCGGGAAATTATATTTCTTCTTCCATTGTGGGCATTGGACTCAATGTGAACCAGCAGACTTTTGAGTTTCCCACTGCTTCGTCTCTTTCTATTGCACTTCAGCGACCGATTGACCGGTATGCTTTACTGAATGATCTGTTGCAATACCTGGATGAAAATCTCCCATTGAACTTTGAGTTTCTCCATACGACTGAAATACAAACTATTCATAATGTATATGATGCCACATTATGGGGACTTCATAAGCAACGTTGGTATAAAGCTGCGGGAAATCCTTTCCTTGCAACCCTTAAAGGTGTAGACGAACAAGGTCTATTAATATTGGAAACAAACGAAGGTACCGAACGGTTCGAGATAAAAAGTATACAATTTCTCAACCATCCGGTGGATTAGTTGTTAAGTAAATAAGCTATCTCTAAAAAAAACAGTATATTTACCCCCCTAAAGTATGGATAACACATCTAATCAACAAGACATTATGGTTGACACATTTGAGAAATACAAAGT
>JACMQM010000090.1 GCA_014376985.1 Cytophagaceae bacterium | reverse complement strand
ATCTTGCTGGCGCCGATATCTATCGGTGCCTTTCCACACAGGACATCTGTCCGGGATATATAATTAAGAAAAGAAGAAAAATAAGCACCCTGAGCAGAAGCCTTATATAAAAAAGCACCAATAGATATCGGTGATTCCGATGACACAGTCGCGTGAAGCCGTTAATGCTCAATCATCACTTTTCCCGAAAAGCCCCATTCACTTTTAGCAGACACATTCCGCCAGGAAGTAAAGACATATTTTATTTATAGATATGGCCCGATTCCCTTTTTCCAGCAGATGATCGTGATCGTAGACCGTCTGTCCGTAACTGGAGAATAAGGTAATGCGGCATACGCGGCTTTCAATGGCATACCTGATCTCAAAAAGACCTGGATTGGGAACTACAGAGAAAAATTCCAGCACTTGTCCCAGTGTTACTTGCTTGATGTGAGAAGACACGAACTCACCGTTCTTGTCGTAAGCCAATAATTTATAATAGTTAAATCCTTTGAAGCCTGTTGATCGGTATACGCCTAATGCTGTTGCTGATGGGAATTACCTTGTGAATAGATAGGAGTCATTTAAACGAAGCTGTCGTCTTCCTTCATTCGTTGTACAGAGAAGTAATGGTTGCTATTTTCCATGGCTGTTGTCCAGCTGAGACGCGCATCGTGAAATAGAGCAGTGTCACTTCAGGCAAACAGCTGATGTTCAACATGGCTGTTTTAAGGTGAAGTAGAGATTTTGCCCGCTAATCTTCGTACAACGAAAAATCTACAATGGATATTTCCCTTTGATGGCCTCTCTTATTGATGATTTATTCAAATGCCGGCTATCCTAGGCTAAATCGTTAATCCCACAGCTAAAGCAAAGCATGGTTTCCCGTAAATAATTGAAGTGCGAATAGATTTTTTTTAAATAGCTCAAAAGGACAATATAAAAACATAAACCCATTGTCACATGCTATAGAAGATGCCCTTATTTTCCGTCTTCTTCGAAACAGTGCTACCAAAGCGCAAAGGCATTGGGTTAGCTCATTTTCTCTTCTCTTTTTGATGGTTACCTTGTTATAAATGAAACAATTAATGGAAATAACTTTCTGCAATTTTATCGCTATGAATACCGCTATCAAACTTTCATTGTTCATTTTCATGCTGTTTATGTCCGTGGTTTCTTTTGCTACAGCTTTTTCGGTAACCAGTATAGCCGATGCCGGCGCCGGTACCTTACGGCAGGCCATTATCAATGCCAATGCCGATTTAACGTCTACGACAGGAGCACCTCACCTCATTACGTTTTCAGGAGCAGGCATAGGGACAATTACCTTGGCTACTAGTTTGCCTGCCATTACTAATCATGTCAGTATTAATGGTGGCACATTAGGTACGGTTATCATCAACGGTGGAAATTCAGCGGCAGTATCTCAGGGAATTTTATACAACGCAGCAAATTGTTCGGGTTCTGTCTTTCAAAATATGGTGGTTAATAATTGTGGCGGGCCGGTAGGTGTGGGTGTTTATATTCAATCACCGGCTATATCAGTGACCATTACAAACTCTAGGATTGGAACGAATGCTGCAGGGTCTGCTGCCGTTGCTAATCAAATAGGACTTAGAATCGATGGTGCTGCGAACGGAGGCCATACGATTAGCAATAATGTTATTTCCGGAAATATACAAGTGGGTCTTATCCTTTCCAATACGATCAATAATACGATCACCATGAACTATGTTGGATTAAATGTCACGGGAGCAACTGCTCTAGGCAATACAGGCAATGGTATTTTTTTTAATGGCGCTTGTGATTACAACACCCTGCATCAAAATGTAGTGAGTGCAAATACCGGCGGAGGTATTTTGTTGTCGCAAAGTTCTCATAACACGATTACCGGCAATTACTGCGGCGTAGATCAATCAGGCATGGTGTCCAGAGGCAATCAATGGGATGGCATCGGATTGATCAATGGCAGTAACTATAACATGATAGGCGGAAAAACAACTGCCGCAAGGAATGTATGCAGCGGAGGAATATCTTCTATTGCCAGTGGGATAGCGATCAAAAGTGATGTAGGAGCTACAAGTTCTAATAATACCGTGTTAAATAATTATTGCGGAGTAGGATCGGATGGTACAACAGCTATAGGAAATGCTAATTATGGAATTTATTTAGGTTATATGAATGCAACCAACAACGTAATAGGCATTCCTGGCTTTGGCAATGTGATCGCTAATAATGTCAACGGAGCTGTTTATTTGGAAAATGCCGGTACGATCAATAATTCCATCCGCGGCAATTCTATTTACTGCAATGGGCCAGGTATAGCTCCTGCGGCTGGACAATCCAATGTGGGTATTCAGTTGAATACTGCCAACACAGGTCTTGCGGCGCCTGTCATCAGTAATAGCTCTATGGCTTCCAATGTGTATGGCGCAGGCCTGAGTCCTGGAGATACGGTAGACTTGTACTATATAGACGCTTGTCGCGGATGCGTCTATCCAAATGGTAAAACCTATATAGGAATGACAATTGTCGACGCTACAGGGGCCTGGAGTTATACGGGCGGAGTGACACTAAATTCAAATGTCACGGCAACTGTTACTAAATATAATGGTTCAAATCTACCCGGCAACACTTCTCCCTTTAGCCCGTGTTCGGTTACGTTGCCTGTAACGCTGGTTTCCTTTACAGCCTTCTATAATGGAAATCAAGTAGACTTAAATTGGGTCACGGCTACTGAAATTAATAACCGCTATTTTAACATCGAGAGAAGCCTGGATGGTAAAAACTTCGAGGCCATAGGAAAAGTAGACGGTGCAGGAAACCATCAAGGTTATTTGAATTATGATTTTGTGGACCCCTCTTCTCTAGCTGGTGTTGTTTACTACCGTTTGAAACAAGTGGATATTGACGGAACGTCTGCCTACAGCGCGATAAGAGTAGTGAGTATTCTTTCCAGCGAACAAGTCATTGTATATCCTACACCTGCTAATGTGGGAGAAGATATCCACGTGGTGATCTCCAACCACACGGATGCTACGCCGGTTACGATTGAATTAATAGACATGCTTGGTAAAATTGTACTCTCCTATACTGGAGTAGGATCGTCGCATGTACTCCACCAAGCATCATTGGCAAAAGGAATCTATCTTGTGATTGTCAAAAAATCGCTCACTACCACAACAATCAAGATCATCATCCATTAAACTTATGAAGTAACTATTGTTAGTCGCAAGCTCTCCCTGGATGAGAATGCGTAAACATTAGCCTAGGTAAAATATATTAAAAGCGCAAAAAGATTATTGAACAGAGAAGTGATCAGTGCATTCGCAGGAGTACAACTGATGGATGCTAGATGATCCCAGTTCTCTCAACTTTCTAACACTCATTCATTGCGACAATCCAAGCTAGCAGAAAATTATTCTACATTTCTCAGGGATACAAAATCATTTCGCAGATGAAATTTATTCTTTGGGATGCTTTTTTGAATCCAGAGATCTTTTAAAAATCTTCTGGCACACCCTTTGTAATTTATTCTAGCGTAACAAATGCTTACAGTCATGGAAAAGCCAAATCATAATACCGATAATAATTTCTTCAGTGAAAGGAAGCGTAGAGAAAATGACATCTCATTTATCTCCGACCACATCTAAGATTGCACTCGGTCTGGCCATCGCCAGTGCTTCGTACTTCTTGATCAAGAGACCAGTGTTAGCAGTAGGTGTTTTGAGTTTTATCGGAAGTAAATTCGGAATGAACGCTACTGCGTAATACAGTTCGTTTAGTATGAGTTCCATTGAGCCTGCAACGTATGTTCCTTTATCCGGCACAAGAAAAGCAGCCCTGGTTTCCAGAGCTGCTTTTTCATTTTGTTCATTTGCATAATAAATCAGCAGGCGTAAACTTCTCACATGACATATATACTTCCAAGAAACGGGAATATATAACACTTACATTATTCTTCTATTCACCCACTCACTGCTCACACGGAGCAATTCCCTGGACGGAAGAGAGTGTAAAAATTGCGCGCGCAGGACGGACAGGGCTTGACACAGGCTTTGAAGTTTATCCGATACACAAATTCACCAGAAAAGATACGAGTATGAGTACGAAAAACAGAAAGACAAAGGCAGGCATCCTTTCGGCGGAAAATGAATACCGTCAGTCCTTACAAGAAGATAATTTCTCGGATGAACCGACAAGAGAAGAGGAATTGCTTCTTATTAAAACATATGCTCTGGATCCTTCATTGGACGGAGTGTTGTGGTCAAAGTTAGAACCCGCCAAGCCGGTCGGCGCTTCATTCCTCATCAGTGCAAAGACACACGGCATCATAGACTATGCCTTTGCCGCTACTCTTTGTGTTGCGCCTCTTTTGCTGGGTTTGAAAAACAAAATACTTTTCGGCTTATTAGGAGATGCCGCCGCGCTTTCAGCAGGATTGATCGAAGACAGTAAGGCTTTTGCCTGTGGTGCCGTTAAAAGCCCACCGTGCAGTCGATGTGGCCTTGCTGTCAGACCTAGCCGTAGCAGCTACAACCAAATCCGTTCGTCAGCATAAACCCTCTTTGATCTTTTCGTCTGGTATGCTGGCTGCAGGAGTGACCACCGTGTTGCTTATAGATTGGAACAACAGCGCTAAGAAAACAAAGTAGATTCTAATTTAATTAAGCACGTGAGCGCACAACATCCTGGCACGTGCTTAATTAAATTAAACAGTGGATTTCGTTGGGCATAAACTTTGCTTTTATAAGGTGTTTGCGCGAATTTTATTTTAATATGTACTTCAAGTGGCAAGATAGCCCGCTTCTTTATTTGAAGTCGTAGTTCGTGGTCCAAAACCGATAAGGTAACTTTGCGTCCTCTTCCGCATAATCCACCCCTATGCGCGGACCGACCTGAATATCGCTTGGATTTATTTTTACACCATCATCCTGCACCCAAATTTCTTTTCCTGTTAACGATAGATTATTGTGCAGCAAGTTTATTCCCAAAGCCTGTGATACTTTGCCCGGGCCTACGCATAAATTTTTAGAAAGCTTTCTACCGCGCCGTTCCTCTATTTCTTCAATACCTATGCTTGGATAAATGGCGCGTATCAAAATAGCGTGAGGAATATCCTTGGCATTGGTGACGATATTAAAAAGATGGTGAATGCCATAGCACAAATACACGTAGCTTACACCACCTTTGCTGTACATGATCTCTGTTCTGTTGGTTCTTCTGTCATTGTAGGCATGCGAAGCTTTATCGTTTACGCCGGCATAAGCTTCCGTTTCCGTAATGATTCCGCAGGTGAAGATATTGTTGATGTTTGTGCAAAGTGTTTTGCCGATCAAATCTTCGGCAAGAAACAGCACGTCTTTATTTAAGTAATAAAAAGCTTTTAGCATCGCTTATCTGAAATGACTGCAATATAAGAAGAACCATTTTATATCGCACTTTTCTACGATTCAAGCGCCATTTTCAGATTTTTTTAATCTAAAAAAATGCTCCACGATATTTCGCGGAGCATTTTTTGAAATATAATTTTTACTTTATGACTTCCAGTCTTTTTGTATAGCTGTTGCCGCCACTTGAGATCCGCAAGACGTACAAACCGCTAGGTATGTTTTCCAGTGAAAGTTCTACCTGCTTTTGATGATTACCGTTTACTGTTTCGATCACTTCACCTTGAAGCGTCAGCAACTGTGCATAGTCAATCAGCATGCCATCTGGGCTCACGACAGACACGAGCGTTTTCGCTGGATTAGGGAATATGGATGGTTCTGTTGATTCACCTGATTCCGTTGGATCTATGTTACCGGTTTCATTATACGTATTCCAATTGTTAGAAGAATTATCAAAGAAATCCACAGTGCTCCCAGAAGCCAGACGTTCGTTAGTATAATTGTCACAGAAATAACTTCTGCTGATGATGGCATTAAACACACTACCTGCCTGGGAATGAAAACCTCTGTTGAGCTCTATGGATCCGACTGTTTTTAATGCCACTCTAGCGCAAGAAGAGGTAGTTAAGACAGTTCCAGGATAGGCTATGGAGCCATAGATGTGATTATAGGCATAAAAAGAATACGGAGAACCGCTGGAAGTGCAGTTACCGTTGACATACCGGTCTTCGGGTACTACAATATCATTAATGCCACCGTTAAAATTCAGTGTATAGAACATTTCAGCTACTTGCATAGGCGTGAAGGAAGAGCGGCAATAGCCGGAATAGGACATGATGTTGGATACATTCGGCGTCCAGGATACTCCCCATTTGTCGGTTTCTGGTACCTGTGTAAGTGTAACCGTTGCTTCCTCTGAGCATGCCTGATCTGTTTAGTTTTGGATCCGCATCGGTATCACAAAGAAAGTCTCCATTGACTTCACATTTGTTTTTACCTATCGTGCTGACACAAGCAACACTTTGTGTTCTGATGCGGCTCACCGATTCCTGATAGCAATCGCCGCATTCTTCGTTGGTGTCTGTGCCATTTTGATTGGCATTGTGTGTGTGTTGCAGTCCAATCTGATGGATAAGTACCACCTTCAGGTTTGTCCTGCGTTGACCGGGGGTGATAGAAAGTTTTTTACCTATGATATTGAATATCATAAATTAAAACTTATTGAATCAAAGCAATATGCTACAGGAGTTGTTTTTCTAAAGTGTCAATTT
>JACMQM010000089.1 GCA_014376985.1 Cytophagaceae bacterium | reverse complement strand
GCCACTGCTGGTGCTCCATTTTTTCTCTTCAATAAAGTTTTGAACGGAACCAAGAGCTTCAAACGGACCATAGATAACGATCTCATCTTCGTCTACTCCCATGTCATCTGAACCTACGTCAATCAATTCCAGTTCCAGTTCTTCAGTATCTATATCGGCTTGCTTACGTACGCGAAAAACACATTTATGATCAAACAAAAAAGCATTAGATCCTGTTGTTCCTAGCGTTCCGTTAGAACGAGTAAAATAAGAACGCACACTGGCTACCGTACGTGTAGGGTTGTCTGTAACACACTCAATCACAAAAGCGATGCCGTAAGGACCATAACCTTCATAAACCATTTCTTTCAGATCACCATCGTCTTTCGAAGAAGCCTTCTTGATTGCCCTGTCGACATTGTCTTTGGGCATGTTGGCATCCTTGGAATTTTGAATGATCGCCCTCAAACGAGAGTTATTATCCGGATCAGGTCCGCCTGACTTTACAGCCATAGCGATCTGCTTCCCTATCTTCGTAAACGTTTTGGCCATTTGGCCCCAACGTTTTAGTTTTCGTCCTTTTCTAAATTCAAATGCGCGTCCCATAGTAATTAATTCGTGTGATCAAGGGCATGATCCCAATTGTAAGTATCTAATTCTTCTAAAGTAACTTTCAATAAATGGATGCTTTGTAAAATATCATCCTTATGAACTGTTTCTATGACCTGGTGTATGTGTCTTGTAGGAATAGACACGGCACCTGCGATAGATCCATTCTTGCCAAAACGTTGCAACGGTGCAGTATCCGTACCACCGGCTGTCAACAATTCCGGTTGCCATTTGATCTTGTGCTTATCAGCGGTCTTCTTCATATAGTTCACCATGCGGTAATCGGCAATGGTAGAAGAATCCAATATTTTAATGGCAGTACCTTTACCCAGTTCCGTTACTTTTTCATAGTCACGGGCACCAGGTACATCGTAAGCAATTGTTGTATCCAATGCAATGGCAAAGTCAGGATTGACAGTATGTGCAGCGACTTGCGCACCTCTTAATCCTACTTCTTCCTGTACTGTAAATGTTGCGTACAAATCGTAAGGCACATCGCCTAAACATTTCAATGTTTCCAATAAGACAAACACTGAAATACGGTTGTCCAAAGATTTACCGTTCACACAATCTCCCATCCACTCCAGCGTACGCTCTCGTGTAATAGGCGTTCCAACGGTAATATACTTATCGACTTCTTCTTTAGGCAGACCAAGATCAATGAAAAAGTCTTCCATCTTAGCAGGCTTGTTCTTTTCATCGGCTGACATCACGTGTATGGGTTTTGACCCCATCACACCCATGAGATCCTTTTTACCATGAACAATCACACGTTGCGAAGTCAGGGTTTTAGGATCAAAACCACCCAATGCATTGAATCGAAGAAAGCCTTGAGAATCCACGTGTGTCACGATGAATCCGATTTCGTCCATGTGTGCGGCAACCAGTATTCTTTTACTGGAATCTTTGCCCTTCTTTAGAACAGTAAGATTGCCTATGGCATCAATAGAAGATGAAACTCCCAATGCCTTGAGTTCCTGCACTAGAAAATCCCTGATAGGTTTTTCATAGCCGGAGACACCAGGAGTTTCACTTATTTTTTTCAGCAAGGAAAAATTAACTGCTGTAGGTAAATTACTCATGTATAAAGGTTGCTTATTCTACTACTCCCAATTTAAGGCTGTTGGCACGAATCGTGTTGGCCATCGGCATACCCGCTGTCGTTACATACACATCTCCTTTTTGAAGTTTACCTGCTTCTACCAATTGATTTTTCACTTCTTCAATCGTCTCGTCTGTAGATGTAAATTGATCAAAGTAAAATCCTTTTACGCCCCATAGCAAATTCAATTGCGTTAGCTTTTGACGATCAGAAGTGACAAGGAATATATCCGCCTTAGGTCTGTGTGCCGCAATACGGAAGGCAGAATAACCTGTTTGACTTAAACCGATAATGGCTTTTGATTTGGTGCTGTGTGCAAGATCACAAGCCGTATGAATCACATTATCTGTATAAGTGGATTCATCCTCATTAGGGATTTTATTATAAATCTGATCTGCGTCTTTTTCAATCGACATACAAATACGTGCCATGCTTTGTACCGTTAATACAGGATAATTACCTGATGCTGTTTCAGCACTCAACATCACCGCATCAGCACCGTCAATGATCGCGTTCGCTACGTCATTGGCTTCTGCACGTGTAGGACGAGGATTTGTAATCATACTTTCCATCATTTGAGTCGCTACAATCACCGGCTTACAAGCCAGGTTTGATTTTCTAACGATCATTTTCTGGATCATCGGTACATCTTCCATTTGAAGTTCTACTCCAAGATCACCTCTGGCTACCATCAAACCATCAGACTCAGCAATAATAGCATCGATATCAGCTACCGCTTCTGGTTTTTCAATTTTGGCAATTACTCCTATTTCTTTACCAGACTTAGCAATAATCGCTTTGATATCGATCATATCTGAAGCTCTACGTACGAAAGATAGGGCGATCCAATCCACTCCCATTTCTATACCGAAAGCCAAATCTTCTTTGTCTTTCTCTGTCAAAGAAGGTTCAGAAACTTCTGTATTAGGTAGGTTGATGCCTTTACGTGATTTTAAGATACCACCATAGATTACCATAGCTTCTACCTCTTTGCCCGTTGATTGCAAAACGCGCAACTCCAGGTTTCCGTCATCAATAAGAATAGTATCGCCTGGTTTTACGTCTGAAGTAAGCGCCTGGTAAGACGTGCTGATCTTGTTATTATTACCGATCATCTTTTCACTGGTAATGATTATTTTTTCACCTGCGATGATCTCTACACCATTATTTTCAATTTCGTTTGTTCTGATTTTAGGTCCTTGTAAATCCTGAAGGATACTGATGTTTGTACCGTGCTCAGCATTCAGTTCGCGTATATATTGTACGACCTGGCGGTGCCCCTCATGGGTACCGTGTGAAAAATTCAATCTGAAGACATTCGCTCCGGCCAACACTAATTCCCATAGTTTCTCTTTGTTATTACATGCGGGCCCAACTGTTGCAACAATTTTCGTTTTCTTATTTACCATGTTATTCAAAAATTAAATTCTCTTTTGATTGTAAGCTATTGATATCTATTTGCTGTATTAATTGTACAATGGGAACAGCAGACACTTTTTGCGTCCACTCTTTTAACTCGTATAACTCTGCCGGGTCCTTCACCATCAGCAAATAATCGTACTGTTGCAGTTCTGGCAACAGGAAAGGTTTGGCGAAGTTAGCATATTCACTGCATTTGTTCCTAATAAGATGAATGGAAGAATGAGTGGTTTTAAAACTGTAGTTCGATACAGACAATGATTTACCTTTTAAAAAATCGATCGATATATCTTCATCTTTCTGTAAGTCAATGCATAGGACTTTATTGAACCACCAGGCAAGCTTATATTCCTTGGCGGAAGAAATAATGGCGAACAGGTCGAAATCGAAATCTAACTCTATGATAAACCCCTCATTTTTCATGTTAAAGCCCCTTTAGAGAGGCTAAATATAAAATTAAATCACTCTAAATTAAAAGAATGTGCATAACTGTTAAAAGATATAATCGATTTTCATTGACATAAAGCCCTTAAATAATTTTCTTTGCACTCGGTTATACTAAAACATTTAGAACAATGTCTGAAATTTCACAAAAAGTAAAGAGTATCATCGTCGACAAATTGGGCGTTGAAGAATCAGAAGTAACTCCTGAGGCAAGTTTCACAAATGACTTGGGTGCTGACTCTCTTGACACAGTTGAATTGATCATGGAATTCGAAAAAGAATTTAACATTTCTATTCCTGATGAACAAGCTGAAAACATCACAACAGTAGGTCAAGCAATTGCTTACCTGGAACAACACGTTAAATAAATCCAGTTTTAGAGGATACTCTCCCTTTTATGTCTTTAAAAAGAGTTGTGGTTACGGGGCTGGGAGCACTTACGCCTATTGGCAATACTGTTCAGCAGTATTGGACTTCGTTAGAAAATGGAGTAAGTGGTGCAGCCCCGATTACAAAATTCGATCCCGCTAAATTCAAAACTAAGTTTGCTTGTGAGCTGAAAGGTTTCAATGTGGAGGACTTCATCGATAGAAAAGAAGCCCGAAAGATGGATCCTTTTACTCAATATGCCGTGGTATGCGCTGAACAAGCGGTTACCGACGCCGGTATATCCAAGGATAACATAGATGTGGACCGGGTCGGCGTAATCTGGGGAGCCGGAATTGGTGGTTTAAGAACCTTTCATGATGAATTGATGGGCTTTGCAGCAGGCGACGGTACGCCTCGCTTCAATCCTTTCTTTATTCCGAAAATGATCATAGACATTAGCGCAGGCTATATATCTATGCGTCATGGGTTCAGAGGACCTAATTTTTCAACGGTATCAGCATGTGCTTCTTCTTCGAATGCTATTGTTGATTCCTTTAATTACATCAGACTCGGTATTGCAGACATCATCGTAACCGGTGGTTCTGAAGCAGCTATCGTAGAATCTGGTATGGGTGGTTTCAATGCCTTGAAAGCTTTATCAGAAAGAAATGATTCTCCT
>JACMQM010000016.1 GCA_014376985.1 Cytophagaceae bacterium | reverse complement strand
TAGCATCATTGTAACGGAAAGCAATTTGGAAATCATTGCTGCCATCGTAGTTTGTATTCTTACTGTTGTTTCCGTCTATAAATATTTCTATGGCATCATCTTGATACCAGTCTACTCCAGAATCATTGGTCTTTGTATTATCCTTTACTTCTACCAACACAAACAAGTAACTGGCATTATACATGGCTCTCCACCTTGATCCGGCGAAATCGGCTGGCATCGTACCAAATGAAACTTTAGTGAGAGCAGATGTTGGTGCCTTCGCCCAAGTCGCCTCAATCGTTTGGTTGATCGTTGGCGCACTGCTCGTAAAAGATATAACAGGCGCCGTACAAGGAACCGGATCATTATCTAATATATTAAGAGTAGCCGTTGTTTGTGAGATGACATAGGCCGCATTACTGGTAAGTGTTACGATCATAGTTTCTGTACCTTCATAAGATGCATCATCAACAGGTGTAACCGTTACGGTAACAGAGGGCTGTGCAATAGTCAGCAATACAGAACCAGATAATGTGGGACTGCTAGTGTAATCACCTGAAGTTGCAGTACCTCCTATTGTATAAGCTACTGTTGTATTCCCGGTTAGATTTGTTCCCGTAAAGTTAAACGTTCCTGTAGCACTTCCTTCTTTAGGCGATCCCGTAGCAGTAACAGCTACCTGCGGTGTACTGGTACAGCCTGTTGCATTATCAATCGTACACATCAAAGCTACTGCATCTGAAATTTGAAGAGCTGCAAAATATTTATATACCTGATTCAATTTGGTTTTAATAGCCGCATCGTTCGGGTATTGTTTTCTTAATTTATAATACCTCGTCACTTGCTTTAAGTCATCTTCCGTGTAAGACACGCCGGTATACTCTTGCAGTTTAACAAGAAACGTATAACCAAATTCAAAAGTAGGTTCTATCATCGTTCCTTCTCCATAATCATTCCAGGTGGCGACCTGAAGCATGTCCAGCTTATTTGTATAGGTATTAGCAAGCGTCATGGTTTGTGTCAGCGTAGCGGTTCCATTATGAGGAATATTAAAATAACTCGTACCATTCGTTTCTCCCTGCGCATAAAAATCATTAAAGCCCGGATATAAAACTCCCATCGCCGTTTTTAATCCGGTTGCACGAAACTTATAAAAATTTTCCAATTGGGTCAAATGATCCGATGTATTGGGTGATTGGTAAGGCCATGCGTACTCACCGTCGCTGTTAGCAGTACCAACGTCTCCCCCTTTATACTCTAGAGGCAAAAATTCTATGTCTTCAATACCGGAAAGAATTGTAGTCCAATTTGCTGAACCCGTTATTTGATCAGGTCCAAAAATACCTACCAAAGGATCGCTGGCAGCACCGTAGCGGATGTAATTTGATTTGGTAAAATAATTGTCCCTGACATAGATCATACTGTTATGTTGAATATTGACATCACCACCGGTAAAACGATCTTCTATTACAAGTCCGAATTTTAATCCTGAAGGCACAGACCTGCTCACGATGGAATCTGAATTTCTAAGGTTACTTGCTATATCACCGACCGTTCCTGCTGTACCATACCAGTCAATCAATACACCGTCTACTCCTGAGAGTTTCATCAATAACAATTGATAATCGATCACATCCGGATCGCTGCTGTCGTAAGGACCGATTTCAGGATAATAGTGGGAAGCAATTTGCCTTTTACCTGTTCCTGCATCCACTATTATATTAGGATTCTTATTCTGCATTTTCCAATGGTATCCCCAGTTATTGGTACCTAATGTCTTCGGTCCATCAAACCAAGGCATGATGTGCACATATACAGGTTTAGTATTTGTTTTCGTTACATTAACCGGAGCTTGAGCAAAGACATCCAAAGCGATGAATCCAAAAAACAATACCATTATCAACGGCCACTTTCTCATGTAGGATTTAGTTTATTATTTATAGGATAATACGTCAAAAGACGGGCTTTTGCTTAAAAAAGACTATTAGTCTAAACGGAATATCAATGAAAGCCCATCAATTAAAAATAAAAGTCTTAACAGCAATTACTTAGGATAGATTAAAAATAAAAAAATATAGAGTTTAAACGGTATTCATACTCTTACACAACAACAAAAAAGCAGATTAAAATGATTAACTAATCAAATAAGTATTGAATATAGTTGAGTCATGTTTTTTTAGGTAATAAAATATTCGCGTTAGGGATTGAGCCATTGTTTGAGCTCTTCCCGCTTTTTCAGCGGGAAAGCGAGTGGCGAAAGCCCGCCCGAAGGGAACGCCCCTATTCTTTTTATAACATAAATTAGAACATCAACTATCTCTAATTAAGACTGCGAAGATGTTTGAGTATAGATTAATTACTGCGATTACTAAATAAAAAGGAGTATTCTTATGGCGTTCCCTTCGGGCCGGGCTTTCGCCACTCGCTTTTTTCTTTGAATTAACTTCCAAGCATAATCACTCTCCAATCAAAGAAAAAGAGCTCAGACAATGGCTCAATCCCTAACGCAAGTATACTTCTATGCTTTCCCCAAATCTTATCTCAAGAAATTTTATACTATTCCTTAATAATTTTTTCCGTCCAACTATTGTTAGCATCAGTCACTTCCAGCAAATAGATCCCCGAAGCCAGAGAAGAAATATTCAACACATGACTTGGGCTTGAATGATCCAGCTGAATCGCTTCTTGAAAGACTTGCTTGCCTGTCATGCTGGTTAAGCTTAAAGCGATAGATTGTACTTCGCTGTTCGTCTGAACAAATGATATAGTATAGATTCCTTTGCCAGGATTAGGCGATACAGACAATTTAGGCAAAGAAGAATTTAAAGGGTATTTAGCTTTAATACCAGTGCGCATGAAACTTCCATCCACATCGTACTCTGCTATTCGATAGTAAACCACAAAGTTGAATGCTTCGTGATCTGTATGAAGGTATGTATTGATCGTTTGTTGATTTTTTGGGGAACTGAAACCTATGGTTTCAAATAGTACACCATCAAAAGATCTTTCAATCGCATAATAATCAATGTTTGCTTCTTCCACTGTTGTCCAGCTGATATCAGCGCCATTCGCCTGATTTGATGTGACCAGAAAGTCTATGAATTTTACAGGGAGGGTACTACAATCTTCTATAGCTAGCGTTGCAGGTTTAGATTTTAAAGGACAACCGTACATACCACCACCTAATGACGACTGCAATTGTAAACGGTATTTCTCTCCATTTTGAGCCAGGGTAATATTTTCGATGGTGTATTGATTACTCGTGGCACCTGGCACGGCCACCCAAGTATTTCCTCCGTCATCACTTTTTTCCCATTGCAACAACGAACCCGCATAACCTGGAGATAAAGTAACGTTCATTGTTTTGTTTACATTCGCACACACTGTACCCGGATCATCTACTTCAAAAGTTGGGAAACAAGGGGAGAAAAGTATATCGTCCAACAATAAATCATTGCCGCATCCACCTGGGTTGGTATTTGAAAGAATCAACTGAACAGAGTTATTGCCGGGAGGAAGGAAGAAGTTAAAGGAAGGCACCATCCACTGAGGAGTAGCGGTTGGAAGAATATCACCGGTAGAAAATTCCTGTAATACTGATCCCCCTAAATCTTTGATGGTAAATTTAACATCTGGAGTAATCCCTGCTCCACCACAGGCAGAGGGTTTCAAGATGTTTAGGATTGCAGCTGAAAAAACATAATAAGTCCCGTCACACAAACCATTGACGGTAGATTGATAAAATACACCCGGAGTGTAATCTGCATTGACCATCATATAATAACCATTCGGTTTGCCGGTATGATCCTGAGTGACTAAATGCCAGGTATTATTTTGTGTAACACCCGTATTGTGTCTAAGGATCGTATAATCCCCATCTCCTACGGAGTTTTCATTTAAGGTAGGTTCATAAAGATACGTGTTGGTTCCCGGAGGCTGAGCACCACCTGGATTGGAAGCACCATAACCAAAATCATAATTGACCAATGGTGCAACGACAGAATTACATACGGTAGCAGAACAATCATCGATAGCCGTAATGATTTTACTGGTCGTACTGTTTGACATGTTCCAATTGTACAAACCACCCCAGGCATTCCCACCTGCACCATTCCCAGTAAAGCGCATGAAGCCATAGTCCAGAGGCCCGCCTAAAGTGTAGTTAGCCCCTCCTGTATACATATCAGGTTTTCCTTCGTCATAAAAACTGGCCGGTGTTGTTACGGTAATCGAATAATTTCCGGCAGCTAATGTCTTTCCTATATTGATCGTAATGTTTTGTTTAGTGCCTGCAGCGCAAAAAGTCAGCGGCGAATAAGTACCAATCACTGTGCCTCCACCATCTTTTAGTGTCAAGACGACATTATGATCGCAATTAAAATTATTATTGGCTGTATAGACGGCATCAACGGTATTGAGTGCTGTTGTGCTATTGACTTGGAAATTGGTAATGTAGGAATTTTGTACGGTAGCGACAGCAGTAAATGTATTGCTTGTTAATCCTGTTAAACCCGCAGCACCATAAGCATAACCCACTGTACCTCCTACTCCTGAAGAACTCACCACGGTATACTTTTGATTTAAACCGATAAACGGAGTAGTGAATGTACATCCTGTTGCAAGCTGAATGCCTTGCCGATCCAGCCATCTATAAGTAGCACAGCCAGCATCACTGGTAGTAAATACCGCTTTACCGGGACTACAATAATGGGCATCGGAAACATTTATCTGACTGAATACACTTTGTGTTTTAGTCAAAAATAAAGTCCATAATAAACCGGTGAGAAAATAAAAAAAACATCTTTTTGAGTTGTAACGTTTTTCCATAAGGAGCTGGGTTGGATTGAAAACTTTATTATTGACCAATGATTCTGGCACCATTTGATCTTGCTTAATATATAAAATAGTTTCCATATATAGTATACCTAATATCGCTCATTGCCTCTATCCATGCAGTTTCTATGAGGCAATTATTCCCCACGGCATTAAATAATACTATTTTACAACTATTACAATATAAAAAAAGGCAGAGTAGAACGAGTCAACTCTGCCTACATCAACCACACCTTTAAATTTAATTCTTAATCACCATTCTGGTCAATACTTCTGCACCTGTATCAATTCTCACTGTATACATTCCTGATGACAATTGACTAATGTCCATTGCCCCTTGTGGAGTTACAGTTGATTTCATGACTTCCATTCCTTGTGCATTGTATAATGTCACAATAGAAATAGTTTCTACATGAATGTTGATGATACCTGAGCTTGGGTTAGGAGAAATGAGTACAGAGGATTCTATTGCTAAGGCATCTGCTTCACCAGTTCTTGCAGCGCAAGAACCTTTCTCGTACCATGCATCAGACCAGTAAGCTCCTGTGCCTGGTGCATAAGCCCATGAAGCTCCGTTGCACCAGCCTGAGTAAGGAAATTCTTTGCACTCGTAGCGTTTGCCGGCATTTTTCACTTTGCTTCCTGCCACATAACCATTGTTCTCTGCATACTGTGCAACACTTGCGCATTGATCGGTAGATGCTGCTACAACTGTTACCGATACACTACCGGAAGTAGTAACAGCACCCAGGTTATCAATTGCTTTAACGCTGATTACATAAGTACCTGCGCCCGCATTAGAAACCGTATAGGCATAAGGCGCAGTAAGGTCCTCTCCTATTTTTGCTGTTCCGTTATAGAACTCTACTTTAGCAACAGAACCGTCTGCATCTGATGCATTCGCTGTAATAGCTATACTTGCCGGGGCATTCAACGAGGTTCCGTTCGCAGGAGCTGTAAGCGTTACACTTGGTGCCTGATTAACTGGAGGAGGATTTGTACCTGTAGTTACTTTTACCGTAACTGAACCTGAAACCCCCACAGCACTTAAGTTGTCAAATGCTCTGGTCGTAAGTATATAAGTACCTGTAGCTACGTTTGTCCAGTTGAATTCGTATGGAGCTGAATTATCTTCTCCTAATTTATTGCCACCGTTATAGAATTCTACTTTGGAGATGCTACCACCATTGTCAGTTGCTGAAGCAGTGATCGTAAAGGAAGCAGGCGCGTTAAAGGATGCATTGTTTGCAGGTGATGTAATGGTTACTGTTGGCAATGGATTTGGATACAACTGACTTGCAGGAACTACTTCTCTTGTTTGAGCAACGCTTGACCATTCTAGCTTGCAACCTGCACCTCCATAATTTTCAAAGTATTCTATTTTAATGTCATACTTCACTCCGGCAACTAAATTTATTTTACCAGAGTAGTCAATATTCCAATCATCAATCCATTTGTCGATTACTAATTGACCATTTACCCATAGTCTTCTTCCGTTATCACTGTTCATGTAGAAGGTATATTCACCAGTGTATTTCGGTTGAACTTGGCCAGTCCATCTAGCAGAGAAACCGTCTACATTGACAGCTGCATTAGGAGAACCATTGCCCCAATCAAAACTGATAGTAGCATCTGTTCTATTGTATACAGGTGTTTCAAAAATCATTCCATTGAAATAATTTCCTGTCAGGCCAGTTCCTGTACCTACCTGCGGAGGCGTAGATAGAGATATAAATTTCCATTGTCCGCATGTTTGATTGTTATTTGTCCATTGCTGAATGTTAGCATTGTTAGCAAGACTTGCGCCACCTACTTCTACAACTTTACCACTGTGCTTAGCAATCAATTTATAACAACCTGCTATATCTGTAGGAAACACGATGAACTGTTGGTTAGCAGAACCAAAATAAGTCCACTGCTGAACGTTAGCTCCATCATTGGTTTTGATGGCATCTATGTCTACCGATTTTCCGCTGTGTACAGCTAACACTTGGTATACACCTTCACCTAAGTGAGTGAATTTAAATTGCTGATTAGTTCCTCCATTAGGAGTTCCTTGAGAGATGTTAGCGCCATCAGCTGTGCTGATGCCAAATACATCCATATTCAAACCACTGTTTCTGTTTTGCAAAAAATATGTACCTGCAACATTCGTTGCACCATTTGCTATAATACGTAGAGAAGTTACTTTATCGTTCCAGATCGTGTTCAAGCAAGTATTGTCTGAATTGATCACCGTAGAAGTACCGCCAAAGTTATCGTCTTGGTATAAGATTGCCTGATAACCTTGTGTAACGAGAAGAGATGAGATATCATCATCTTTAATACCTAACTCTTTTAGTTTGGCTAAATTATAATCACCAATCGAAAGTCCGCCTGAAAAACCGGTGTAGTTACAATCTTTATAAACAGTAACTAAACCTGTAGAAGAAGGAACCTGAGGATCTGTAGGAGGTACTGATTTTGCATAACCACCAAACAAAACTAAAATGCTTTTGGGAGAACCACTGTACATCGTAGAAGACTGATTGAATACGTCATCGTATGCGAAACCATACGATAAACCGTTTAAGCTAATATCAGTGCGGTGCCAGAATTTAGCATAATAGTTACAAGGGCCAGCGGCGTAATAAGTAGCAGGTTTTGACCAGTCTTGTTGTCCTGGATTTGCTGCTAAAGAAATCAGGTGACGAGTAAACGCAGCTGTCAATTGGGCTTGTACTACAAGATCAACCGTAACATCTGCTATGCCTCTATCAAATACGCCTTTTCCTTCAAACGCTTCTTGTGTTGTCGGTTTATTCTGAACAATTCCTGTACGACCATTAAATCCGCCAGAGATACAAGTCATGGTTAATTGATTTCCGGAAACTCTTCCTTTGAAAACACCGGCATCACCAGAACTGAAAATCAAATCTTCGTTTCTATATTTTGCCCACACCTGATCAATATAAGATTGCATATAGTTTACATAAGGGCCTCTGTTCGGCATTGTACCGATAGAGCCATCAGCCCAATCCACTGTTTTTGTTGGAAACAAAATTGATCCACTCGCTGCATCGTAACAAGATTTAAACTCTGTAGGAACTGACGATAGAAAAGCTGCACCAATTTCAGCATGTGATTTTAACTCCCCTGTTTTCGTTACTGAACCATTATTACTCGTTACTTCCATACCCATTGGATATTGGTAACCGTCTACACGTGTTGTATTTCCCCAGAAACCAAGTGTGTTGTATGTCAACTCGATCACTTCATATTTAATACCTTTGTTAGGATCTGTAGGATCCGTATGACTTGGAGAAGTATAACCTGTTTGTGCACCCGTGGCTCCGAAGAAATAGAAATACAATTGGCTCTTCACAGAAATAAACATTCGACAACCATAGATACCTTGAAGGTTGATCTTCTTACTAGGAATGTCGCTTAATTTAGTAAAGCAATTGGCATACATACCATTGGTACCTGGACCTTTGTTTCCATTGTACATTGGACCTTGAACAGTATTATAGGAAGGAGACATGTCTTTTTGTTGACCTGTCTTCATATCAATCCAAACATGTCTGTCATTGCTGATACCAACAATGGCAACAAATAATTCACCATCGCCATAGTCCGAGGTGTTTTTAATTTCAAACGGAATGGAATTCTGAGCGAATGCTCCGCTACAAATAAATAGCGTCATGACCATTAAAATGTACATTTTGATAGTCGTGTGAGGTAGCTTTTTTTTCATGTTGTGGAAGTCTTTTTTGAAGCTGGATACGATTGACTTATCTTATTAATGTGCAATTTTGGTAAAATAGATTTACAAAATATCCGATCTGGATTGTTTGACAAAATCCTTGTTTATGGTCTTTGGTTATTGGATATTTCTTCTCTCTTTAATACTACACACAAACGTAACATACATTACATAAATAAGCAAATATTTGTACTCTGCCAATATTTAATATTATTTATTATATATTTTTAACACTTAAAAAGCAAAAAAATGCCTATTTTAAACGTTAAAACAAGTTATTGCGATATAAGTTTTTTTCACTTAGATGACAATATTAAAAACGGTCATTAAATTAAAATATATGTATTTTACTGATTATTAAGATTTTTTTTAATACTATAATTGGTAATTATATCTAATAAATTAAAAAATATGTTAAAATATCAACCTATTTCTCCATAAAATAAAAAAACCTCTATAAAACTTGGAGAAAATAGAGAAATATGTCTTTTGCAGACAAATGGTGAATTAAAAGATATACATTTTGAGCAGTTATTTATATACATAAAATACAAGTAATGAGATTATTTATATTTAAGCAGGACGATGGTCTGTAATGAATTAAAATTACTTGATAGCTCTTCCCTAAGCTCGTTTGCATGACTATAATTTTAATTGAGAGCATCATTAAGTTTTAAAACTAATCCTTCCCTATTCTTCCCAACGAATCCGCCGGTTGTATTTTGACAATACATAACCAAGCGATCTTGATTGTCTACTTTACCTTTCCATATGCCGGCATCACCAGCATTGAATATTAGATCTTCATTCGTATACTTTGTCCAGATGGCATCAATGTATGGCTTCATATAATTTACATGCGGTCCTATGATAGGCATCGTGCCAATTGTAAAATCTGCAAAGGCTTCTGTTTTGTTGGAAATAAAATTTCTCCTATTGTAGCATTGTAACATTCTTGAAAATTTCTTGGTACACTTGCTAAAATACTGTGCCGATAGAATATTATAATATTTCAATTGTTTAAAAAGAGAAATAAAAAAAGGGAGTTGGTAATCACCAACTCCCTTATCAAAAATCCTGGTTAAAAGGTCTATCTCTTCAGAATCATTTTAGTAACGATTGCTGAACCTGTATCTATTTTTACAAAGTACATTCCAGCAGCCAGACTGCTGATATTTAACGTACCGTTAGATTCTACTTTTGTAGAAGATAATACTAGCGTTCCCTGGCTATTATATACGGATACATCCGAATCTTTATTCAATTGAATCGTGATGAAATCAGAAGCAGGGTTAGGAGCAATGCTTACTTCATTGGTTGCAAATGCAGCAGCTTCTTCTCCTGTTCTTGCAGCGCAAGAACCTCTATCATACCAAGCATCTGTCCAATATGCACCTGTACCTGCGCCATAAGCCCACGCAGCTCCATTACACCAGCCTGAGTAAGGGAATTCTTTACATTCGTAGAGTCTACCAGCACTCTTCACTTTACTTCCTGGTACGTAACCATTGTTCTCTATGTAAGTAGGAACAGAAGAACATGCATCTGTAATGACAGTTTTCACTGTTACACTTGCACTTCCAGATGTTGTACTTGCACCTTTATCATCAAATGCTTTCACACTAATTGTATAAGTACCGGCAGCAGCATTTGAAATTGTGTAGCTGTAAGGAGAAGAAGCATCTTCTCCCAACTTCTGCATTCCATTGTAAAATTCTACTTTGGCAATTGTACCATCATTGTCTGAAGCATTTGCTGATATGATGATACTTGCAGGAGCATTATAAGATGATCCATTTGCAGGAGCAGTAAGTATTACATTCGGTGCCTGATTGACAGGTGCTGTACCTTGGTTTACCTTTACAGACAGGGCAGCTGAAACTGTTACTCCACCTTGATTGTCTGTTGCTCTTGCAGTGATGGTATAAGTATCCGCAGCAACATTGCTCCAAGTGAAGCTGTATGGATTAGCTGTCGCTTGTCCTATTTTCGTTGCACCATTGTAGTATTCTACTTTTGCTACGCTACCGTTATCAGCAGCGGAAGAAGTAAATGTAATACTTGCCGGTGAATCAAATACTGCTGTAGCAGACGGCGCTGTAATACTTACAGTTGGTAGATTGTTTGAATACAATTGTTTCGTCGGAACGACTTCTCTTGTTTGAGAAGCATGTGACCATTCCAATTTAGCTCCTGCTCCACCGAAGTTTTCGAAATATTCTAACTTGATGTCGTATTTAGTATTCGCTGTCAATATGATTTTACCGTTGTAATCTACGTTCCAATCATCAATCCAAGAATCAATCACCAATGTTCCGTTGATCCATAGTCTTCTACCGTTGTCACTGTTCACAAAGAAAGTGTATTCACCAGAATACTTAGGTTGAATCTGTCCGCTCCATCTCGCTGAGAAAGCATCTGTATTCACTGCTGAATTAGGTGAACCATTGCCCCATGTAAAATCGATCGTTGCATCTTTTCTACTGTAAACCGGTGTTTCAAAATTCGTTCCGTTGAAATAGTTACCGGTCAAGCCATCACCTGTTCCATCCACCGGAGGCACAACTACCAATGGCATAAATTTCCATTGTCCGCAAGTTTGGTTATTGTTTGTCCATTGCTGAACATTCGCTCCGTTAGCAGTGCTTGCGCCAGCCACTTCTACTACTTTACCGCTGTGCTTAGCAATCAATTTATAACAACCGGCTACATCCGTAGGAAATACGATGAACTGTTGGTTAGCAGAACCAAAGTAAGTCCACTGTTGAACATTGGCACCATCATTCGTTTTGATGGCATCTACATCTACTGATTTACCGCTGTGTACAGCTAATACCTGATATACGCCATCACCTAAGTGAGTGAATTTGAATTGTTGATTAGTTCCATTATTAACAGTTCCCTGCATGATGTTCGCACCATCTGCTGTGCTTGCACCATTTACATCCATGTTCAAGCCGCTGTTTCTATTCTGTAAGTAATAGGTACCTCCGACATTTGTTACACCATTTGCTGTGATACGTATAGAAGTTACTTTATTGTTCCACGTCGTGTTCAGGCAAGTATTGTCTGAATTGATGACTGTAGACGCACCACCAAAGTTATCATCCTGGAACAAGATGGCTTGATAACCTTGAGTAATAAGAAGAGAAGAAATTGCATCATCCTGAATACCCAATGATTTCAATCTGGCAAGGTTGTAATCTCCGATTTCCAAACCACCTGAGAAACCGCCATAATTACAATCATCATATGTTGTCACTAGTCCTGTTGTCGAATTGATCGGAGCAACAAATTTCCATTGACCGCAAGTCTGATTATTGTTTGTCCATTGTTGTACGTTCGCTTCAAGGGCAGTACTAGCACCGGTCACTTCCACAACTTTACCACTGTGCTTAGCAATCAGTTTATAGCAGCCTGAAAGATCTGTGCCTACTACAATGAATTGTTGATTATAGGAACCCGCATAACCCCATTGTTGAGCATACGCTCCATCATCTTTTTTGATGCCGTCGATATCCAGTACTTTACCGCTGTGCACGGCTGTTACTTTGTATGCACCGTCACCTAAATGTTCAAATTTAAATTTTTGGTTGTCTGTTCCTGCTACATTCCATTGTTGCATTCTTGCACCATCTTGCGTAGCTCCCATTCCGCCTCTTACATCGAGGTTCAGGTTACTGTTTCTGTTTTGCAAATAATATGTACCGGCAATATTAGTAATACCGTTTGCCAGTATCCTCATCGAGGTTACCTTGTCGTTCCACGTTGTGTTTAAGCAGGAATTGTCTGAATTGATTTCAGTAATCTCTCCGCCAAAGTTATCGTCTTGGTACAACAAAGCTTTGAAACCTTGTGTAATACGGAGAGAAGAAATCGCATCATCATTGATACCTAATGATTTCATTTTTGCCAGGTTGTAATCACCGATAGGGAAACCACCTGAAAATCCTTGGTAGTTACAATCTACATATGCTGTAACTACATCAGTAGAAGAAGGAATTACTGGTGGTGGAGGTGTTGTACCCATTTGATAAACACGTACATAATCGACCAACATACTGGTAGGAAACTGTCCGTTATCGATATTGAATCCTGGCCAGTTACCACCTACTGCTAAGTTTAGCAAGATGAAAAAGTTGTTTTGAAATTCGTCTGTACCATTTACTCCGCCAGTGGTTGCAGCATGGTATTGTCTGCCATCAACATACCATCTGATTTGATTCTGATCCCACTCTATGGCATAAGTATGAAAATTATTCAGGTTATCGATGTTGCTTGTTCTGCCGCCGTATTCTTTATGACCATTATCATCCCAATGTATAGTACCTACAACTTCAGTTCCTGCATTCACATGTTCCATGATGTCTATTTCACCGCATCTTGGCCATCCTACAGAACCGATGTTGTCTCCCAACATCCAGAATGCAGGCCAGATACCATTAAATGATGGCATCGCTATACGCGCTTCAATTTTACCAAACTTCCAGGATTTACGTCCCTGAGTTTTCATTCGCACAGAAGTATAATTGGCACCACCAAACGATTCACGTTTTGCAGTCATTACTAAATTACCATTTTGAACAGTTGCATTTTCCTGACGGTAATATTCCAACTCGTTATTCCCCCATCCACCTGCGCCGGTTTCAAATACCCAATCTGGACCGATAGAACCGTTAAATTCATCTGACCAGACTTGCTGCCAGGTTTGTGAAAAACCGCTCATTGATAATGCCATAAGCATCAGAAAGGCAGTCATTTTGATTGTAAAGCTTCTCATAGTGATTATTTAATTGAAAAACAGATACTTAATAGTTTTGTATGGCTATTTATATATTAGTGATCTTATAATTAATATAAACTAACCGTTACCGATGAAGTAAATATAGACTGTACAACATCTTTTTGCACATTTATAACCCGGACAAAACCCGTACATATCTGCCTATATTCCTAAATAACCCCGAAATAATCCATACAAAATGTGGAATGTAAGCTTAGAGGCTAAAAACGGAATATTCTAATGTAACCTTTGTTAAAGTCTATTTTAATGCAAAAAAGCCGGTCAGGATATTCCTGCCGGCCCATTCATATACATTCTACCTTCTTAGTATTTAATTACCATTCGGGTCATTATTTCTAATCCTGTATCTATTTTAATCGTGTAAATACCAGGAGCCAATTCACTCATATTTAATTTACCATGAGCTGAAATTTCTTTTACACTTATTACTTCGATTCCATGAATGTTATATACACTCACCTGGCTATTGACATCCAGATTTACTGTAACTATTCCGGAAGATGGATTAGGAGAAACTAATACTGTTGCGTTTGATACATTTTCTGACTCGCCTGTTTTTGCAGCACATGAACCTCTGTCGTACCAGGCATCTGTCCATTAAGCACCTGTACCTGGAGCATAAGCCCATGCCGCGCCATTGCACCAGCCAGAATAAGGGAATTCTTTACATTCGTAGCGCTTACCGGCATTCTTCACTTTACTGCCTGCTATATAGTTTCCATTTTCAATATAAGCGGCTACACCTGAACAAGCATCAGTATCTACCATTTTAACAGTTACACTTGCTGAAGATGAACCCGCGCTCGCGCCGGTATTGTCAAATGCCTTTGCACTGATGGTATAAGTTCCAGCGCCTACATTTGACCAGGTATAGCTGTATGGTGACGTAGCATCTTCGCTCAACTTTGTTGTGCCATTATAAAATTCTACTTTACTGATTGTACCGTCTGCATCTGTCGCATGAGCTGAAATCGTAATACTTGCTGGCACATTGACCGATGCTCCATTTGCCGGAGAGGTTAAAGTAACAATCGGTACTTGATTCTCAGGAGGTGGAGGTGTTGAAGATTTTACACTAGCATTGATTACAGTAGAAACTGTAATGCCTCCCTGATTGTCGGTCACTCTGGTGGTTAATGTATAAGATCCAACAGGCGCATTCGCTATACTGAAACTATAGGGTGAACTATTCACTTGACCAACTTTTGTTGTGCCATTGTAAAACTCAACCCATGCAACACTACCATTATCTGCTGCGTTAGCATGGATCGTAAGTGCCGTGGGTGCTGTAAGAGAAGCATTGTTAGCCGGCGAAGTGATATTGGTTGTTGGCAAAGCATTCGAATACAATTGGCTGACAGGAATCACTTCTCTTGTCTGCGATGCGTGTGACCATTCCAATTTAGCACCTGCTCCGCCGTAGTTTTCAAAATACTCTAACTTGATGTCGTATTTTTGATTCGCTGTTAAAATGATTTTACCATTGTAATCTACATTCCAATCATCAATCCAGGCATCAATCACCAACGTTCCGTTGATCCAAAGTTTTCTACCGTTGTCACTGTATACAAAGAAAGTGTATTCACCAGAATATTTCGGTTGCACTTGTCCACTCCATCTCGCTGAAAAACCATCTGCATTCACTGTAGCATTTGGTGACCCACCGTCCCAATCAAAATTCACCGTAGCATCTTTTCTGCTGTAAACAGGTGTTTCGAAATTCATACCATTGAAATAGTTACCCGTCAAGCCATCACCATTAC
The DNA here is from genome assembly GCA_014376985.1 of Cytophagaceae bacterium. Classification (GTDB taxonomy): domain Bacteria; phylum Bacteroidota; class Bacteroidia; order Cytophagales; family Cytophagaceae; genus JACMQM01. Next base: position 13,508 of record JACMQM010000016.1, on the reverse strand, counting down.
CCGTATTCACATCCAATGTGACAGTAACTGTAACGGCAGAAGACGGTGAAACTCCGCCGAGATTATCCGTTGCTCTAGCGTTGATAGTGTATGTACCTTTAGCAACATTTGTCCAATTAAAACCAAACGGTGAAGCGGTAGACTCTCCAATTTTTTCAGCACCATTGAAGTATTCTACTCTTTCGATGCTACCACTATTATCCGAAACATTCACCGCGATGTTAATCGTTGCAGGAGAAAGTAAATTGCTGTTGTTAACAGGAGAAGTAATACTGATGGCAGGTAATGCATTCGCATACAATTGAGAAGTTGGAACAACTTCTCTTAACTGCATAGCACTAAACCATTCCAGTTTGGCTTTGGCTCCACCTGCATTTTCGAAGTATTCCAATTTAATTTTGTACTTCTGTCCGGCTATTAATGTAATTTCTCCCGCATATTCTGTCCCTCCATCGTTGATCCATTTGTCAACTACTAATTGATTATTGATCCATAATTTTGCTCCGTCATCGTTGGTAACATAAAACTTATATACACCATCATATCTAGGCTGTACCTGGCCAGTCCAGCGAGCGGAGAACTGATCGTTATGGATACTTGCATCCGGAGATCCATTAGCCCAGTCAATGTTAATGGTTGCATCTTTTCTGTTGAATACTGGTGTTTCAAAATTCATACCGTTGAAATAGTTTCCGGTTAATCCATCGCCATTTCCATTGACTGCGATGGATAAAAATTTCCATTGGCCGCAGATTTGATTATTGTTTGTCCATTGCTGAACATTATCGCCATTGTTCTTACCAGCTCCAGTCACTTCTATTACTTTACCGCTGTGCTTGGCAATCAATTTATAACAACCGGATAGATCTGTTGCTACGGCGATGAATTGCTGATTTGGAGAACCGAAATAAGTCCACTGCTGAACGTTAGCACCATCATTTGTTTTGATGCCATCTATATCCACTGATTTACCGCTGTGCACAGCTAATACCTGATAAACACCATCACCTAAATGTGTTAATTTGAATTGCTGATTCTTTCCGGTATTCGGTGTTCCCTGAGCAATGTTGGTTCCATCGGTATTTCCCGCTCCCCATACATCCATATTCAATCCGCTGTTTCTATTTTGAAGGTAATAAGTACCTGCAACATTCTTTACCCCGTTGGCTACTACTTTCAGAGAAGTTACCTGATCATTGAAATTACCTACATAACCATTGTCTGCTGTAATTTCCACTGACTGGCCTGTAAAATTATCGTCAAAATATAAAATGATTTTATAACCTTCCATCACTTTTACAGAGGTGATGCTATTGTCTTCTACTCCTAAAGCTTTCAATGCTGCAAGATTATAATCGCCTGCAGAAAATCCACCTGAAAAACCTGTATAGTTCACATCTTTATAAGTAGTCACTAATCCGGTGGTTGAATTGATTGGAGGTTTTACATTGTATATCGTATTGACTCTGCCGGCCAATTCTTTTAGATTAATGTTGTTATCATTATACACCCAAAAGAATCCGCCTTTAGCGCCGCAATTGTCTCTGGCAGAAATCATTTTGTTATTCGCTGTTGTTGCATTTTCATAATACAAATCTCCAGTATGCATTTCAATATTATTCAATCTCCAATCACAAGGATTATTACCTGCACCGCCTTCGTACCATTGTAAATAGATTTTATCTACTGCACCACCACGTTGATTGTTTACATTGGTAGCTAGACTTTGCCAGTAGCCTCTATTCATATAAGGAGCTAAAGTTGTTTTATAACCGATATCAGCCATCATTATGTGAAAAGAAGTAGCACTGTTCACATCGTATGCTCCTTCATCGTCATTGTTGATGGCATCAACAGATGGAATGGCATTTTTTAATGCTTTGAAATTGCGGTACAACATACTACCCGTTGCCGTTCCCTGAGAATTGATCAGACTTCTGATGTTGTCATAAGAATTATTACCCCAGCCTCCGATACAAAATTCAACTCTATTGATGGACGTTGTACCTTGTTTCAACGCCGCTACATCTCCTGCATAATTAGGGCTTGTAGTGCCAAAGACGTAAGTGCCATTGTTGCATATCGTTTCACCGTCTACTGTCAAATCACCATTGGCTTCTACGTTTACATTGAATAGAATCACATAAGTAAAACCAGAAGCTTTCAAGTCGTTGATGGTATGATTTCTTTCTCTTCTAAAATGACCTCCAACGTAAATTCCGGATTGAGCAAAAAGTTGCGCGGCTGTTGAAAAGAGAAAAAATAAGGTAAAAATTATTTTAGCGGAAAAACGTCTTTGTAGAATCATAGCTTGGAGGTTTTTAAAATTTCTGATCTGAAAATTGAACTTTTTATTGCATCAATCGTAAAATCTAATAAGTATTACTTATTCTATATTTTTAAGGAGTTAACCATAGATAGTAGTCTGTAAGAAGCTAATTCTTACATTTTTGAGAGTAAATAATTTCACTACTCTTCCTCTCTCTTTTATTATTACATTCTTCTTTCAATCTACCTATTACAGCATACTATTTTTTGATCATAAAAAAAGCAGCTGCTCTAATGAACAACTGCTTTATGATTTCAATAATAAAAATTAAAGCTAATGCTTAATGATCCTTCTGATAAACGTACGATCCCCATTAATAATAATGATTGTATATACGCCGGATTCAAGCGAGATCAAACGGATTGCTTGAGATAGACTTGCACCCTGCAATACTATTCTGCCAGTTATATCCATGAGCTGGTATGATGCATATGATAAATTTAGAATGGAAGAAGTAATTGTTAATTCATCTGACACAGGATTTGGATACAATACAATACCCTGATCAACATGAGAATCTTCCATACCAGTTGAAAGAGCTGGATCTACAACGAGTGTAAATACCGAAGAAAAAGTGGTCAATCCCAGCTGATCAATAGCCGCAGCTGTCAATGCATAGCTACCTTCTGCAACACCCGTCCAATCAAAACTATAAGGACTTGTCGCATCTTCTCCAAGCTTAGTCGTACCGTTGTAAAATTCCACTTTCATTATAGAGCCGTCCAAATCCTCAGCGGTTGCTGCAATGGAAACAGCAGCCGGTGCTGTAAAATGATCGCTATTGGTCGGTGAAGTAATGAATACTGTCGGAGGCTGATTAGGATTAGACACAACTATCGTAACGATTGAAGAAGTAGTTATTCCAGTCTTGTCATCGTATGCTTTCGCTGTCAGGGAATAAGTACCGGCCGTAACTCCAGTCCAGCTGTAGTTATACGGTAGATTATTATCCGACCCTAATAAAGCGGTGCCGTTATAAAATTCAACTTTTGTAATCAAACCATCTATATCATTCGCAGTAGCTGTAATAGAAACACTTGCAGGCGAAATGAACGCTGCATTGTTAGCCGGCGAAGTAATGGACACCGTTGGTAACTGATTGGCATTTACAATTACTGAAATTGCAGCCGAAGTGGTCACAACACCTAAGTTATCAGTCGCTTTCGCTGTGATGGTATACGTTCCGACTCCAACGTTTGTCCAACTCATGGCATAGGGAAAAATAGTCGCTGAACCAATCAGGCTGGCACCGTTATAATATTCTACTTTACTGACACTGCCATCGGTATCACTGGCCGTTGCCGTAAAGTTAATGGTTGCATTTCCTACATAAGTTGCGTTATTGGCAGGTGACGTAATAGAAACTGTAGGGGGCTGATTTACTTTTACAGTAACTGCAGAAGAAAGTGTCACTCCTCCTCTATTGTCCGTTGCAAGCGCGGTGATGGCATAAGTTCCCGATGCAACACTTGGCCATGTAAAACTGTATGGTGTTGCAGTATTTGTTCCAATCCAGGTTGTTCCGTTATAAAAATCAACCTTAGCAATACTTCCATCATCGCCTGCTGTAGCATTGATTGTAATAGATGCCGGTGCAGTAAAGCCTGCATTATTAGCCGGAGAAGTAATGCTTATTGTTGGGAGAATATTTGGAAACAATTGTGTTTGTGGTATCAGTTCTCTATCCTGCAGGAAGCTTGACCATTCCAATTTGCAATTGGCACCGCCATTGTTTTCAAAATACTCTAACTTGATCTCATACTTCTGTCCCGCTGTGAGTGTAATCTTGCCTGTGTTTTCACTGACATCATCCAACCATTTGTCTACAATCAATTGGTCATTGATCCATAGTCTACGTCCATTATCGCTGGTTATATAAAAGGTGTATTCATCTGTATACTCCGGCTGAATTTGACCCGTCCATCGCACAGAGAATAAATCTGTATTGACAGTAGCATTAGGCGTTCCTGTTCCCCAATCAAAATTGACATTCGCATCTGTTCTGGAATATTTTAATAAGTCGAAATTCATTCCATTGAAATAGTTACCAGCTAATCCTGTACCTGTACCTGGAGTAGTCACAGGTTTAAATTTCCATTGTCCGCAGGTTTGATTATTATTTGTCCATTGCTGAATGTTATCTCCATTGGCAGTGCCCGCGTTGGCTACTTCTACTACTTTCCCACTGTGTGAAGCCACTAACTTATAAAAACCATCTCCGGTAGGTACCACTATAAATTTTTGATTGGCAGATCCAAAATTTGTCCACTGTTGAACATTCGCACCGTCCGCTGTGCTAATAGCACTGACATCAATGGATTTGCCACTGTGCACTGCTAATGCCTGGTACAATCCATTTCCTAAGTGAGTGAATGTAAATTGCTGATTGGTATTGCCATTAAATAAACCTTGAGATATGTTAGCTCCATCTGCTGTGCTTGCTGCAAAAACATCCATAAATAACCCACTGTTTCTATTTTGAAGAAAATAGTTACCTGTCACATTAGTAGCACCGTTAGGCAGAATGCGAAGGGAAGTCACCTTATCGTTCCAGGTTGTGTTCAAGCAATTGTTAGTGGAATTGATGACCGTCGAACCTCCTCCAAAGTTATCGTCCTGATACAAAATTACCTGATACCCTTCTGTGATTTGTAAAGAGGAAATATCGTCGTTTTGCACACCTAAAGATTGAAGTCTTGCAAGATTATAATCACCAATCTCCAGACCAGCTGAAAAACCTGTGTAGTTACAATCTTTGTATACGGTTACTAAACCTGTTGTAGGAGGTATACCTGCAGACCATACAAAACTCACAGCAGATGAACCGGCTAGTGTATAGCTAAACGTATTGGATCCGGAACCTACTGCGAATGTTTGATTGCCTCCACTGTTAAAAATAATCAGTACAATAGAACCATCCGGATTTTTAAAGGCTACATTTTGTAAACTTCCATTGGAAGATGAAGAAGCAATACGTACTGCTCCAGTCTTTACAAATTTAGAGAGTTGTGCAATAATATAATAGGAAACATTTCTTGTATAACTCGTGCTGTTGTTGATGGTAACAGCACCTAAACATTCCGTACATCCACCTGGTGTTTTGGGGCCAAGGCTTGCATTGGTAGCCAGGTTCCATTCCAAAGCTGTCTTCGCCCAGTTGTTCATGGAACCGATCATTACATTTTGCATGTGCCATGGAAAGTCACCGGCAAAACCGCCATTTGAGCTGGTGAATTGTTCTGTAAAATAAACGTTCTTTCCTGTGTTGTTGTGTACCGTTGTCAAGGCTGAAATATTACCAGCATACAAATGGAACGCTGCTCCATCTACATAGCCACTACCATTTAATACCTGAGTAGGATAAGCCGTATTGTCACAGTTATGATCGAAGGCTATAATCTTGGTTGAAAAACCTGCACTCTGAAAAGCAGGTCCCAGGTTATTATTGATGAATGTTGTTTGCTCCGCGCCATTCATTGCCATGCTGGGTTCGTTGTATGGATTCTCCGGTTCATTCTGCGGAGTGACGGCCCAGATATTTATGCCTTGGGCTTTCATGGCATTGATGTATTTTACGAAGTACGTGGCATACGATGCATAGTATGCCGTATTTAAACTGCCGCCAATCCATGCGTTATTAGTTTTCATCCAACGAGGAGCAGACCATGGTGTAGCCAGAATCTTGATGTTAGGATTGATTTGAAGAATACGTTTGACAAGTGGAACGATGTAAGTCAGATCAGGACCTGCCAGACTAAAATTATTTTGATTGACATCCACTCCTCCATCGTTATAGGAATAAGAAGAAGAACTCAAATCAGAAGCACCAATACTGATGCGAAGCACAGAGTTGCCCATGCCGGTAGTGGTATTAAAAAATTCATTCAATAAGTTGTCTTGCTGTGCTGCATTCAAATTGCTAATGGCTTCCGCACTGCCTTCTGTTAAACAAAATCCATACCCATCGATCGTTTGATAAGTTGTAGCATCATTTACAGAAATGGTAGGTCCGATGCCTGGTGCAAAATTAACAGCGGTCTGTTGCTGAAGCAAAGCACTTTGATTCGCATTGGTCACCCAGGAATTGACAGTTTGCGCCTTTACTTGAAAGGAAAGACTTGAGAGTAAAAAAAAGCTGATTGAAAGACTAATAATTATTTTATACATATTCTTAACTATTGATATGATTCCCCTATCAAATATAACAATAGTCGTTGTTTTATCTTTTTTATTCCGCAGACAAAAGCCGTACTAGAGTCTTAATTTGTCAACATCGTTTTTATACGTGCGCTCTAAAATAAAAAGGGGGCTACGATAAAAACCGTAGCCCCCTTTTAAAAGGTTATTACTTCATTTTAACAAATCTCTTAGTCATTTTCTGATTATCAGAAGTGATCAAGATCAAAGTATAAATACCTGCATCCAAATCAGCCGTGCTGATAGACTCAGAAGCACCAGAGTTGTATACTGTCTTACCAGTTACATCAATGATCATCAAAGACGCACCAGATAAGCTGTAAGAAGAGCTGATGTTCAACTCACCTTGTACAGGGTTTGGAGAAATAGACAATGATTCTGATGTGTTAGAATTAGCACCGCCTGTTGTTGCAGTACAAGTCCCCCTGTCATACCAAGCATCTGTCCAGTATGCACCAGTGCCCGGAGCATAAGCCCATGCAGCACCGTTACACCATCCTGAATAAGGGAATTCTTTACACTCGTATTTTCTACCGGCATTCTTCGCTTTGCTGGCAGCTATGTAACCTCCATTTTCAACGTATTGAGCAACGCCTGAACATTGATCAACTGCTACGATTACAACTGTTACAGTTACAGAAGTAGAAGCTACTGCACCTTTATCATCTGTTGCTTTAGTAGTAATTGTATAAGTACCAGCAGCAACATTAGACCAAGTATAAGCATAAGGAGCAGAAGCATCTTCACCTATTTTGGTAGCACCATTGTAGAATTCTACTTTAGCTACTGAACCATCCGCATCTGCAGCATTCGCTGTAATGTTGATCGTAGCAGCAGCATTGAATGAAGCACCATTAGAGGGAGACGTAACAGATACTGTAGGCGCTAGATTAGTAGGTGTTTGAGGATCTACATTCGTTACTGCAGGAGAATACAATTGAGAAGTAGGAATTACTTCTCTTGCTTGCAATGCACTTGACCATTCCAATTTAGCACCTGCGCCACCGTAGTTTTCAAAATATTCCATTTTGAAATCATACTTCTGACCAGCTGTTAATGTAATGGTACCTGTGTATTCTGTACTCCAATCATCCAACCATTTGTCAATAATCAATTGACCGTTGATCCATAATCTTCTTCCGTTATCACTGTTTGCATGGAATGTATACACACCAGAATATTTAGGTTGAATCTGACCCGTCCATCTTACAGAGAAACCATCTGCATTTACATTCGCATCCGGAGCACCATTGCCCCAGGCAAAGTTGATCGTTGCATCTTTTCTATTCAATCTTGCCGTTTCAAAATTCATTCCGTTGTAATAGCTACCGATCAAACCGTCGCCAGTACCAACTACTGCCTGTACAGGAACAATTTTCCATTGACCACTCGCTTGGTTACCGTTTGTCCATTGTTGAGCCAAACCACCGTTCACTGTGCTCCATCCACCGATTTCCAAAACTTTTGCACTATGTCTTGCAATCAGTTTATAGAATCCTCCGTCAGAAGCTACCAAGATCCATTGCTGATTGGCAGAACCTGCGTAAGACCATTGCTGAACCTTTACACCATCGTCAGTTTTGATACCGTCTACATCTAATGCTTTACCTGAAGAGACATTGGTAATTTTATAAGCACCATTATCCAAATGAGTCAAAGTAAATTGTTGCGCTGCAGAACTGTTTAAGGTGTATTGTTGCAATTGAATATTATCAGCAGAAGACCCAGGAACGTCAAGCACTAAACTGCTGTGTCTGTTTTGTAAGAAGTATGTTCCGTTAAGATTAGTAACACCGTTTGCAACTACTCTAAGAGAAGTAACCACATCGTTGAATCCATCAGCTACTAAACAATCTTTATTACCTGTTACTTCCAGAGCGGTACCTGTATAATTATCGTCTTTGTACAGAATCACTTTAAATCCTTCTTTCACTTTCATAGAAGAGATATCATCATCATTGATCCCTTTATTGATCAAATCGGCACGTGTATAGTTACCTTCGTTTAGTCCGATGTTGTATCCACCGTAAGCACAATCTTTAGCAAAAATTGCAAAACCATCTGAGTTGGCTACTGTAGTTGCAGGAGGAATAGTACCTGAGATGAAATAAGTACCAATAGAACCGTATGCAGAATATCCACCATAACCTTTGTCATTAGCACCTGTACCATCAATGGACACATAATAAGTACCGGCTGTAACATTTGCAGTCAATGAAGCATTCAAAGCGGCATAGAATTTAGCATCTCTGCCGTTAGCATCTTCTATGAATCCGGGTGTAGTAGGATTGGCATTCGCAATTTCTTGTCCCGCTGAGTTATACAAACGGATAATGATATCTAGGTTACCATCTCTTGATACGGTGTTTGCATTAATGGTAATATTTCCACCACCTGTTTTGAAAGAAAAGAAATCTATATCACCTTCGTTAGCAATGATACCACTCTTTTGATTGATTGCTCCATTTGTACCGTAGCTCAAATCAGCCGCAGAAGCTGTACCGTTGCCGTAATCATCTCCTCTGAAACCGATACCGAATTTAGAACCAGCAATGGTAGCAATGTCATCCTGAAGTACATCACCGTCATTCTTCGCATAATTATATTCTCCTTTACTCCACTGTACCACCGGTCTGTAATAACCAGCACCCATGATCGGAGCCCAGGCTGATTTGTCTATTCCTAAGAAATAACCTTCCACCGGATTAGAACGTGCATCGTGCTGCAAATCGAAACAGTGACCCACTTCGTGAGAAGAAGCATCTCCACCTGATTTACCTGATGTGATAAACACCCAGCATGGAACATCGTTATCCCAGTTGAACGATCCGAAATAAGCTACACCACCCGCTCCAGGAGCTGCCGTGTTTGTTGGAGTGACAACCACACGCATTCTTCTGTTTCTTGGATAAGAATTGAATACTGCTTCGTTGGTTGTAATGTTTACGTTGAAGGGACGGTAATCTTCCGATACCACTTCCCAATGCTCAAGTACTGCATCATCGCTCATTCCTGATGGTGCGGCATCAATGGCATTACCATTGTTCCAGTAGTTACCTGCTGGCATATAGTAGCCATCAAAGTCAAGCATGACAACACCTGCTGCACCTGGTAAACTTTGCAAGTCTAACAAGGCCGGTGAAATGCTTGCTGCTTCTCTTGCCTGTTTTTCTGATTTTTGATTTTTAGAAGGTTTGTTTTCGTAATCAATACAAATCAACTTATTGATATCTTCTTCTTTTACAAAAGCATTACCGCTTGCATCGGAATAATATTTGTAAGCTTTTTTGGTTCCCTTCAGGATGATATGTCCTTCCAGTGAATTGGAGTTAGCCTTAATAAAGAAAGAAGATCCGCCTACACCGTCTATCTCTCCCATCAAAAGCTCGCTGCCTGTTGCTGACTCTTTGTAGTTTACTTTTCCGGTAAAGCTAGATCCGGGAACATCAAGATCCACGCTGGATCCTACTGAGCGGTTGGTACTTTTGGAGCTCAGGTCCTTCTTTAGTTCGCCGAGTAAATTGGCGCTCGTGCCTAGAGAAGTCTGTGCTACCGAATAATAGCTCAAGCCGATGGTCAACATCAGACTAAAACATAATTTGTAGACTCTTTTCATACTGCTTGGTTAAGTATTTGGTTTAGGATGGTTGTTGTAAAAAAATAAGACTGATCTTCTCGGAGATCAGTCTTATTTCATATTAATATTTAATGAATCGTTTCGTTGTTTTATTTCCTTCTTTTGACACAGCTGTTAAAGTGTAGACCCCGGATTCTAATTTTGAAACATTGATGTTACCAAGATTTGTATCTTGTGTCAATACTTCTATCCCCATTACATTCGTGATGCTTATCGAATTAAGTTCTTCTACTGAATTAATGTAGAGTTCATTTTCTACTGGATTTGGAAATACTCCTAATCCATCTGCAGCCACATTATTAGAAGAGGTTACCATTTCATCTTCTTCACTTGTTCTTGCATTGCCTACTCTTGTAATACGAATCCAGTTCAGGTTAAAACCACCAATGGAAGCGAACACTCCGAGGTTATATGTACCGGCATTGACATTGACAGTTCTGCTAACCGTCGTCCAATTTTGCCATCCGCCTGTAGAAGGAATATCTGTTGTTCCTAATTGAATACCACCTGCATTCAAATCCAGTGATATTCTGTTTCCACCATACATACTGGCTACTCTGTATTCAATTTTATAATTACCAGATGTAGGGAAAGTGATGCCGTTGTATGCAAGCCAATCGTTGTTGTCAATATAACCAACATTCAATCCGCCACCGGCATCACTTGTTCCTTCTTTTTGTACACCTAGCATAGCACTGTAATCTTCCGCTTGGATTGTTCTTGTAAAGGCCGGAACACCTGTCGCAGTGCGTACAATTAAAGAAGTTGTTCTATCATTCCATCCCTGACCAACCAGACAAGAATTTTCACCTGCCGGAACAGTAAGTGTAGCACCTGTTAAGTTATCGTTCTCGCACAACACCACTTCATAACCACCGTTTACTTTTATAGAAGAGATGTCTTCATTTGCTATTCCTCTAGCATATAAATCTCCATAAGCGTAGTTACCTACCGGAAGACCTACTGCATAACCACCGAAATTACAATCTTTGTATACTGTAGCTACACCACCGCCGCCTACTGGAGGAGGAGGAGTAGAACCTGCCTGATACACTCTTACATAATCTACATACATGTTAGCCTGGAAGCCATTGTTGTCGATGTTGAAGCCCGGCCAGTTGCCGCCTACAGCCAAGTTTAATAAGATGAAAAAGTTGTTATGTAACTCTGATGTGCTGTTTACATTGTCAGCAATGTTTGCTACGTGGAATTGATTACCATCAATCAACCATTTGATGGAATTAGCATCCCACTCTACACTATACGTATGGAAAGCTGTAAGATTACCAGCAGCACCAGTATTTCCACCAAATTCTGCATGTGATCCGTTATCATTCGCCCAGTGAATGGTACCAAATACACTAGAACCTGCATTCACATGTTCCATAATATCGATTTCACCACATGCTGGCCAACCCACAGAATTGATGTTGTCTCCCAACATCCAGAATGCAGGCCAGATACCATTAAATGATGGCATCGCAATTCTTGCTTCTATTTTACCAAACTTCCAGGATTTTTTACCCTGAGTTTTCATTCTTACGGAGGTATAATTTGCACCACCAAACGCCTCTCTCTTAGCAGAAATGACTAATTGGCCATTTTGAACAGTAGCATTTTCACGACGGTAATATTGTAATTCGTTATTTCCCCATCCCCCGGCGCCGGTTTCAAAAACCCAATCGCCGCTTATTCCATTGGTAAATTCGTCTTGCCAGACAAGATTCCATTGAGCAAAAACTTCCGTTTGTAAGCTCAAAATAGCGGTTAAAGCAAAAATTATGTAGCGTGATTTCATAATGTAAGTTTAGTTTAAAGTTTATATCACTTAAGCCGAAACTATTTGTACTTGTTTACGTAACTCTACAAACAAATTGAAGAATTCTTACAAATAGTTGAACTTAACTATTACAATGAAGCTATAGAAGGAAAGGTAAAATGTTACGTTATAGAGACGGACAAAACCCATACAGGGCTAAAAAATCAAATATTTAAGTGTAAAAAGACAAAATCAAGTTTAAACAAAAGTCTAAAAATCAACAACTTGTAATGCCCAGTAAGTGTAATTTATTTTATTTGTAATAAAAAGTCAAAAAGTGAGATTTCAGCTGTAACATTCATTTTTTCTTTGAGTCTGAGACGCTTTTTTTCTACCCCACTGATGGTAATATTCAGCAGTGTACCAATCTCCTTGTTCGATTTTCCCAATTTCGTATAAGCACACAACATTAAATCTCCCGGTTTTAAACTGGGAAAGCTTTCTTTTAAACGAGCTAAAAAATTATTATGCGCCTTATCAAAATTTAACTGAAACTGCTCCCAATGATTATCAAAATCAGATTCCTTGTCAATGTTTTTAATCAACTTTTTTAGTGCAACATTCTCCGGTACTTCAACTGAAATATCTTCCAGCTCTTTTTTCAAACGATTGAGAAATTCCATTTTCTGAACCGAATTGGTAGCAAAAGCAGCCAATTGACTATTTTGATGAGTAACCTCAGATTCCAATTTTAAATTCTTTAATTGAATCAATTCATTTTCCGTTTTCAATCGTTCTTCTTCCAACTTCGCCTGATCAGTCTGTTCTTTTTTAGTTCTTAAATAAACCAGTTTATCACGCATCGCCAAAGACATAGCTATCGCATCTATCACGATGGCATAATTGTATACATATTCAATAAACCAATTCCATTCGATAAGATTGAGAAACATCAATTTTAAAACTATCAACGCCATGACCATGGCTGAAAGTCCTACTACTAAGTAACGAACAGGTTTGTAATTTTTATTCAGGTAATAAACAGTGACACCCAGGAAATAAATAAAACTACAAATGCTCACCATTGGCAATGGACTGGAGTACGCCGGAAAAATCAAAGTAAAAATGAAATGCAAAAAATTAATCAATAAAATAATATTATTGACAAGGTATATTCTCGGATGAGTGTTCTTGATATCAATAAAACTATTAGTATATAAAAGAAAAGTAGTTAGCAACAAAAACAAACTTACCGAATGATGGTACTCATTCATTTGCGGCATATGCGGCCATAAAAACTGGAAGGCTAATCCATCTTTTCTTGAAATAAAAAAGGCAGCACTTAATATATATAGTACATAATAGATGTACGTTCTTTCTTTGATCGAAAAATACAGGATCAAATTGTAGACTGCCATTAAAAATAATATTCCATAAATCAATCCCAAAAAAAGGTATCCTTTGGTATGTGTTTCCAGGTAACTCTTTTCATTGATAGCAATAAATGTTAATTCAGAATGTTCCTTATGGTAAAGATGAACATATACATCAATGGGTGCGGAATGATCAGGCGGTAATTCAAAAGC
>JACMQM010000088.1 GCA_014376985.1 Cytophagaceae bacterium | reverse complement strand
ATTTTGATTTGCATACTTGTTCTTTTTAGTTATAAATACTTAGGTTCATCCGCAATCGATTGCTTTCTATTTATGTGGTATTGCTTTCCGCGATTCCCTATTCAGAGCTTGTCTATTTTTATAAAAATAAATTGTATACCCGTTAAGATCGAAACGATATAAAATTAAATACTTTCCTTTCAGAAGCAAGAATTCCATGGAGCGAAGTACATAAGATTGAGCTGGGTCATCTGGATTCATTCCCCTGTGCGATCAGTGATAGTGATACATACAGCGTGGTATGCAAGGCGGAAGGTAGGATGGTATTAAAAGTTAAGACCAAGTCTGAAAAAATAGTAATCAGCACCACCAAGCCGGAAGAGATCCTGCGAATGGTGGATACTTATTATCACTGTTAGCAGCTGCTCCGAATTACCTGGATATAGCCATTCTCATTTTCATTTTCTTTATTTTTTCATTGCGTATCGCGTTAAGCGTTTGATGAATCTTGTCACGCTTAATGGCTACGAACGATGATTTGTCCTGCACTTCAATAAGTCCCAGATCATCTTTGGCCAATCCTCCTTTTTGCAGCAGCAAACCTACGATATCGACTTTATTAATTTTATCTTTCTTTCCTCCGCCGATGTACAAAGTTTCCCATAAGGGTAATTCCGGCAAAGGAGTTTTATCCGATAAAGGTTCTTCACTTATTTTCTGGTGAATGTATTTAGGCAGTTCTTCGTCTTTTGCCATCACTAGGTAAGCTGTGCCTTCCGCATGCATACGTGCGGTACGACCGTTTCTGTGGATGAAAGAATCTTCCGTTAGAGGCAATTGGTAATGAATCACATGTTCGATTTCCGGAATGTCCAATCCTCTGGATGCCAGGTCAGTTGTAATGAGCAATCGATGACTGCCATTTCTGAATTTAATCAGTGCTCGTTCTCTGTTCTCTTGTTCCAGGCCGCCGTGAAACACATCGTGAACGACACCTTGTTCATGCAGCAATTCACTGATGCGATCTACCGCATCTCTGTGATTGCAAAAAACCAAAGATACTCCGTCACCGATTTTACAGATGAGTTTAAATAACGTGTATAGTTTATCGTGTCCTTCAGCCCGAACACTTTTAAGTTCCAGGCCTTCCAATGCTTTAGTTGTCGTGAGATAATTCAATTCAATAGGAGACTGTATCCCAGCAAAGGCGGGGATTTCCAAGGGTTTGGTGGCGGAAGTCAGCATGCGTTTTTTCAGACCTGAGCATTGAGCAATGATAAAGGACATGTCTTTTTCAAAGCCAAATTCCAGTGCCTTGTCAAATTCATCCATAACCAGGAAAGAAATGGTAGTAGGATCAAAGCTGTTTCTTCGCAAATGATCCGCCAATCTGCCGGGTGTGCCAACCAATACTGCAGGAGCCTGAGTCAGGTTGTTTTTTTCTGTTTTGAAAGGATGGCCGCCATAACAGGCATTCACTTTAAAGCCTGTTCCCATCGATTTAAAGACTTGCTCGATCTGTAGAGCCAGTTCTCTGGAAGGAGAGAGGATGAGTGCTTGTACACCGCTTACTTCGCTTTTTAAAGAGGCTAATAAAGGTAATAAAAACGCCAGCGTTTTTCCGGATCCGGTAGGGGATAAAAGAACAAGATCGTTCTCTTTCTTAGCTTCTTCCAAAGCTGCCAATTGCATGGCATTTAAAGAAGTAATTTGAAGGCGTTTTAGGACGTCTTCGAGGGTGTTTGAATTCATGGGGTAAAGATAAGGCATAGAGACTGGCTATCCTAATGATAGAGAGATCAGCGGCCAGTTGTCAGTGATCAGTATAATAAAATCTATTATATGGCCTGTTTATTCTTTACGATGCGAAGAAATAAAATGATTTTAAAGTAGTAAAATTTATTCTTTAAAACTGACCACTGACCACTGATAACTGACCGCTATTTTCTTGTGGATAACTTTGTCCTACCTCACTGTTTTATAATGCCTTAAACTTGATTTAAAACGACGTTAAACCAAGTTTTTTTACCTATATTTAAAGGCTAAAAAATAATATACTTTTCTTAGATATGTCAGACGATAACAAAGAATTAAATGCAGCGGGCCGAGCGTCGATTATTCCTATCAACATTGAAGATGAAATGCGTGGGGCTTACATCGATTATTCGATGTCGGTTATTATTTCACGAGCACTTCCGGATGTCAGAGACGGTTTAAAACCTGTGCACAGACGAGTGTTGTACGGGATGTCTGAATTAGGAGTAAACTATAACAAATCTTATAAAAAATCAGCCAGGATTGTAGGAGAGGTATTGGGTAAGTATCACCCACACGGTGATCAATCCGTATATTCCACGATGGTGCGTATGGCACAGAACTGGTCATTGCGTTATCCGATGGTGGATGGTCAGGGAAACTTTGGTTCCATTGACGGAGATTCACCGGCAGCCATGCGTTACACGGAAGCAAGATTGAAGCGTATTGCGGATGAAATGCTTTCTGACATCAACAAAGAAACGGTTGATTTCCAACCTAACTTTGATGATTCATTAGAAGAACCAACGGTATTGCCTGCTAAAGTGCCTAATCTTTTGTTGAACGGTACTTCCGGTATTGCAGTAGGTATGGCTACCAACATGGCTCCACACAACCTAAGAGAAGTGGTGGATGGTATTGTGGCTTACATTGACAACAATGAGATTACCATTGCAGAATTGATGCAGCACATCAAAGCACCGGATTTCCCTACATCAGGAACGATCTATGGTACACAAGGTATCAAGTCGGCCTTTGAAACGGGTAGAGGTAGAATTGTGATTCGTGCCAATGCAAAATTTGAACAGTCTTCAACAGGCAGAGAACAGATTGTATTCAATGACATTCCCTACATGGTCAACAAAGCGGCTATGATTGAGAAGATTGCGGAGTCTGTCAACGACAAGAAAATCGAAGGCATTTCTGATATCCGTGACGAGTCGGATAGAGACGGTATGCGTATGGTATTCGATTTGAAAAAGGATGCCATCGGAAATATTGTTTTAAATAATTTATACAAATACAGTCAATTACAATCTTCTTTCAGCATCAACAATGTGGCTTTGGTAAAGGGCCGTCCGATGACGTTGAATTTGAAGGACATGATTTTACACTTTGTAGAACACCGTCACGAAGTGGTGGTGCGTCGTACCGAGTTTGAGTTGAAAGAAGCAGAGAAACGTGCACACATCTTGCAAGGTTACCTGATCGCTTTGGATCACTTGGATGAAGTGATCAAATTGATCAGAGAATCAAGAGACCCGGAAGATGCTAAAGCTGGTTTGATTACGAATTTCAACATGAGTGAGATTCAGGCGAAAGCCGTGTTGGAATTGCGTCTGCAACGTCTGACAGGCATGGAGCGTGATAAGATCATGAAGGAATACGAAGAGATCATGGCTTTGATTTCTCGCCTGAATGAAATTCTTGCCAGCAAAGAGATCCGCATGAATATCATCAAAAGTGAATTGGCTGAAATGAAAGACCGTTACGGCGATGAGCGTCGTACGCAAATCGTTCCAACATCTGACGATATCTCTATCGAGGACATGATTGCTGATGACGACATGGTAATCACCGTGTCTCATGAAGGGTATATTAAACGTACCGCATTGACCGAATACCGTACGCAAAGCCGCGGTGGAGTAGGTTCTAAAGGTGCAGGAAGTAAGGAGACTGATTTTACTGAGCATTTATTTATTGCTTCTGCACATAATTACTTGTTGATCTTTACTGAACAAGGAAAAGTATTCTGGTTGAAAGTGTACGAAATTCCTGAAGGTGGTAAAACAACTAAGGGACGTGCCATTCAGAACTTATTGCAGATCGAACCAAGTGATGCGATCCGTACGATCCTGAATGTTAAAAACCTGAAAGACGTAGATTACTTAAATAATAATTTCTTGATCATGTGCACCGAACAAGGTACGATCAAGAAAACAACGCTGGAGGCATACTCTCGTCCAAGAGCTGCCGGTATTAACGCCATCAATATTTCAGAAGGCGATCGTTTGCTGGATGTGAAATTGACAACCGGTAACGATGAGATTGTGATTGCTTTGAAATCAGGAAGAGCGATCCGTTTCAACGAAAGCCAGGTCCGTCCAATGGGTCGCGTTGCGACAGGAGTAAAAGGAGTTACTCTTGCTTCGGACACAGACAAAGTAGTGGGTTTGGTAGCTGTAAGTAATTTGGCTGAAACGCAATTGCTGGTGATCTCTAAAAAAGGATACGGAAAACGTTCTGACATTGAAGATTACCGCATCACCAAGCGTGGAGGAAAAGGAGTGAAGACCATCAACGTTACCGAAAAAACAGGAGAGTTGGTAGCCATTCACGGTGTAACGGACAGAGATCAAATCATGATCATCAACAAATCCGGTATCACGATCCGTATGAATATTGAGTCACTTCGTATCATGGGTAGAGCAACACAAGGTGTTCGACTGATTAAATTAAACGATGGGGATGAAATTGCTTCTATCGCCAAGATTGAGCGCGATGCGCAAGACGAAGACGAAGCAGCAGAAGTAGTACAACCTGATTTGGGTGAAGTATTAGAAGAAGATGCTACTGCAGAAACCGAAGAAGAAGAAGAAGAAGAGGACGAGGCCACCACAGAAGAATAGATATATTATTGGTCTACTTTAAGTTCAAACTTTATGTTCAAAAAAATCTTTTTGGCCAGCAGTCTGTTGCTGGCCATACTGTGTTATGAAACATCTGCGCAAAATGCGTCATTAACCAATGCCATTCTTTATTTGGAAGACAACGACCCGGTAAAGGCAAAAATTGAAATTGATGCAGCGGTTAAAAATGAAAAAACAATCACTTCTTCGAAAGCCTGGTACTACAGGGGAATGATTTATAACAAGTTGCTGACTGATAATCCAGCCAATGCAAATAAAGGTTTTGCAGATACAGCAGCCACTTCTTTTGTGAAAGCTAAAGCATTGGACAAACCCAATGGTCAGTTTGCCCAAATGTCAGACATACGTTTGCAAGATCTATGGGTGAATGCGACCAACGACGGGGTTAAAAAATACCAGGAAGCAGATTATAAGAGCGCAGTAAAGTCTTTCAAATCGGCACACCTTGCCAATCCTAAAGATACGACGGCTTTACTTTACGGTTCCTATGCCGCCGTTGCGAGCAATGATCTCAGACAAGCCTTTGTTTTTACAGAAGATTTGAAAGCCACTGGTTATTCCAAAAGTCATGTGTACAAAGTAGCCGCTGATTATTACCTGGAATCAGGGGACAAGGAAAAAGCGGAAGCGGAATTGAAAGCAGGACTTTTAAAAAATCCCAATGATCCGGCGTTGCTGCAAGAACTGGCTAACTTTTACATTACGACAGATAAAAATGAACAAGCCGTTCAAACTTTGGCTTTGTTGGAAAAAGGCAATCCTAACGATCCATTAGTATTGAATAATATTGCTGTTCAATACCAGAAGCTAAATCAGACTGATCAGGCTGAAACTTACTACTTAAAAGTATTGACCCAAGAGCACAACAATTATGTTGCCTTGTTTAATCTTGCAAACTTATACGTTGACAAAACCAGGCAAAAGTTCAATACTTACAATACATTAAATGAAGCACAGTTTAAAAAACAAGGTCCGGCATTGAGAGCGGAATTGACGAGCAATTATACGAAAGCCGTGCACTATGCGAAAAAGGCTTTGGTACAATCGGAAGATGCTGATGACAAGCAAAAATTGACAGCTTTAATCTCAGATTTGGAAAGTATTTTAAAGAGTTTAAATAAATGATAATCAATTAATTGAATTTGTTATCATAATGTATTTCTATAAATAGGAGAGACTGTCTTTGATGGCCATTGAAAACAGTCTTCCATCTGTAAAAAGCTTCCCCTCAATCTAAAATTATTGGTATGAAAGATACACTGCGTATCGAATTGCCTGCACATTATTATAAAGATGTGAAGGCCTTACAATCCTCAGAATGGTTAGAAACATTGGGTAACGGAGCGTATGCTTCCGGAACTTATGCCGGTATAAATACCAGGAAATACCATGGAATGTACAACGTATCCCGTAGACCTCCGGTAGAACGTACCATGATTTTGGCCCGATTGGAAGATACAATCGTTCATCTGGGAGCAGAAGGACAACAGTCATATCCTCTTTTTGCCAATCAATTTCCAGGATCTGTTTCACCGGAAGGTTATAAAAACCTGGTACGTGCAGGTAAAAACTGGGGACCATTTTTCGATTATAAAATAGGGGGTTTTACATTACACAAAGAGATACTGGCTCTACAAAGCGTTCAATGTATTGCCATCAAATATACTATCAAAGGTGCGTCTGCAGGTAATTTCCAATTGCAACTAAGACCCTTTGTATCGGGCCGTGATATTCATTCGCTGAGTAAAAAGAATACATTTATCAATAAGCAGGTACGGGTAGAATCTGATAAAGTGGTGGTAGCACCTTATGAAGGTTTGGGTTGCAGCATACAGGCAGAAGGTATTCGCTACGAAGGTAAAGATGCCGGATGGTATTTGAACTTTGAATATAAAGAAGAAGAGCTTCGTGGTTTTGATGACCTGGAGGATTTGTATACACCAGGATTACTGACGATAGAACTTCGAAGTGAGGAAGATTTTTATGTACTCATCGGACAGCCGGATAACAAAGACATTCATCATGCGAAGGCATTGTGGGACGAAGAAGTCACCAGAAGAAAAGAAGTTTTAAAACCTTACATCACTTCCCCTTCAGAAATTAAGCAAATGGCTCTTTCAGGAGATCAGTTTTTAGTGAGTCGCAGCGGCGGACATCATACCATTATTGCGGGCTACCATTGGTTTGCCGATTGGGGTAGAGATACTATGATTGCCTTGCCGGGATTGTGTCTGGAGGGTGGCAATTATGATAAAGCGAAAGCGATCCTGGAAACCTTTTCGGAGTTTGTCAATAGGGGAATGCTTCCCAATCGTTTTCCGGATCAGGGAGAAGAGCCAGAATACAACAGTGTCGATGCAGCGCTGTGGTATGTGGTAGCGGTCTATCAATATTGGAAAAAAAGTCACGATGTAAATACCGTAAAAGTTATCTTTTATCCGGTGGTGCAAGCCATACGTGAAGCTTACCTTAAAGGCACTGCTTACAACATTCATGCTGATAAGGACCATTTGATTTATGCAGGAAAAAAAGGAGTACAATTAACCTGGATGGATGCCAAGATCGGTGATTGGGTAGTGACCCCTCGCATAGGAAAACCGGTGGAGATCAACGCGCTTTGGTACAATTGCCATAAAATTTTAACAGAAATGGCTTTCATTTTTAGTTCTACTGATCAAGCAGTAATCTACAGTGATTATGCCTCTAAGATATTAAGTTCTTTCAAACAACAATTTACCAACGAAAGTAATGGCGCATTGTACGATGTGGTCAATGTTGAAGGCAGGGACGAGAAGGATAGTTCAGTACGTCCCAATATGCTTTTTGCATTGAGTTTGCCTTTCCCATTATTGAATCGACAAGAAGGCAAATCTGTTTTGGCAATTGCAGAGCAAGAGTTATTGACCAATAAAGGGGTTAGAAGTTTGACCCCTTATCATCCGGATCATCAGGTACGCTATGCCGGTGATGTTTTGTCACGCGATGGATCTTACCATCAGGGCGCGGTATGGGGTTGGTTGTTGGGACCTTACTACGATGCTTGTTTGTATGTACGAGAACAAAAAGGTAAAGAACAAGTTACTGCACACTTGATCAAAGCCTTGGAACATTGTTACGAAGCAGGAATAGGGACCTACTCTGAAATTTTCGACAGTGGTTTGCCTCATAAACCCAATGGTTGTATTTCACAAGCTTGGAGTGTCTCGGAAATTCTCAGGATTTACAAGAAGCTGCAGGAAGACTAAAATTAGAGATCAGAAAATAGAAAAGAGAAATGAGAGATGAGGCGTAATGAAAGTCAATCATCTCTCATCTCTTTTAAGCCATAGGTTGGTGTGCCGGCGACCGAGTATATTCTATGCGTTGCTTCGGCAAACTCTGCGGGTAGTTTTCCTGAATAAAAGCGATCATTTTTTCCCTTATAAAAACACGCAGATTAAAAGTTGTAGGAGCGTCAATCGAACTGACCAATATCCGCAATTCGAATGTTCTTTCATTTGCATCTGTCACTTGAAGCACAGAAACCCGACCATCCCAAAGACCTTTGGCTTCATCCAAGGAAAGAATCCGTTGCAATTCTTTACGAGCTTCCTCTACAGGAAAAGAATAATCTACATACAGAAATACTGAACCTAAGAGATCCGACGAAGCACGGGTCCAGTTTTGAAAGGGCTTTTCTATGAAATAAGAAATGGGAAATATCATTCGTCTCGAATCCCAAAGTTTGACCACTACATAAGTCAGTGCAATTTCTTCTACAGTTCCGAATTCATTTTCTACAATCAAGGCATCGTCAATTTTGATCGGTTGACTGAAGGCAATCTGCATTCCGGCAAACAGATTGGAGATGGATTTCTGAGCGGCAAGACCAAGGATAATACCGGCAATTCCTGCAGAAGCCAGAATGCTGGTACCGAAATTCCTTACACCTTCAAAGCTCATTAGGATAGCACAAACACCAATTATCCAAACGATTATAACCGCCATCTTAAACAAAAACTCTATCTGAGTACGAGCCTTACGGGCCTGCATAATCTGAGCTTGTTCACCTTCTAAATGGCTATAAAACAGGCTGCGACCGAAATCTATAAACCGGTAAATAAACATGGTACAAGCCAAAATCAAGGTAATGCTAAGCACTTTATCAAGCCTGGAATCCCAGTAAGAAGTCGGTAAATTGGCTACTGAATAGCCGATTTTTAAGGCTGATACAATCACTAATACATGAAAGGAAGCTCGTAAAGAATGGTTGACTTTTGTTTTGCTGGATTTGAAATACCGCCTGATGATCAGGCTAAAAATGAAATACGACAAATAAGATATAATAAAGCTGGCGAGCACACTAAATAGAAAAAGAAGCCAGGGATTCATGGCAATAAGAGATATAGGATCCGTAAAATTCATAGAGCTAATAGATTACAATTAAGGATACAAATATGGAGCCATGCACGGGTAGGCTATTTAACCTTTATCACTTAACTAGTATCTAGTTCATAGTTTATGTTCATAATGTCTTTTTCAGACCATTCGATTGAATTTAGGGGAAGAAAAGGAATAAGAAATAATAAAAAAATGGCTGTATTTTACTGCAGCCATTCATTCAGAGAACATTCGTACTACTTGAGGGATTCGAATCCGCGTGATGGTAACAGGTTGTTGTAAGGTAGTATTTTTTTTAGCAGGTGAAAAAATTGCTTTTTTAGTACTTTTTTTCTCTTCTCTAATTTCTTCCTAAGTCTAATTACGAAATCGTCTGGAGATATCTTCAAAACTTCAATTAAGTCTAAAAAAACAAAAAATAAGTTTTCTTAAACCGTGTTCTATCCTATAAAATATATCTTCGATCAATATCAGCTTTATCAGCCATGAACTCTTGAGTCAGCTTTTTTTCAATTCTTAAATTGTAAGCTTCCCAAATTGGCCCATTTTAAATTAGAAGAGTATTTGAAATACGTTAAATGAGAAACGAAACTACAATCGTAGTTTCGTTTCTCATACTTATTATTCAATCTCTTCACTCTTGAACCCTGCTTTTTCCAGTGCTTGTTTAATCTCATTTGCATTCAGTTGAGTAGTTTCAATAGTCAGAATCTTATTCGGATCGGTTGTGTTAACATTCCATTTCTCAGTTCCGTGTAAACTGTTTAATATTGGTGTTACCCTTGCTACACAACCATTGCAATTGATATTAGTTTTGAACTTTAAAGTTTTCATGAGTTTGTCTTTTATAGTTTGGCTAATTTTAATCGTAAACTATTACTTACTACTGACACTGAACTAAGAGCCATGGCTGCTCCGGCAATCATCGGACTCAACATAAAACCCCAGAAAGGATATAAAATCCCGGCAGCAATAGGAATACCAATCAAGTTGTAGATAAATGCCCAGAACAGATTTTGTTTAATTGTTCTCACTGTAAAACCCGATAGTCTAATGGCTTTCGGTATTTTTTGAAGGTCAGAAGAAATGATTGTCATTTTAGCCACATCGATGGCAATATCAGAACCTTTTCCCATCGCTATACTTACATCAGCTTGAGCCAATGCCTGTGAATCGTTGATGCCGTCTCCGACCATCGCTACAACCTTTCCCTGACTTTGTAATGACTTAATGAATGCTGCTTTATCACCCGGCATTACCTCCGCTTTGTATTGTGTGATGCCTACCTGTTCGGAAACTGCTTTGGCTGTGTTGATATTGTCACCGGTCAGCATGTATACTTCAATGCCTAATGATTGCAATTCTTTTACTGCTTGTTTGGACGTTTCTTTGATTTTATCGGCAATGGCATAGACTGCAACTACTTCTTTATCTTTGCAGAAATAGATCACTGTTCTGGCTTCTTCCTGCCATTGCATAATCTTTTGTTGAAGAGAAGAGGGGAGTTCAATATTTCTTTCGGATAATAATGCAGCATTTCCCGCTGCGTATTGATGGCTATTATATACAGCGACAATACCTTTTCCCGTGACACTTTCAATTTTTTCAATTTCAACAGCCGATACATTTTCTACTTTCAGTTTTCTGACTACTGCTTCTGCTAAAGGGTGTTCAGAATGATTTTCTATAGCCAATAAAACAGACTTGTTTTCTGGATCAGCCGAAATAAAATAATCATCGACCACTTCGGGTTTACCTTCTGTAATGGTTCCAGTTTTATCCAGGATGATTACATTTATTTTATGAGCCAATTCAAGACTCGCCGCATCTTTAATCAATATGCCTTGTTCTGCTCCTTTTCCTACACCTACCATGATAGCTGTTGGAGTAGCCAGTCCCAACGCACAAGGACAAGCTATAACCAATACGGTAACCATCGCCAATAAAGCTTGAGTCAATGCATTGTCACCACCAAAAATCATCCACACCACAAAACTTAGAATAGAGATTACGATCACTACAGGAACAAATATTCCTGCAATCTTATCAACCAGTTTCTGTACCGGTGCTTTACTTCCCTGAGCTTCCTGTACCATCTTAATGATTTGTGCCAGTACCGTTTCGCCACCTACCTTTTCGGCACGAAATTTAAAGCTGCCTTTCTGATTGATAGTTCCTGTAAATACTTTTGTACCAATTGATTTTTCCACAGGAACAGGTTCTCCGCTGATCATGCTTTCATCTACAAACGAACTTCCAGAAATTACTTTACCATCCACTGGTATTTTGTTGCCTGGCTTTACAAGTATCGTATTTCCTACTACTACACTGGCAATGGGCATTTCCATCTCATGTCCACCCTCATGCACTACTATTACAGTCTTAGGTTGCAAACCAATTAGTTTCTTAATGGCTGAAGAAGTATTGGATTTCGCTTTTTCTTCTAATACTTTACCCAGTAGAATGAACGCCACCACCACAGCAGCTGCTTCGAAGTACACATGAGGATGTTGACCTCTTTGATGCCAGAATTGAGGATAAATAGTATTGAATGCACTGAATAGGAATGCGATGCCTGTACTCAAAGCTACCAAGGTATCCATGTTGGCAGACTTGTGTTTAGCCTGTTTGTAAGCATTAATAAAAAAATCTTTCCCAAAATAGAAGACCACGGGAATTGACAAAAGCATCATGATCCAATTGGCATAAGGCGTTTGCATAAAGAACATTCCTATAATAACTGTAGGAATAGAAAGGAGTACAGCCCAAGTAGTTTTAGTTTTTAATTTTTTGTAATTCTGCTCGTGGATTTCTTCTTTAAGTGCTTGAACATCTTCTGACTGATCGATCAGTATATTATATCCTATAGATTGTATGACTGATTTGATGGTATTAAGATCCGCTATTCCGGGAATGTATTCTATTAAAGCTTCTCCATTGGCATAATTCACAGAAGCGCTCACTACTCCTTTTTGAGATTTAGTGATGCTTTCAACGCTTACCGCACAAGATGCACAGGTCATGTTGGTGATAGGAAATGAATTTTTAACGGTCACTACATTGTATCCTATATCACGGATTTCTTTAACGATGTTCAGAAGATTGGGTGAGTCTGTTTTAAATTCCACGACTGCCTTCTCATTATTGAAGTCTACCTTGTGAGATACGATGTCAGAATTTTTTGCAAGTGTTTTGTCTACGATTAAAGCACAATGCTCACTATTTACACCAGATAATGGTATTTCAAAAGTTTTTTGTTTCGCTTCCATGTGGTTGTTTTAACGCCATAAAGATACGGAAGCAACAAAGAAAAGTGTTATACAATTTTGGTCAAGAGTTATAAGTTTATGTTTAAACTTCACTGATGGACTTTCGGTCAGTACCACCTGTAAGCTTTTTAAAATCGGTAGGTGTCATGCCTGTTTCTTTCTTAAACTGACTTGAAAGGGCTTGAATACTGCTGTATCCCATGGAATGTGCAATTTCTTTTATGCTGAGCTCGTCATAAGTAATCAATTCTTTGATACGTTCTATCTTTTGGAGAATTACAAAACGCTCAATGGATTTGCCTTCGGTTGAAGAGAATAAAGTGCTGAGGTGTGTATATTCCATTTGTACCTGGTCGCTGATGTATTTTGAAAGGTTAATATGCATATCAATGAATTTCCCATTCCTGATTCCTTCGATGATCAATACTTTGATCTTTTCAACAATTCTTGATTTTTTATCATCCAGCAATTCAAATCCGTTTTTTTCTAATATCATTTTAATATCATTCAACTCATCTGCTGTAGGGGAAGCCTTTAATTCGACACGACCTAACTGAATGGTTTGTATCGCAAAATTCAAGTCCTTTAATTCGTCTGATACCACTTTAATACATCGCGGACAGACCATGTTCTTAATATGAAGTATTGTTGTTTGTTCCATAGCGTTACATGTTAGACATATCGTGGCCTTTCATAGGGTCATTACCTTTCTTAAATATATAATCACTTTGCAATAGATAAGCCCCGGAAATGACAACTTCATCACCTTCTTCCAGTCCATGCAAGATTTCGGCTCTTGTGCCGGACACTTCACCCAAATGAATCATCTTAGGTTCATAAATACCTTCTTTATTTTTTATCCAAACCGTGTTTCCCTTTGCTTCACGAAGCACGGCATGAGAAGGCACAATAAGTGATTTCTGTCCTTTTTTGTGCCAGGCTATGTTAGCCTGCATCCCTGGTCGCACGGAGGCATCGTTGGGTGTGAAAAGTATACGCACAATATGTATGGTAGAAGAAGGAGATACTTGCGGTAGGATTTGTTGTACTTTCCCTTCTAGAGGCTCGGATGATCCTCCCTCAACATAAATAACGACCGTGTTTCCAGCGCTAATTTCCCCTGTCTCATTTGGATAAAATTCCGCATCGATCCACAACGATTTGTATGCTGTCAATTCAAATAATGCCTCACCTTCCATGACGGTATTGCCTTCTGTAATGCGCACAGCACGAACAATGCCTGATGCTGGGCTTTTTATAGGATAAGGAATTATAGGTTGATCGATGTTATGGAGTTGCTCGATTTGTGGCTCGGTCATCCCCCAAAGCAGCAATTTATTGTAGGTGTTCTGTTGTATGGTTTTAAGCAGATCATCCGTAGGATGTTCTCTCAATAATTTTCTATTCGTGATGAACTCACTTTGAGTGGCGGCCAGCATTTCAGAATAAATTTCATACAATACTTGTCCTTTCTGTATAGAAGATCCTTTGGTTTTAACATTAAGTTTTTCTATTCGGCCTTCTACTTTGGCATTGATAAAATGAACGTTGTTCTCATTTTCTAGTATAGTACCTGTTGCAAAGACCTGTTGTTCGAGATAGCCGAAAGAAATCTTTTCAGTTTTAATGTTGGCCAATTTCACTTGTTCATCACTCAATTTAATGCCAGTACTTTGCAACTGAGCACGACTAATGGGTGTAAGATCCATTTTACAAATAGGGCATAGACCTGGTTTGGTTTCCATAACTTGTGGATCCATGGAACAGGTATAATAAACATCCTGTGCTTTTGTACCATGCTCTTCGTGTGTCGTCTTGTTTTGGCAGTTTATCAGAGATAAGGCTGCACAGATAATTATTAATATGATTTTCATATCCGTTATTCTTTTGTAAGGATGAACGCTTCACTATCGACTAAGTAAGAGGCTATAGGAGCAATGCTATCATTTTCGGAAAGTCCATTCGTTACTTCTATCCATTCGTGTAGGCGAATTCCGGTGTGGATAGATTTAGCTTGGAAACCTATTCCTGTTTTTATAAATACAACTGATTTTCCTTTGCCTAAGCTAAGCACCGATTTATCAGGGATCCAAAGTGATGCCTGTTTTTTGGTCGGAACAGCAATTGATCCATGGATCAATGTGCCAATCTGTAAATTCGTATGGTCGTTGCATTCCAGGTATACTCTTACCGTATAAAAGTCAGCGCCAGCATCAAATGATTTTTCAATAAAGTCTACTTTCCCTATGTGTGTTTTTCCCTCCACAACAATCTCTACCATTTCTCCTTGTTGTATGTAAGGAATGTAGGTAGGTAGAATTTTGAACAATGCCCAAATTCCAGATGCGTCGGCAATGAGGAATAAATCATCGCCTTTTTTTACATAATCACCTTCGCGTAAAAAACGGGCGGAAGAAGTTTTATTTTGTGAATCGTTCATGGAAGAAGATGAACTTTCGCTAGGCCAGGAAAGCGCATGAGCAGACATGTCAACGTCATCTGAAAGAAAGTGCACATGGCCACTGCTGGTCGCATATATGGGCACATATGGATTTACCTTTCTTGTTTTTTCTAATTGGATCAATGCAGCATCGTTCATCCCTAAGTTCACCAGTCTTGCTCTTGCAGAGGCAGTGCTGATGGCATCAGCTGAGTCATTCGTTTTCAAGACATACACAAATTCACTTTGAGCAGTAAGCAGTTCAGGACTGTAGAGCTCTAGTAATTTTTCACCTTTGTTTACTCGCTGGAAATTATAACGCACATATAGTTTTTCTACACGACCGGATGTTCTTGCAGAAATTGTACCGGCATTATCGGGATTATAGGTTAAGTACCCATCAGCTTCTATGTGTTGTGCGTGTTTTCCAGACGAAGGGGCAATAGCTTTTAAAGAAGACAACACCGTCTGATAGGTGGCTTCAATTAGATAAGCTAGCGTATCTGTTTGCTCTTTTTTAGTCATTACTTCCAGATCCATTTTACAAACAGGACAAGTTCCTGGTTTGTCTGACACTATTTCAGGATGCATGGGACAATAATAGGTTGACACATTCTCGTGATGATGCATACTGCTATCCATTTCCACTTTATCTTCTGGTGTGTTTTTTGTTTTTCCACAGGAAAGCAGTAGTAGGAACAAAAGCACCGCTAGTGTATGGTTAATCCAGTTGAAGTTGCTTTTCATAATCCGCTTGCAAGGTTAATAGTTTAAGAAGGATATCAAGATGTTGCATTTGTGCCATTTGAACATTCATTCTCGCATCCAGTGCCATAAATAGTTCTCCTGTGTTTTGAGCGTAAGCAATCATGGCAACATCATATGTTTTCTGTAATGAGGGTAGAATCATAGTTTTGTAAAGTTCCAATTGGTATTTGACAGATTTAATTTCGCTTTGAAGACTGTAAATCATTCCCGTAGATTCATTGACGATACTTTGTTTTTGATTTTGCATCGCTTTTATTTCATAGTTGGCAGCTGATACATTGGACTTATACATTTTTGATGACCAGGGAGCAAGAGGAATACTGATCATACCCATGAGCGTAAACAAGTTTGGGTTTTGACCAAAGGCAAACATGTGTCCGTATTCAATCCCAAAATCTGGTCTGCTTTTATACTGTTCGGCTTTTTGTTTAAGCTGCATCACTTGGATGTTTTTTTCGAGTGCCAATACATCACTTCTATTAGTTGATAGGGCAGAGGTATCTACAGGTTTGTTTTCATATTCTTTTATAACTAGTACAGTATCTATCTGGAAACTCATTTCCTTTGATCGGTTCATGAGTGTGTTGAGCAGGTACATTTTTTGTTTGCGTTCACTTTGCAACATCGATTCGTCACTATTCAGGATGGCTAGTTGAGACTTGGCCTTATAAATACTGGCAAGCGATTCCTGGTTGTAAGCAATTTTTCGTTCTCCCAAAGTGATCATCGTTTGAAGTGTACGCTTCGCTTCGGATATAATGACTAGTTTTTTTTCGATGATCTGAATGTCAGCATAACTTATTTTTGCTTGCGTCAATAAATTATTGGCTGTTGCTTTTTGTGTTTCTAATTCTACAGTGGAGCGAGCTTGCATATATTTCTGTGTGGCATGGAGCCTGGACGGATTAGGGATCATCTGCCTTGCTTGTATCATGAAGTTTCCCATGCCAGGATTCATAGTGGTTGTGCCCTTATCATCCATGGTTTGTGTTTGCCAGTAAGAAGGATTATAAGGCGTCATGAAAAAACCTGCCGATACTTGTGGAGCGTCCCAGGCTTTTGCGCCTGTGGCCATCGCATCAAAAGCTTTTGCCTGGTTAACATACATATTCAATTCAGGATTGGCATTTAGGATTGTTGCTTTCACAGAATCATAGGTAAAGATCTGTGCCTGCAACGGTGCAGAAATCAGTGTAAAGAATATGATTAGTGCATGATGAATAGGAAGCACCATTGTTTTTGTTTTTTGAATCGACTGTAACACCATACGTTTTTAAGATTGTATAAATGGTATAATTTCTAATAAGCAAAGCTTGCTCATCCTAATTTAAATTTTAGGAATGTTTCATTCGGATACTTCGATCAACTCTATTTTTCCTTGCTTTTTTAATTCGCGTTCTTTCATCATCTCAAACACAACAGGTGTTATAAGTAGCACGTAAATACCAGAAGTAATTGTGCCTCCAATGAGTGGAATAGTGATGGGTAGCATCACATCGCTGCCTACACCAGTTGACCATAAGATGGGAACCAAACCAAACAAAGAGACTGATACCGTCATTAGTTTTGGGCGTAGCCTTTTTGCAGAGCCTTCAATGATGTAGATTCGTAAATCTTCTTTGGTAATGGTGCTGCTTGAGTTTCCTTTCTCTTTGACTAAGCGATGCATCGCTTCGTTCAGGTAGATCACCATAAGCATGGCTGTTTCAATGGCCATACCAAACAAAGCAATAAAGCCAACTGCTACTGCAACAGAAAGATTTATACCGTAGAAATACACCATGAATACGCCACCAATCAGTGCAAAAGGAACAGTGATCATTGTAGCGAGCGCCTCTTTCATGGATTTATAGGTGAAGTACAGTACTATAAAGATGATGAGGACTACAATAGGCATAATAATTTTCAGTGTTCTGTTGGCATGCAATTGATTTTCCCATTGTCCGCTCCATTCCACATAATATCCTTTAGGCATTTTGGTGATCATTTCATTTAACTTTTCCTGAGCTTCTTTAACCGTACTTCCTAAATCTCTTTCACGAACGTTAAACAGAACTGTTCCGCGTAACATCGCATTTTCCGAGTTAATCATGGGAGGTCCGTCAGATATAGTAATGTTAGCCACCGCTGAAAGAGGAACCGTTCCGAATTGCATAGTTTGCACGGGTAATCTATTCAACGCTTCGATATTTTCCCGGTAGGATTGTGCAAAGCGAACATTGACTGCATAACGCTGGCGTCCTTCTATAGTGGTAGTAATATTCATCCCTCCAATCGCACTTTCTACGATCATGTTTACATCGTCTACCGTTAAGCCGTAGCGACCAATTTGATCTTTTTTTACGGCGATGTCCAGGTATTTACCACCAACGATGGGTTCTACATACAAGTCTTTCACTCCCTCAATGTCTTTTAAGGAGGTCTTAATAGTTTGCGACAATTTGTAAATAGAGTCTAACTGTTGTCCGTATACTTTTATGCCTACATCAGTGCGTACTCCCGTGGAAAGCATGTTGATTCGGTTAATGATGGGCTGCGTCCAACCGTTGGTCACACCTGGTATTTGTAATTTAGCGTTTAGCTGGTTAATGATTTCATTCTTGTCAATTCCATCTCGCCATTGTGATTTTGGCTTCAACAAAATAATGGTTTCAATCATACTTATGGGCGAATTGTCTGTTGCAGTAGAGGCGCGCCCAGCTTTACCTAATACATGTTCTACTTCTGGTACTGATTTTATTAACTTGTCTTGAATCTGAAGAATGCGTTTTGCTTCTGAATTGGAAACATCCGGTAACGTTACCGGCATAAATAAAAGTGACCCTTCATCCAATGGCGGCATAAATTCTGAACCCAATCTGGTGAGCATGTATCCACCTATAAGCAACAACAATAAATTGATGGTGAGTACTGTCTTCCTCCAACGCAAACAGGCAATCAATAGGGGAGTATACACTTTTTCGAGTCCTCTTGAAATAGGATTCCGTTCTTCTTTGCGTAATCTACCTTTGAGTAAAAAAGAAATCAATACTGGCGTTAAGGTAATGGCAACAACAGCATCTACGATTAAGATGAAAGTTTGTGTCCAGGCCAAAGGATGAAATAGTTTGCCTTCCATGCCAGTGAGCATAAACACAGGCAAGAACGAAGCGATAACTACGATCGTTGAAAAGAAAACACCAGGGCCTACTTGTTTGGACGACTTGGTCACAAGGGCAAGTCTTTCCGCTCTTGTTAAAGGATCTTTTCTTCGGTTGAAAATTGATTTTATATTAAACATACAATGGTTTATTAGCTTGGATCTCTTTCTTCTTGAGCCTCTGAAATGTGGCGGTATGAATTTTCTACCATGACAATTCCGTCGTCTACAACAACACCAATCGCCAACGCTATACCTGTCAGCGACATGATGTTTGAGGAAATGCCAAAAGCTTCTAACAGTATAAAGCCGATGGCTACAGAAACAGGAATTTGAATAATCACGATCAGGGCACTTCTCCAGTTAAAGAGGAATATCAATACCACAATAGACATTGTTATCATTTCTTCTATCAATGTATCTTTGACAGAATCTACGGCTTCTCCGATCAGAGTACTTCTATCATAAGAAACTTTAAATGTAACACCCTCTGGTAATCCTTTTTCTACTTCTTTCATTTTCGCTTTCACATCACTGATGACTTGATTGGCATTTTCGCCATAACGCATTACCACAATGCCTCCAACTACTTCACCGGTTCCGTTCATGTCGAAGATACCCAACCTCAAATCTCCACCCATTTGCACACTTCCGAGGTCCTTGATTTTTATAGGGATAGAGTTACGCATGCTCACCGCTATGTTTTCTATATCTTCGATATTTTTAATGTAGCCTAAACCCCGTATGATATAAGCCATGTCGGTCATCTCAAATTTTCTTCCTCCTACATCGTTGTTGTTGGACTTCACTGCCTTCAAGACATCCATGAGGGTTAACCCATAATAAGTAAGCTTATGAGGTTCAATGACGATCTGGTATTGCTTTTGAAATCCTCCGTAAGAAGCGACCTCTGCTACACCGGGTACATTTTGCAAGGCGAATTTTATGTACCAATCTTGCAAAGCACGTTGTTCGCCCAGATCCATTTGAGGCGCTTCCAAGTGGTACCAAAAAATATGACCTACTCCTGTACCATCCGGTCCAAGACTTGGGACTACTTCTTTGGGTAACATGTTTTGCGCATAGTTCAATCGCTCAGTCACCCGCGTACGTGCCCAATAAATATCTGCGTCGTCTTCAAAAATAATGTATACAAAACTCATCCCGAACATAGAAGTCGCGCGAATGTTTTTCACTTTAGGAATACCCTGGAGGTTAGACACCAAAGGGTAGGTGACTTGGTCTTCCATCACCTGTGGGCTTCTTCCCATCCATTCTGTAAATACAATGACCTGATTCACGGACAGGTCTGGAATGGCATCAATAGGGTTTTTCTTGATGGAGTAAATACCCCATGCAAAAAGTCCGGCTGCGATCAACAATACGATCACCCGATTTTTAAGCGCTATGCCAATGATTTTTTCTACCATGTACTTTATTGTTTCTGTCAACGATACAAAGATGTACTTGATGAGAGATACGATTTTTTTTAATATTTTATTGTTAGAATATCTGCCTCTGTCTTTTGTCAGAGGCAGAATATTTCTACTAGCAAATGACTGCAGCTACATTTTCATGGTGCTGTCGGTAGTACTTGTACTATCAGGCATTTCTTCCATTTCATTCTTCTTTTTTACAAGATCCATTTTGCATTTAGGGCAACTTCCTGGTTTGTCAGACACTACTTCCGGATGCATAGGACAGGTATAGATATCAGTCGCAGCAGCATGGCCGGAATGAGTTTCTTTTTTACTTTCACAAGAAACAAGTGCTGTCAATACTATAAAAACAACACTGAACGATAATAATAATTTTTTCATATATTATTTCATTTTCATGTGTTTACCTTTTTTATGCATGGCCAGGCAATGGTAAGCACAAGCTCCGGTCTGTTTGTAGTTTTCATGCACCACTACAACAATTTCTCCCTTACTGTTTTTTACTTCACACGTGCCATTGGCTGGATAGCTTGTTGTGAGAGTATCGGTAACATTTTTATCAAAATGATAGATGAACGTACCATTTTTCGGAGCATGACCAATTGTTTTTCCTGTTTTAGCATCCACCACTTTACCATCGGCACCAACATGAGCTATTTTAGTTCCCGCGGCATCTTTTATATTACCGTCATTAGTGATCCAGCCTATGTGTTGACCAGTAGAATCAGTCACTTTCCCTTCTTTGCTCACCAATCCATAAGGATGCTTGTAGTCTTGTGCAAAAGAAAAGGTAGTCATCAAAAGGATTCCAAATAATGCGAGCATACATGTTTTCATTTTCATAATCGTTAATTTAAAGTGTGAAGGATAAAACTACGTTGAGTGTACTGTTTTGTGGAAGGTGATCATTCCTAAGGTATTAAATACTATATTCCCCATTATTTGTAAGAAGCTCTTTTGTATTGACAACAGCCATTTAGCTTGTTGTAGGCGCTATCTGGCGCCTTTACCTTTTCTGTATCATAACCTGCATCAGCTACAATTTTATGGATGTTGTCT
>JACMQM010000087.1 GCA_014376985.1 Cytophagaceae bacterium | reverse complement strand
CCCGCTTTTACGCCACTGTTCAACATGGTTGGTTCTTTCCTGCTGGCTGTACTTTTTATTATATTCCATCTTGGTTTGTTTTCCAACAAAGCTAACTACAGCTTTTCCCAGATCGACCGCCTACTTAGTGGGACGGATACATTTGTTTGATTGTGATTTCGATGGTTGGGGAACGGAAACTAGCCAAGAGTAAATTATAGAAAGGAGATTCTAATTGTTATACGAGCAAGGAAGTAATGTCTCGGCAAACGAAGACATTACTGTATATGGATTCATGTTGAGTATATTTAGTTAAATAGGAATTTTATGAGTAATGAAAGTCTCAATAGCTTTTTAGTAAAGCAAACTGGTGTAGATAGAGAAGAACTAATTGATGAAACATCATTGGAAGGCGATCTAAGTGTTTATGGTGATGATGCAGTTGAACTCATAGTTGCTTTTGGGAAGGAATTTCATGTAGATGTGTCAAATTTTATGGCTGCAGACTACTTTAGCGCAGAAGGGGACCCAGTCCTGCCAGCTATCATCAACTTCTTTACAGGTAAAAATGAGAAGAAAGTCAAACACTTAAAGTTAAAACATCTCCAAAGGGCAATTATAGCAGGTCGTTTAGATGAAGACATCATACATTTTTAGACACAATAATCAAATATCTCATGTCTATAAGGTGGTGTATAATAGAGACTGCTTTACATTAGCATATATGGAAAGGCGGGTTATTTGAGTGCCGATTTAGCAGACCAGTCTCAGAAAACGAAAGAAAAAATCTCCAATGCCAGTACCTAGCAGGACGAGCTAAATGATCTAACATGTTTTTTAAGATGGGTCTATCGGATATAAAAGCTTCAATGGTGGTGGACCTTCTCTCCGGACTTTATCAATTGCTTCTATCCAATATGCCCAAAATGCACTATCACCAGGAACATCTTGTTCAAGCCAATATTCACCGCCACTTAAAATATCAGTTAAATCATTAGATCCTGTTGCCTCCCAATATGCCGTTAACATATAAAGCATAGCTTCATACCCTTCTTTTTCTGTAATTAACTTAGTGCTTGTAATTTTCATTAAATAACGTTTAGACCTTAATGTACAAAGGATTTGTGTTACAAAAGACGATTCACAAATACTTTGCTAACCGGATAACTTTGCAACAGGCTGTTGCAAAGTTTGAAGACCATATTTTTTATTTTTTAGATATGCTGAAAAAGCAAGGCTTTGTCTCGGAAAACGAAGCTATTGGGTTATGTCTTTAATATTCGCGTGAACTTCGTCGAACCATTTGTATAATCCTTTGTCTCCAAATACACCGCCTCCAGTCACGTATCTCTCTAAAAATTCAATAACGGAAGTGGTTAAAGTGAGTGGCGCCTCAGATTTGTGATTGTCGTTGGTAATTCTATAGTGCTTTTTATCATGTAATTCAATTTTCCAATCGTCGCTATAGATCATGTATTCAGCAAAATAAAATGAAGTAGTTGATTCGTGTATGTAAGATAGAATTTCACTTATAGGGATCACCCGAAAAAGGACGTCATTTGTCTCAAACCCGTTGCAATAGCTGTAAAAGTCATATAGATCTTTGGGTAGCTTTTGATTTATGGCAAGTTCTAAATTCTCAATATCTTGGTTAGTCGCAGGCAAATTTAGTATAATGCCTAAATCCTTAACTATTTCTTCCAGCCTTTTAAATAATTGTTCGGTATTACCCATGCTTTTTACGATTTTACCTACTTAAAGAATATGCAGTACTAGTAATGTATATATTCCACTTATGTCATGCAACATACAGATAATTTCATAGCAATCTGTAGTAAGAGACTATATTTCCCACATAAATAACTAAGGTTCTAATATGTAGTCTTATGTAATACAAACGAGTTTTTCTTAACGCTATTAGCTCTAAATTAATAGTTATTTGATCTGTAATTTTCCTAAAATTCCTACAGGAATATGTGTAGTAATAAAGTGCGGCAAAGTTGACAAGTGTCTCATAAAACGAAGGTAAAACTTGGAAAGACAGAAAGTTTAAAGGGCTTTCATACTAATGTGGCTAGCACAGCCGGAAAGCTGCTTGTATATCATAGTATAACTTGAAGTTCTTTTAATATAGTTACAACCTATATTAGATAACGCTGACAGCAACAAACGGAAAAACTTCTGGCATTTCAAATCGGAATTACCAGAAATTCTTACATAACTGGTAGCTATTTGGTAAAGCAACCAATAGGGTATCATATGAGCCCTTCATCTCCAAACGAATAATAATGCTCGCTGGTAAGAATTATATGATCTAAGACAGGCATATCTAACATTTTTCCGCAATCTGTGAGTTTCTTAGTAATTGAAATATCCTGTTGACTAGGACTTAAGTTGCCTGATGGATGATTATGGGCAATTATAAGTTGGCTAGCGTTGGCCTTTAAAGCTGTTGCAAAGATTAATTTGGGATCTACAACAGTCCCGGCTACACCACCAGTAGAAATTTCAGAAATACCGATCACTTTGTTGTTCCTATTAAGCAACATGATGTAGAACTGTTCGCAAAGTTGCATTTTACCTAAGTTCCAATTTTCATAAAAGATTTCATAGGCCTCCTTCGAAGAAGTAACTTTAGGTCTTTCAGATGCTTTGAAATTAGGATAATAACTTAACTGGATCTCTGAAACATGGAATAAGGAATTTGATCTTTGCGCTTTCATAATCTTACTTTTTAGAATTATGAAGCCTAAAGAGCCGGTAGACTGATACCTGGTCAAAGTGGAGATTTTTAAAATGCGGTGGGCTCCCTTAGGGATACCCATTTTTCAAATACTACTTTGATCCAGCAGAGCGTAGGTATCGGACCGGCTAATTTCGTGCTGAATTCAAAAAAAGATCATGAAATGCAGAAATTACCATATAATGAGAAGGCATGATGTTTGTCTGTAGTCTATCTTATTTACATATGAAATTTGCATTTATGTGTTATTAATCGATTGAGATTTAGTGCTTGTTATTATTATTTCTATTCCGGACACCATTGGTAGAAGAAAAGTTCAGATATAATTTACAAACTCATCTTGTACTGCCGAAATCCAATTAATAAAGCATCGTCTAAAACTCTAATTAAAAGCTCCTTATCAACTGAGATAATTCACGAGACAATGTGAGAGGCAAAAGACAGCTGAATAGTAAAAACATAAAACTGCTATTTTAGAAAACCTTGGTCATCAAAGATTTTCTTTGTTAGGTCTTTCATATTGTTGCTGACTTTCCGCTGAGTTATTTTTGCGTAAATTTGAGTTGTCTTAATCGATTTATGCCCCAGCATCTTACTAACAGTCTCCAATGGGACGTCATTTTCCAAGGTTACTGTAGTTGCGAAGGTATGCCTTGCCGTGTGTGTTGTTAAGTTGATCTTTATATCGCAGATATTTGCAATCTCCTTTAAATAGGCATTGTACTTCTGGTTACTGTCAACCGGTAACAGGCAATTATTTATTATACAATAGGGATCATTCTTGTACTTGGTTATAATCTCCGCTGCTATCGGCATCAATGGAACGGCCTCTTTATTATTCGTCTTCTGCCTGTTTTTTTTGACCCATAGCGCTCCATCAAGACCGATAAATAAATTATCCCGTGAAAGCTGTTCTACGTCCTTGTAAGCAAACCCTGTGAAGCAGCAAAACAAGTACACATCCCTGACCTCGGTAAGCCTTTTTCCGAAAACATGCTTGTAAATAGTATTAAGTTCATACATTTCCAAGTAATCTCGGTCGGGTTGCTGATACTTACAGGAAAAATCTGCTATAGGATTAAATTTGACAAGGCCTCTCTTTTTAGCCTCTGTGATGAACTGTTTTGTTTTTTTGATGTATTTGTAACTGGTATTCGAATCTAAACCTGCAGGATCTTTTAGCAGCAGGTAATCATAGAACTTGTAAGCGAACTCCATCCCCATATCGGGAATGGAAATATCTTCTGACTGATATATATTAGATAGAAATTC
The DNA here is from genome assembly GCA_014376985.1 of Cytophagaceae bacterium. Classification (GTDB taxonomy): domain Bacteria; phylum Bacteroidota; class Bacteroidia; order Cytophagales; family Cytophagaceae; genus JACMQM01. Next base: position 2,681 of record JACMQM010000087.1, on the reverse strand, counting down.
TATGATTTTGGTCCTGGTAGTTTTAAAGATAGTCAGCAGCCCCTTAGATAGTTTACCTTTATCTACCATTTCTTCGACGAAAGCAATATGATTATTGACGGCTTGAAGTAAAGTCAAGGATGGTTCTTCATTACTCAATACAACCGCAGCGGGAATTGCAGGAAGGCCTCTGAAAACGTTTTTTAGCATTTTTGGTGATACGTGGGTATACTGTGCTTAGAGCAGAACAAAGTGTCGCTTCAGGTCTACTACTACCTGGCTAATTCGTGAATTTACTACATCTACATCGGGAGATTTTGCCATTGCTAGCTTGGAACGGTTGTCCCAGTATTGAGCGAGCACCTTGGCTCCAACAGAAATTTCATCATAGTCACTATCTATAGTGATCCGTGCATAAACTGGAATATGACCCGTTTTTTTGCTGGCTTTTGGCCTGTTCAGCCAGATAAGGATAGATAGTTTGTTTTGCAAATACATAAGTTTCAATTTAAAGGTGAATAATAAAGTGAACCCAACACCACAATCTATTCAAAGTCAATCAATTAAGATGAATTCGGTCACCTAATTTACAAAATAGAAATAGGTGACCGAATAGGTGACCGAATCCTATGCTTTAATCTATACGAATTGCTATGCTTTTATCTTGAAAACGCACTAAAAAAGCGGTTTTAAACAAAAAGCCACTCGATTGAGTGGCTTTTGCGGACCGGACGGAACTCCAACTTTTGGACCATCTCTAAAGATGCCTAATGCTCCCATCAACATCAAATAGTCGATTTTTCAGCATTTCCATGTTATTACTTACCTTCCGCTGAGTGATCTTTGCATAAATTTGGGTAGTCTTGATAGATTTATGCCCAAGCATCTTACTGACGGTCTCTAAAGGGACGTCATTTTCTAGCGTCACAGTCGTAGCGAAAGTGTGTCTTGCCGTGTGTGTAGTCAGGTTGATCCCAATGTTACAAATATCAGCGATCTCCTTTAAATAAGAATTGTACTTTTGATTGCTGTTGACAGGTAATAATCTGCTTTTAACGACACAATATGGATGATCATGATATTTTTTAATAATTTCATCGGCTATTGGTAACAAGGGTACACTCTCTCTTTCATTCGTTTTTCCCCTAGCTTTACTTACCCATTTGTTGCCGTCAAGTCCATTGTAAATATTTTCCTTGGTTAAAGCTTCTACATCAATGTACCCATAACCAGTAAAGCAGCAAAAAATATAAACATCCCTAATTTCTGCCAAGCGATTGATTAATGGCTTATTATACATTCGTAATAACTCTTCCATCTCTAGATAACGTCTTTCCGACGGAATGTATTTACATTGAAAATCTTGCAAGGGATGCGCATCTATTAGCCCTCTTTTTTTTGCCTCTGCTATGAATTGCTTGGTTTTACTTAGATACTTATAGGCAGAGTTCGCTTCTATCCTTGCAGGATCTCTAAGCGTCAAATATTCATAAAAACTGTATGCAAAACCTACGTTGAGTTTAACAATCTTAATGTCTTCCTTACTGAATTCGTATTTTAAATATTCCCGTAGCTTAATTCGGGTCGTTTTGAATGTCTTTAATGTACCAACGGCAAGCTTGTTCCGTTCTACCATTTCCTCTACAAATGCAATGTGCCGGTCGGCCGCTTCCATTAGAGTTAATTCCTTATTCTTACCCTTCAATTCTTTCTCGGTCATCGCTGGTAAACCATGATATACATTTTTAAGCATCTGAGGTGTCACAAATGTATACATTGCGTCCAGCACGATAAAATGCCTTTTTAGATCTGCTTGGATCTGAGAGATCCGGTCATTAACTTCGTTTATTTGTGGCCCATCACCGACAACCTTTTTCCTCTCTTTATCCCAGATAGATTCAAGTGTCTTTCTCCCTGAAGATAACTCATCACTCTCACTGTTAATGGTAATGCGTAAATAGATCGGCACCAACCCCGTTCTTTTGCTTTTCTTGTTGCGGCATAGCCATACTAAAATGGACAGATTTTTTTTGGTAACCATAATGGTTCGTTTTTAAGTGAATATTGGACCTTTTCAGCGCCAGCACTCTTTACAAAAACACTTTCAATCAACTAAATAAAGCTGATTCGGTTACCAATTTATAAAAACAAAACAGGTAACCGAATAGCCTGTTTTATTCTATACAATATGATATGCTTTTATTCTCAAAATGGCCTACAAGGCCGATTCCAAATAAAAAAAGCACTCGATGAGTGCTTTTGGTGGTCCCGACGAGAATCGAACTCATATCTAAAGTTTAGGAAACTTCTATTCTATCCGTTGAACTACGGGACCAATATTCAATCACCAATCTATCTATCTATCTTTCAATTGGCAGGCGCAAATATAATAATAAAACAGCCTCATTGCCAACAAATCATTTCACCAAAAAACAGGAGAAACTGTGATCCCTTGAACGACCTACGGTAGGACAAGGATAGGACAGAGTTAAGGTTGTAATTTGGGCAAGTCCAATGCAAGTCCAATGTAAAAGCAATGCAAGTCCAATCTAGCTTTGTAAAAATTGGACTTACTACTCATTTGTGTCATATTCACATTGGATATAATAATAGCACAATATAAACCGTACCATTACTCCCAACTAAATATATTTCATGGCAATAATTAAGAATGGCTTCACTAGAGGAAAAATCTATAATGT
>JACMQM010000086.1 GCA_014376985.1 Cytophagaceae bacterium | reverse complement strand
GTTCTTGATTTGGTTAAAGGTGTAATCCTTGTTGGCATTGTATTTAAAAGAATAGAACCTGACAACTGTTGGATTGTCTGAGTCGTGCCAGTAAAGTTTCATGACAGGAGTTTTAGCATAACCAAACACGGATTGGTTTGTCACATCCGGTAAAAGCGCCACGCCTTTGAAGTAATTTTTGAATGCATCATTGGTTGCTATGCGATCGTCGTTGTCTTTGGCGAAATCGAGAAATTCTTGTCCCAGGACGGTATCTAAATTAATTCTTAAGTTGGCACCGTTACCTGTAGAATAGCCAATGTTATTCGATGCTATTTCGGTTGTGGCGTGAGCGAACGTTTGTCCGTTATAAATGTATGGCGTACCTGGCACTAATTTAAGATCTTCCGTCAAGCGGTACGTTTTCATGTTGTGATCTATGGTTGTATCACCATAAGTGTACACGTGAGTCATCTCGATCACTAAGGAGTCGAAAACAGGGATACCAGTATAGGAAGTAAGAATGTCTTCTCTTCCATTCTTATCCGCATCAGTACCGGCAAGTGAAAACTGAAGATAGGTGGCTGCAGAATAAGTGCCCAAAAGCGAATTGCTGTAATAACCAACCAGCATTTTATCGTTACCAGACGTAGGCAAAGAATCAACCAATACAGTAGAAAGCGAGGCTGAAAAAGAATCAAGGTAATATGTTCCCTGGCTTTCTTTGTCATCTACTGCTATCGCGCTGTCTTTCGGTTTTTTACATCCAACAACAAGAAAAAGAGTTAGAAAAAGTATGCTGTGGAGAGTGATAAGAAATGACTTCAAATGCATATTGTTATATATTTCCTCCTAAGAGGATAGAATCCAAGGATAGTAACGACAAGTTAAATACTTATCGTATAAAAAACGGCATATAATGGGCAAAAAGTTATGCCTGCCACAGGAAAAAAGATTTCTGATCTATCGCTCCCTACTTTCGAATAAAGATATTATCTGTGAAATGTTTGATTAGGGCTTAATTCGAGCGATAAATTGGAATCACACGAGTTTTGCTACTTTGCGAAAATAGGCTATTACGGCGGATCATTAAAATGAAAAATGATCTCTTTTAGTTATATCAATGCCAACCAAGATTGCTAGCGAATAAAGCCATTTTCGTCCTCCGAATAGACTTTCTAGAGTGTCTTTGCAAAAAGAGTAAAGAGTGTGAAAAGCTCCTTGTATTTACTCAATGGCAATGTTTCTGCTTTATCAAATACATCGTGATAAGCTTTTTGTTTTCCATTGGTGTAAATAAAAAAAGCAGGAACTCCTTTTTGAGTAAAAAAGTAATGGTCGGAGTTGGCTGCTTTGCCTCGTTTAACTACTGCGGGAAACAGGCGATTGACTTTGTTTAAAGAATCCAAACGATTAAACTGAATAGGATATTCTGTTCCGTTCACTACGGTGATACTTTCATCTCCCGTGCCTACAATATCCATGTTGAGCAAGAATTTTATTTGTTTTAAAGAAACAGTAGGATGTTGCGTGAAATAATTAGACCCTATCAATCCCGCTTCCTCCGCGCCAAAGGCTATAAAGAGAATGCTATAAGCTGGTTTGTGCAAGCTGTCGCTATAATAATGCGCCAATTCATTGAGCATAGAAATTCCGCTGGCATTATCGTTAGCTCCAGGGAAGTAGGTTTTCTTTCCTAAATGGCCCAGGTGATCGTAATGTGCACTAAACACAATAAAAGAATCCGGTTGAATAGATCCTTTTATCATACCGACAATATTTTGTGATTGGTAATTTTTTTTCCATTCTGAAGTCAATTGAAAAGAGCATTTGCCTGATTTCAAACTGGTGATATCAACGGTGCCTAATTTAAAGAAAGGAACACTCAATGGCTTGGAAGCAATGGACATTGTGAGTTTAGAGTGGTTGTATTCAATGATACAAGCGGCACTGTATATGTTTTGTATAACTTCCAATGGAAGCTCATTGAGTCGTGCATAATACTTCTGATCGAAAACCACGGCTTTGTTTTTGCAGTCCGGAATAACCCTGTTATTGGTTTTAAGAAAATGAGTACTGTCTAAATAAAGGATTTCAGCTTTCCCTTTTCCTGAAGCAGAAACAGGATCAATAATAAAATCTACACCAGGCTGAAGTTTTTTACCATTAATGGTAAGAGACATTTTTTTAGGAAATATTTGTGTGTCGTAGGAAAAGTGTTGAAGGAAGGATTGTCCAACAGGTTGCAATGAGGCGTCGCGGAAAAGTGATTCAATATAAGTAGATGCTTTGCGGTCTCCTTCAAAGGCTGGGCTTCTTCCATGCAGTTGTTTTGAACTCAATGTTGCAATCACTGTTTTTACACGCTCCATATTTTGTGAAAAACAATGTGATTGAAATCCAAGGGTCAGCAACAGGAAGGCGCAGCAAAAACTTTTTTTCATGATAGATTCTTTTTTACAAAGAAAGAGAAACAACAAACTGCCGTTACGATGCCAGTCATATCAGCTATCCCGTCGATCCAGTCTCTCATGCGATTGGATACGATAGGTTGCAGGCCCTCTGTCAATAGTGCAGTGAATAGTCCGAGCAGTAATATGGCTAATATTAACTGAGGAGTACGATGGATTTGTTTGAGCAAGTCATGCCGTAAACAAAAAGCCCAAACGAAAAACAGACCAAAATGAATGATCTTATCTGCGTTTGGGATATGGAACCATTGAGGTTCCTGAACAGTAGATGCAGGTAGCCAGCACAAGGTGAGGATCACTGCAAATACTATTAAACTTAAGGTGTAATGTGGAAGTTTATTAAGCAAGTCCGATAGACTTTTTGTAAGCTGAAGCATCCATCAAGTCGTTTAGCTCTGCTGCGTCTTGAAGTTTTATTTTTACGATCCATCCTTTTTCGTAGGCATCGCTATTGACCAACTCAGGTGTTTTTTCAATTGCTGGATTGATCTCCACTATTTCTCCACTCACTGGCATAAACAGGTCACTCACTGTTTTCACTGCATCTATAGTTCCAAATATCTCAGAAGATTTTACAACTTGACCCATGCTTGTAATTTCTACAAATACAATATCACCCAATTCGTTTTGTGCAAAATCGGTAACACCAATATATCCGTATTCGCCTTCTACTTTTATCCATTCGTGATCTTTGCTGTATTTTAGATTTTCAGGGAAATTCATATATTCTGTTAGTTAAAATGACACATAAATATAATGATAATATTGATAAAAGTCACCGTGTTTTTTAGTTGTAAGTTGTAAGTGTTAAGTGGTATGTTGGCCAGTTAATTAAAAAAAATATCAGTGCGTAATTTCTTGCCACTTACAACTAACGCCTTACTACTATTACGACAATGTAAACCTAAGCTGTATCCCTGCTGACGTAGTGGTTCGCTTGAAGGAAGACGACACTTTCGGGTTGGTATAAGTGCGTTCAAAGTAGAACTGTAAACTGACCCTTGTGCTGAGGTTGTAGGTAATAGTAGGTTTGATCTGCCAGTTTAAACTTCCGGTGGTGACGGTTGATGTTTGATCAATTTGTCTTTGTACACCTTTGGTGTCACGAATGGTTAGATCCAACCTTACGTTCAATTCGTTCTTCAGTGTTTTGGTTTGGCCCTTGGTGAGGAACTTAGGAATTTTCACACCGGCTTTTACAAATCCAACACCGAATACAAAATCCTGATTGTTTTCTTCTCTGACTTGCGCGTTGGACAAGCTGAGTGAAAGGTTACGTGCCCTGCGGTATTCGATGCGGTAATTCCATTTGCCCTTCGTTCTGATGTTTATTCCCAACAGCGGAGAGAAGGCTTCACGGATGTTGACATCACTGATAATGTAAACAGGTATATCTTCATTCGACGCATTCTGTATATTTGCAGGAGGAGTATTTAGGAAGTTGTTACCTGGCTTTACATAATCAGAACCATACAATAAAGAAGAAGTATAGCCTCCCACATTGTACACAGAAGTGTAGGCATGCGTCAATGTAATGGCCTCAAAGCGTTTTTTGAGCGCTGCAATTTTCATCAAACCCGTAAAGTCAATCCTCCAGTTTGGAAGAGGAATATTAGGCATCGGAGAAGTATTGATAGATCCGGCATCTGAGCCTTTGTAAGCCGCAAGGAATGAAGGGATCAACACATCTTGTGAATTCAGACTTCTTCCCCCTAAGCGTTCGGCTATGGTATATCTGTTTGCAACAAACTTATTAAAAGCTTTGGAGCCATTGGGATCACCGGATCCTGTTTCTTTGTCTCCAAAAGAAGTGGCTATCGTAACGGTTGATACACTGTGTGTGCCATTTCTTACCGGGTTATCAGAAACATATTTTGTTCCTACCGTACTATCAATACGGAATAATTCCTGATAGTTTGTTCCTTTTTTTAAAGAGGCATCCAGTTGTATTCGGAGATCTTTATTGGGTTCAATAGCTGTTCGGAAACTTAAACTTTGCTCTTTTCGCTGTATGAATGGAGCGTTCAATGAACGCGAACGGCTTATCCATCCCTTATCAGCCGCTGTATGTCGGAATTCTGCATTCTGTGAACCGAGAATAAAGGGCAACTGATTACCGGCATTATCAAATTGATCCACACCAAAAAGAGAAGGCTTGGGCAAATAACCGGTGAGCTGTGTGCCCTGTGTATTGGTATAGGTAGCGTTTACACTTTTGATCAACATCAATGTTCTTAAAGCGCTTTTCAGTGCTCTGTTTTCACGTTTTACCTGCACCGTATCTTTCGGATCCGGTTTTACGTTTTTCCTTCTTGGTACAGGATTATTAACTTCTTTTAAAAATTTATTTTTGTTGTATAATTTATTGAGATCAATTTTACCGTTGACCGTTTGGCTCCGTGTATTTTGTATGATGTTGCCATAACTGTTTCCTAAGGTATCAGTCAGGTTCAATGGCCCAGCTGTCCAGGTGTAGCCTGCTTCGTAGCGGTAATCGGAATTTATCCAGTCCAGGAATGGGATTTTATCTAACGGTAACTTATAAATGAGATCTACTTTTTGATTGAATGTTTTTAAACGGCCGAGTTTAAAGGCGTTTTTTCTTACCTCAGTATTATACGATTTTCCTCCCGGAGCTCCTATGGGTTCATCGACTACCGAGTAGGCATCAGCTCTGTAGTTGGCCGTTAAATTTTTAGTCATTGCCCATGAAGAACCATAGACCCTGCTCATGGTAAATGATTTCTCATACAATGGAGTTTGCCCATCAGTCAACGGTCCGGATTGGTAGTATTGAGTCGTTGTTATTTTTCGGTCCAAATCTGTTCGGAAGGTGAACATGTTTGGCATGGGAGTGAAATTAAAGTCTTTCAGTAACTTCAAGTATTTCTTGTCAAAGAGTTTTACATTCTTCAATGGTTCATATGACTTGGGTGAACCCGTGTAGTCATAGCCCAATGCTCCTTTATAATATTTAAAGACGTATTCTTTGATGTCGTAGCTTGTACGTTTTGTTTCTGTATAGCCGAGTGTAAGTTTTAAATTTTCAACATCATAAATATGTTTTTTCGAATCCGGATTGGTCTTGACCTTTTGGATGTTGGTAAAGTTAATGGCCTTTGTTGTCGTTTGGTCAACAACAAGTTTCTTGTATTCGTTTTTTGAAGATTGATCCACCAGGTTGTCCAATTGCTGTTTCAGCAATACGTCAGGATTGAGTGGATCATAACGTGGTGTAATCACTGTGCGGTTGATACCAACATACATGGGAAGTTTAATACCTAGTTTTTTAGGAAGAAATTTATCCATGTTGAAGTTGCCGTTTACTCCCCATTCCAATGTATTGTTTCTTTGACGTTGAGACACTTTTTGTTCCAGTGATCCAAATCCAGCACCAATAAAGCGTGCGCTGGCTGTTACGTTACCGAAGTCGGCTAATTTTAAGTTTAGTTTCCCAACAGCTGCCCAGCCGGATTTTTCATTGAAATCCGTCACCCTTAATTCATCGGCCCAAATACAGAAAGAGTGTGCTGTGAGGTCACCACCTTTAGGGTTTTTCACGCCAATCATTACAGTCACTACTGCTGACATATCCGGCTTACCCTTTACCCAGATTGTTTTATTGCCTGCTTTAGTAGAATAAGGTACCAAAAGCGCTGCTCCAGTATGGCCTTGTACGCGGTCACGTTCGAGTTTTGCATTGATCAGATCTTGTATCGCAACATTGATTTGGTTTTCGTCTCTCCATACGGTGTAAGGATCACTGCTCGTCAATGGAGTGGTAAAATACAAAGGCACTTCTATTTCATAATAGTTGTCTTTGAAGTCTGTTCCGAAACGCAGGAAGGCACTTACCGCGCCATCAATATTAGTGGTCGATTGCGTTTCGGCATGGATGAACATGTTTACGCGACCATAGTTAAGGAAGTCATAGCTTACGTTTTTGTATGCTGCTCTTACACTTCTTTCGTTTAGGTTATCGACACATAAGCGAAGGGATTGCTCATTCAATCTTCTATTCACAGTGGATGTGATGTCCTGATCTCTGGAAAAACCAGGAGGAATGACATAGGGAGAACTTTTGCCATCGGGATCGACAGCGCTGTTTTCTTCCACATTCACAGTGGAAATATTGATCAAGGCATCATCGGGTTCAAGATCACCTAAGCCTGTTTCATCAATGTCTGTTGATTGATAGCCTCTCCATTGATTGGCTACCAATTGTAATTGAGCCATACGCAAGATGACAGGTGTCGAAAAACCCGTCATGTACATACGCATAAATCGGATGGATTTAAAATCGGTGATGTTACCTACCGTGGAAGTAGGATTTCTAATTGGTATACGGAATTGATACCATTTCTCTACTGAAGCCCCCAATTTTTTAGGATCAATTTTCTGCGAGCCTACTACAAAGTTTTGACCAACTACAAATCTATTAGGGTCAATATCTACCTGGTATTCAAAATAGGCTTCCAGGTCATTAATCGTTTGATCCTGGTTCAAATCTTCGTTATCAGGTGAAGAAGTATTGGATGGTGTAATTCCTGTCCCACTGTTTATAGGAGAATTGTTTTCATATCCGTTGTTGTTTTTATAACGTCCGGGTATACCTACCTCATCTCCTCCGTTTACTTGTTGGTAAAATATAAAATCATCGGCAGATGGATCGAGGAGAGCCTTTGGTTTTGCCAAAGCTGGAATGCTGTCAAGGAAATTTTTCACATAAGAGCTGTCACGATACGCTCTTTCTTGTGCTGAGTTTAATCCGTCCAATCCTATGTCTTGTATAGGTCGTAAAGCAGGATCATTGTTAAAGGCATCGGTGATGAATGTCTTTGTTGCTACCTTGCCCCAGCGGGTAGTAGTATCTTCGCCTGCTTGGCCGGTGATTCCGTTTTCAAAACCATGACGAGTATCCTTGATCACGTCTTCTGAAATTTCCCCTAAGTTGAAATAAAGTTTACCTCTATTGTTTTTGTCAAAGCTAACCCCTCCGATAGTACTGTGAGTACTATCCAAATCAAAAGGACTCATCATCCAGAATTCGATGTACTGAATATTGGCATTATCGAAGTCTATATCATTGGTGATATTACGACTGATTCCTGCCCATTTACCGGTAGGATTTTTAAGACTGCCGTCTTCATCATTGTTTATATCCCAATGGTAATTATAAGGCCCTCTTTCCATAGGATAGTAAGCAAGATCCAACATCGTAAGTGGGATAGCAACTTGTTGCTTATCCTGATTCGTATAGAGTTCATAAGGATATACAGCCCGTTCAAAATGGTTTATGATATCATCCGGGTTGTCTTTATAACCAATACCATTATTGGGTCTGTAGAAAACGTTATCAATATTATACCACGCAAGTTTCGCTCTGTTTTTCGAAAACTCTTTTGTAGCACTGGTACTCTCTGCAAATCGTCTAGGTGTAGCGGCGAGTTTCCATTTAGTAGGTGTACTCTTCAAATCGTACGGTGTTTTACTGCCTTCAAAATCATCAATGAAGGCGACACCGTTGGCTCCGCCCTGGTTGATTTTTTTATTGTGACCAGGCAGCATTTGTGCAAACTCACCTTGGAAAGTGACTTGAGAAGGAGCCTTGGTATCAATGAATGGAATCATGTCTACCAATTTTGTCAAGCGCCTGGAGGCACTGTTATAATTGACATCTAAGCCCCACACCGTATTTTTAGAAGGTTCATCGCCAATGTTTACACGACTGATTTGCGGCGCTTCATTCTGTTGAAGAATGGTACCACCGATAATGAAATCTTTGTTGATCTGGTAATCGAAACGTGCGCCGTAAAAAGATTTTCTCCGAAAGTTGAACAAATCCTGTTTTTCAAAACGAATCCTGATTTCCTGTCCTGATGCCAAAGCCCCGTCGTTTATAATCTTCAGACGGCCCAGTGTATAGTCAATGGTAAAGTCTTTTCCTTCTGTCAAGGTATTGCCGCCAACTAATACTTTAACAGAACCTGGGGCAATGTTGATGCCGGGCAAAACAATTTCACTGGAAGACGAAGCCTGATAACGGCCCTTTAAGAAAAATTTATTGTGACTGGCCTGCTGCTCGGCGAATTGTTTGGTGGAGTTGTACAACTCTGCAAAAACATATTTTTGCTGGTATTGTGGTTGGCCGACCAAGCTGTCCGTTAATGTTTTACCAAACGGTTCTAGCATTGGAAAGAATATTCTACCGTTTTTAGAATCAACTGTTACACCTTCGATGTAATCAAAATTACCATCTGGTGACGGATCATTATTTGGGTTGAGATTGTCTAGGTTGTAAAGCTGAAGTAAAGGCTTATTTCTTATGTTAATATCCGGATCCGTGTCTTGTAGATAAGGAACATCCAAACCGGTTAAGTCATCTTTGTAAATTACACGTAACTGAAAGTTGTCTCTGGTCAATTGTGTTGCGCCTAAGTTATAGACGTTTTTCATCATCAAATTCCAGGAAGGCAGATTCAGTTTGATGGTTGCCGGTTTTAGCATTTTCAAGATCAAGGCATCTCGAGGGCCTGCAGTGCCATAGTCTTCCTGTAATTCTCCGACCTTATATGTCTTCCCGTTGTAAGAGTATTCAAATGCTACCGCAAGTACTTCACTGGTTTGTAAAGTAGTTTGAAGGGAGATAAAACCCAGGTCATAGTTGATGGTATAGTCTTTATTGAGATCGAGCTTGCGTGCACTTTTAATGATGGTATAATCGTCACCATTTACATAGCCGGCACCTGTTAAAGTAGTTGAAATCGCATCAGAGTTTCTGCTGAGCCCGTGTAGGTAGTTGAATAAATCATTGGCTTCGTTAGCTGCAGGAGGGTTGCCAGGCAGGTTCAATGGATTTGGAGTGACCTTGCCCGTATTGTAAATTTTATTTCCTTCTCCCAAATCCTGGTAAGCTACCATGTCCCGTAGGTTGGTTGTGGTACTATTACGGTTGGTAATGTAGACTTCTACACGGGTGATCTTCGCACCGGAAGAAAGTACGGGCATGGTTTTGAAAGACCTTTCATAGTTGTCACGGAAAAACTGTGAAAGGAAAAAGTGTTTGTAATCTTCGTAAGCACTTCCTTTGACTTCAAAGGTGCGCCCCTGTGATCCGCCTTTGATGACCATTTCATCTACTTTACCATCTTGACGGGCAAGTACCGATGTTACGGTCATTCTGCCGAATTTCAATTTGGTTTTTATACCGAATAAGTTTTGTGCTCCGTTGATGAGAGAACTATTCAGTGGCATGCTGATACGACCTACTTCAACGCCTTGAATGATGTCTTCTTCAAAAGCGGTGTATTGTACTTTGACATTGTTCTGAAATTCAAAAGCCGCTTTCGTATCCCAGTTGGCGGTCAATTGAAGTTTCTCTCCAATTTTACCTACCACATTCATGGTGATTTGCTGATCAAAATCAAAGACACCATTTTTTTGCTGACGTACCGTCAAAGCTGGGTTGTAGACCCGTTGCCACTTTCCTCCAAAATCAAGCGTTACCAAACCGCTCGGACGGATGTCAACGAAGTTACTACCAAAAGGACCTTCCAGACCACGTATAGGAATTTTCAAACTCAATGGTCCGGTCGCTTTATTAGGCTTGTCCCCCAGAGGACCGGTGCTTTTGTTTTTCCAGTAGTTTTTGAGCATCTCCTGGTTTTTCATTTTGTAATATTCTTCAAATGAAACCTCAGAAGGAGTGCGGTAGTCCTGGTCACCTACTTTTTCATTGACGTTGTAATGATCCAGCGAAGTATCCAGTTCAACCTCTTTTTTGATCACATCCGGATCTTTTAATTCGAAAGGAGAACGATTGTCCGGCTCTGCGTAGGGATCCCCCATACGATCTTGCGGTGTATAGTTGGGCTGTGTTTTTTTTCTTTTTTTCTTGATGGTAGAATCTTCCGGTGCTGCCTCTATTTCTTTTTCAATAGCATAAAAGCGCTCTGAATGGGGCTTGGCCAAAGAGATCCAAGTACCCATACATAAAACCAATATGCTTGGTAAAAGTATGTTTTTAGAGAACAATTGCAATGTTTAAAAAATTAAGAGGATTTCAGGGCCCATTTGATTAAGTCTTCTAAAGAAATATCTTCTCCTTTTTGTTTAAGTACTGTATCGATATTTTTTTCTGCGGCACTTCGGGCAAACCCCAACGTAACCAATGCATTAAACGCCTCCTGGCGGGTATTATTGCTACTGGAAACTGAAAAGCTTTTATCTTCCCCAGGCAGCAATTCGATCTTTCTCATTTTGTCTTTTAACTCCAAAATCACGCGCTGTGCGGTCTTTGGGCCAATGCCTTTTACGGCTTGAATGGTTCTCACATCTTCCTGAGCAATGGCCTTTCGCACTTCGTTGGGATTTAGAGAAGAAAGCATGACAAGCGCCGTACCAGGACCGATGCCACTGATAGATGTCAGATCCAAAAAAACATTACGCTCTTTTTCAGAAGAAAAACCATACAAGGTATGGGCATCTTCTTTGATATGCACCCAAGTGTAAATCAAAGCATCTTCTACCTCCTTTATGGCAGAGTAGGTATATAAGGATATTTTTGCATGATAGCCAATGCTATTGGCTTCAACGACCACATAGGTAGGGTCTTTTACCGTCAGCTTGCCTTTGATGTATGCAATCATGGCTTTATGTTTTTGGACATGTCGGCGGCTTGAACTACCGCTACTGCTGTCATGTTTACGATTTCTCTTACCGAACTTCCCATTTGTAAAATATGCACCGGTTTTTCCATGCCCAATAACAAAGGTCCGATGGCTTCTGTGCCACCGATCTCTTGAAGCAATTTGTAGGCAATGTTTCCGGATGCTAAATCAGGAAAAATAAATGTATTTGCGCCTTCTTGAGCCAAAGCGCTGAAGGGATACATTTCTTGTTGCAACGCAGTATCCAGCGCCACATTGGCCTGTATGTCTCCTTCGATGATGAGGTCAGGGTATCTGCGTTTTGCTAATTCAGTGGCTTTAGCTACTTTGTTTGGTACTTCCCCTTTGCTTGAGCCGAAATTGGTATAAGACAGCATGGCGATCTTTGGTTCAAAGCCCAAGAAACGTACAGTCTTCGCTGTTTGTGCAACAATCTCTACCAATTCTTCTGCGGTAGGATTTTCATTCATAGTCACATCAGAGAAGAAAAATGTTCCTTTCTTATTGATCATGATGTACATGCCTGCGATGCGTCTGATGTCTTTTTGAGAGCCGATCAATTGCAAAGCGGGTTTGATGCTTTCCGCATAATCGTGTGTCAAACCGGAAATGAAAGCGTCTGCATCTCCTGTTTCCACCATGGCTGCAGCGAAGTAGTCGCGGTTGCGCATGATTTCTATAGCTTCCGAAAGAGTAATTCCTTTACGTTGGCGTTTTTTGAAAAAGACTTCTGCGTAATGTTGGATGCGTTCTTCTGCTTTGTTAGGATCTAGGATTTCAATGCCTTTGATGTTCACACCTATGGCTTCTGCTACTTCGGCAATTTTCTTGGCATCGCCCAATAATACAGGTACAGCGATGCGTTCATTCACTATTACTTGTACCGCTTTTAATATTTTAGGATGATCCGCTTCCGCAAAAACGACACGTTTGGGATGTCCTTTGGCTTGCGTGATCATACGCGTCATCAGTTTCTGATCGATACCGATGCGTTGTTGAAGTTCTATATCGTATTGCTCCCAGTTGGTAATGGGTTTTTTTGCTACGCCTGAATCTATCGCTGCTTTAGCAACAGCAGGTGAAATACTGGTGATCAAACGAGGATCAAGAGGTTTTGGAATCAGGTATGTTCTGCCAAAGGTAATCGTATTGTCGCCGTAGGCTTTGTTGACAATATCCGGTACGGGTTCTTTGGCCAGTTCTGCAATCGCTTTCACCGCGGCGAGTTTCATCGCTTCGTTGATTTCTGTTGCACGTACATCCAGTGCTCCGCGGAAAATAAAAGGGAAACCTAATACGTTATTGACTTGATTCGGATAATCAGAACGGCCTGTTGCCATGATGACATCAGGTCTTGTAGCTATGGCTAAGTTGTAATCAATTTCCGGAGTGGGGTTAGCCATGGCGAAAACAATGGGATTGACAGCCATGCTTGTTAACATTTCCGCTTTCAATACTCCGCCGGCTGATAAACCTATGAATACATCGGATCCCTTTATAGCATCGGATAATTGATGCAGGTCGCGGTCTGTAGCAAATTCCATTTGTGCTTCCGGCATTCCTTGCCTGTCCTTTCGGATGACACCGTCGATGTCTACCATGACAATGTTTCCTTTGCGGGCACCCAAAGAATGGTACAAACGAGTACAGGAAATAGCTGCTGCGCCAGCTCCACTAATGGTAATACGAACCTCTGCGATGGATTTGCCTACTACTTCCAATGCATTGAGCAATGCGGCGGAAGAGATGATGGCTGTGCCATGCTGATCGTCGTGCATGACAGGAATGTTCATGCGCTTGCGTAGTTCCTCTTCTATTTTAAAACATTCAGGAGCTTTGATGTCTTCTAGGTTGATGCCGCCAAAGGTCGGCTCCAAACTTTCTACAATGCGTATAAAGTCATCGGGATCAGTAGAGTTGATTTCAATATCAAACACATCAATGCCGGAGAATTTTTTAAAGAGTACGCCTTTGCCTTCCATCACTGGCTTTGCGGCGGCCGGACCGATATTGCCCAAACCAAGTACAGCGGTGCCGTTGGTGATAACGGCTACCAAATTGCCTTTGGCTGTATACTTATAAACGTCGTCTGGATTGGCTGCAATTTCTTTGCAGGGTTCCGCTACACCAGGTGAATAGGCCAATGCCAGATCCAATTGAGAGCTCAATAATTTGGTGGGAACAACCTCTATTTTTCCGGGTTGTCCTTGAGAGTGGTAATTAAGAGCATCTTCCCTGTTGATCGACATGATGTAAAAAAGTTAGAAAGTGATGGCTAGCTTAATTTTATTTTTTGCCCTGGTTTGATGTTTCCGTCTTTCAGGTTATTCAATTTCTTAATTTGATCAATGGTGAGATCGTACTTTTTAGAAATGGTCCACAGCGTATCTCCTTGCTTGACATAATGGTAAGCAGGTGTCTTTTTGCTAGTAGAGGTGGAAGTACTTGGTGAAGAAGATTTCTTAGCGACGGCAGTACCTTTTTTGTAGATGATCAGTTTTTGCCCCTGACGAATACTATTGGATCGTATACCGTTCCAGTTTTTTAATTCGGATAAACCAACATTATGCTTATCAGCAATGCTGCCCAATACATCTCCTCGTTTTACGATGTAAATGATTTTCTTTTTCTGCGTAGAGGAAACGGTTTTAGTTTGTGTGGCTTTTTGTGAATAGCTTTTCACAATGACCGGTACTTCTTTTACGGCAACATCTTTTTTGCCTGCTGCATCCAGAATATCGTATTCGTTCTGCGCATAGTAGACCATCTTATCTGCCGGGATACGAATGGTTACCGCGCGGTGACCAGGAAAATAGTTTTTAAGGAAAGCAGGGTTCATTTTCATGAAGTCTTCTACCGGAATGTTAAGCTCTTTGCTGAATACTTCTAAGTTCAGGTACTGACGAATGGTGATGGTGTCAAATACTATAGGATACTCG
>JACMQM010000085.1 GCA_014376985.1 Cytophagaceae bacterium | reverse complement strand
GGTTTGTGCTACTTTTTTGTGAAAGGAGGAGTGCAATACTTCTTCGTCAGTAAAATCGTGTCGTATAGTAAGTTGTTTGTAACGTAATAACTCGATTGCCGGATGATCAGCCGTATAGCCTCTCGGTGCAGTCTTTACTTGCTCGCCTTGCAGTGTGCCAAACGTTTTCTTAAAAGGTTTTGATTTTAAAATAGTTGTCAGTGGTTCCGGATCCGCTGCGATATGTTGACGTATATGACTCAGATCATCACTGCTCGGTCCCCAGAATCCTCCAGCCACAAAGGAATTGCCGGGTTGTATGTGAAAGTAATAACCGCCTCTTCGCAAAGCAGTAGCTCTGCGAAACGCACCTCCCAGGTTTAACTTATAAGGAGATTTATCTTTAGAGAAACGTACATCGTTATAAATACGAAATAAACTTTTTTTACCGGTGGTGGTTTCTATATCGTCACTTTTTTTCAGATGTGCCAAAACAGAATCTGCAAAGACAATCAACTCTCCAAAGGCTTTATCATAGTCCGCTTTATGTGCCGCGAACCAGGTGCGGTCATTGTTCTTTTTGATTTTCTTCAGAAAAGTAAAAGGTAAGGATAAGTTATAATCTGGTTTCATTGTTCAAAATTAGTATATGTACTCTCTTACAGGAGGATGCTTCTTTAAACTACATAATACTCAAATAAGTTTGAATGTATGCTGATAAATACTATTACTTGAGGATGTCCATGGCCTGGTCCCTGACAAGCCATCTGTTTTAATCACCAATTGCATTTCAATAGCAAACGTTTCGGCCTGCTAAGGGACAGGACTTGGAAGTGAAGTACAGAGTATGGAGCCTGAGTATAGAGATTGTATTAAAACTCAAGCTCGCACTTCATACTGTCTTGACCCTAAATTCCTGAAGAAGACTAAAAAAAACAATATAAAGCGGAGATTGAATTCTGCAGCTCTGCTTTGTTTTCCCACTACTAATCGGGCAATTGTGGGTAATTAAATGCTCACAAGGAGGTGTTGAGGAATTGATTTTCATCTGCTTATGAGTATTTTGGGTAGGAAACAAAGAAACAGATCACTCAACAATTTCTACGTTCAACTGTTAAATAGCTGATAGTGATCCATACTTTTCGTTTATTCATTTGAGAACGAAAGCAATCATTTGCAAACAGCGTATTGTGGAAATGATTTTGCATTACCATAACCAAACCTCATTCAGAAAATGTTTTTTACTCGTTCAAGGCCCAAACGTTATATCTTTTCTAAAGGAATTGACGACACGCTTATCGGTGTTTATAACGCCTATCTTTTTGTCGCTCGTTTTTTTAAAGAAGCATTCACAAAGCCATTCCATTTTAGGGTAGTCGTTGACCAATGTTTTGAAATAGGTTTACGCTCTCTAACATTGATTACCTTAACCGGTTTTGTAACCGGTGTAGTGTTTACCAAACAATCTCGCCCTTCACTAGAGGTATTCGGCGCAGCTTCCTGGTTACCATCTTTGATTTCTATTGCTTTGGTAAGGGCATTGGGATCACTGGTCACTGCATTGATTTGTGCCGGAAAGGTAGGCTCCAGTATCGGTGCCGAATTAGGTTCCATGCGCGTGACCGAACAGATCGATGCCATGGAAGTGTCTGCTGTGAATCCTTTTAAATATTTAGTGGTGACACGTGTATGGGCGACGGTGATTGCTGTACCTATACTTTCTCTATACTGCACAACGGTAGGCTTATTAGGCTCTTACCTGAATGTACATACACACGAAGATACCAGCTTCATCAGTTTTATGGAAAGTGCTTTTGAGGCAATCAGCTTCATTGATTTATTCACAGCAGTAGCAAAGTCAGTTGTCTTCGGTTTTACAATCGGTATGATCGGTACCTATAAAGGATTTAATGCCTCGCAAGGCACAAGAGGCGTGGGACGTGCAGCCAATCAGGCCGTAGTACTTTCCATGTTTCTAATCTTCATTGAAGAAATTGTCATCGTACAAATAAGCAACTGGATTAAATTCTTCTAATAGGATGACGGAAAAACATTATATCCAGCACACCATCAATAAAGAAGAGAAAGTTATTTCGATCCGTGAGGTTTATAAATCTTTCGGTGATCTTCATGTATTGCGTGGAGTTAATTTAGATGTGTACAAAGGAGAAAACATTGTCGTATTGGGCCGCTCTGGTACTGGTAAATCGGTCTTGATCAAACTGCTGGTCGGCTTGTTGAAACAAGATCGGGGAACCATCAATGTATTGGGACAAGAAGTTTCACAATTAAAGGCCAAAGAATTGGATGCCCTGCGTTTGCGTGTTGGTTTCTCTTTTCAAAACAGTGCTTTATACGACAGTATGAATATTCGTCAGAACCTGGAATTTCCTTTGGTGATGAATCGTAAGCAACTGACCCCAAAAGAAATCGGTCTATTGGTCGATGAAGTATTGGATGCGGTAGGATTAAAAGATAAAAAAGAACAATTGCCGTCCGACCTTTCGGGTGGTCAGCGCAAGCGTATCGGCATTGCCCGTACGCTGATCCTAAAACCGGAAATCATGTTGTACGATGAACCGACTTCAGGTCTTGATCCCATTACCAGTGCAGAGATCAATGAGCTGATCAATGAAGTGCAGGAACGCTACAATACAAGTTCGATTATTATTACACATGATCTAACCTGTGCAAAAGAAACAGCAGATCGCGTGGCCATGCTGCTCGATGGCATGTTTGTCAGTGTAGGAAGTTTCGAAGAAGTGTTTGCTACGCAAGAAGAAAGAATTCAAAGTTTTTACAATTATAATTTCACAAAGTAATATGAACGAATCACCCAATAAACGCGCGGTCATCGTTGGCCTTTTTGTTTTGGTAGGATTGATTTTCCTTGCCGTCGGTATTCTTGCCATTGGAAACCTCCACGAAACTTTCACTACGAAGATGCGAGTGAACACCGTATTTGAAGACGTCAGCGGATTGCAGGCGGGTAACAATGTCTGGTTCTCCGGTGTAAAAATAGGCACCGTAAAGAAAGTAAGTTTCCATGGCAAGTCACAAGTGCGTGTCATGATGAAAATCGACGAAGATGCGCAACAATACATCCGCAAAGATGCGAAAGTGAAAATCAGTACGGATGGATTGATTGGAAACAAAATTCTGATCATCTACGGCGGCACACCTGAAGCATCTATCATACAAGAAGACGATACCTTAGGTGTAGAAAAAACATTGTCGACAGAGGATATGATGAATACCTTCCAAAAGAGCAATGAAAACGTACAAGCGATTACCAACGACTTAAAATCATTGACAGGAAAACTGAATAAAGGGCAGGGGACAATCGGTAAGTTGTTAAACGATGAAACGATTTACAAAGACATCACGGCAACCACACATTCGTTGAACCAAGCCTCCGAACGTGCTCAAGTATTGATGGCTTCTTTATCCAGCTTTACTTCTAAGCTCGATGATAAAGGAACATTAGCCAATGACTTGGTGACAGATACAGTAGTATTCAAATCCATCAAGGCATCAATCACTCAACTACAGCACATGGCAGACAGCGCTTCAGCCATGGTAGATGATTTAAAGAAAGCCAGTAAAAATCCTAAGAGTCCCGTAGGTGTATTATTATACGACGAGCAAACCGGAGCCAGTTTAAAACAGTCGATGAAAAATCTGGAAAGCAGTTCGGCCAAACTGGATGAAGATTTGGAAGCGCTGCAACATAACTTCTTGTTGAGAAGGTATTTTAAGAAGAAGGCTAAAGAGGAAGAGAAAAAATAGACAAAAAGATCTGCTTGATAAATTTTATTAAGCGGATCTTTTTTAATGTGCATGCTTTAAGTGTTTAACAACATCGCTGGCGCCAATATTTATTGGTGTCCCTTCACGTAGGGCTTCTGCCCGGGGACTAATTCACAACGTAACTAATTAATCTTGCCTAATCGAGTGATCTCTGTTATTACTTCATAATTTTGTTTTGACTGATCCCTTGAATATGCATGGTATTGATAGCCCACATTTAGGTAGGTTAGAATATTATTATTACTAATTAGAATGCCCGGACGGATGTCCTATGTGAAGGGACACTAATAAATATTGGCGCCAGCAGGTTAATAGAGATTAAAAAAGCAGCTTGGTAATATTCATTTTACCAAGCTGCTTTTTTATGTAGTTGTTGTAATAAATTTCTATTTTGCCATCGCTGGCGCCAATATTTATTGGTGTCCCTTCACATAGGGCTTCTGCCCGGGGATTAATTCACAGCTGAACTAATTACCTTTCTTGATCATAATCCCTGATACTACTATTTCTTTCTTAATTTTGAATGATTTACAAATGCCCATAGCATTGATCGTCTAGCTTTATATAGAACAAGGTTAAAAATAATTATTACTAATTAGAATGCCCGGACGGATGTCCCATGTGAAGGGGCACCAATAAATATTAGCGCCAGCAGCGTTCATTTTTAGTCGAGCAACTGTAAAAGAAGATTACCAATATAATGAATGTTATTTTATTGAAAGGAATAAAATATGTACAATGATTTCTCACTCTATTCTAGTGTCCTTTTGATGTCAAATACTTAGTGAACTGATCTTCCGTCAAAATACCTTTCAAAGACGTTTCATATTCATCCTGAATCAATTTAGTAGCAGCTTGCAACCGACTTTTATCTGCACCATTCTTTTTGTGTGCCGCGGTCACTTTGTTGATTTTATCTGCAGTGATTGCTTTTACTTTTACCGCTTGTTCATCCGTCAACGACAGTTCAGTCTTTAATTTATTCACGGATTCGTCCGCTTTTTGTTCCGCGGTCATCATGGACTTTTGCTGGTTGTTTTGTGCCTGAGCCGCTTGCATGCCGACAAACAGGATCATGAGAAGGACTAACTTTTTCATACTGATTCAGATAAGAGGTTTGTACAGACAGAAGGTAGGAAAGATTTTTGAATGCTCCATAAAAATGCACGAAAAACGGGAGACTATTGTCATTTTTGCACAAGAGCCTGTTCTGTTTTGATAAAAATGTTTATCTTAGGCTATGATTACTTTTTCGTATGAAACAGTAATCATAAAGCCTTTAGAACGATACTCTAAACAAAAAGTAAACAACTCAGCTCATGAAAGCTTTATACACTCTTGTCTTTATTTTATTCTTCGCTTTTGCCGCATTCGCTCAGCCGGAAATGGATCTTTTTATTTATGTTCCTGAAATCAGTTCAAATTACCCATTGGCAGATGGCGGTACTCAGACTTCACCTTTTCCGGTTCCTCAGGGAACAGTAAGGACATTTACGTTTACCATTACCAATTCGGGAAGTTCTGACTTAATATTAGCTAAGACAGGAGCTGAGTATGTTTCCTTATCCGGAACCGCTGCAGGTGAAGCGATCCTAGATGAGTCGAACATTACTGGAACAGTAGCATCGGGCGCATCAGTTACTTTTACCTTATCCAGTAAAGCGACTACTCCTGCCGGTAATTATTCTATTAGTCTATCTATAGCAAACAATGATGCCAATGAGAATCCCTACAATGGAACCATTAAATTTACTGTATCTGCTCCGACTTCAGTAGTATCAGCAGAAGCAGCAGGTATTTCCATTTCTCCTAATCCTTCTATCGACGGACGTATCAGCATCAATGGAAATGTATTGATTGAAAAAGTGATGGTTTATGATGTGAACGGAACATCGGAAGAATTCGCCGGCGCTGCCACTTTCCATACTAGACAAAAAGGATTGTTGATTGTTCACGTGTATACCAACAAAGGTATTGTGGCTGAGAAAATCAGAGTGCAATAAATGTATTGAACAAAAAAAAAGAGCTTGTACTGTATGAAAGTACAAGCTCTTTTTTTTTGTCAATCAAATTAGTGCTTAGGCTATTGTGCGGCAGGCGTCCACGAAAAGAGCGAATTATAGAAGATATCGTTAGGCATTAACTTCGCGCCAATTACCGGAACCACAATATCTTCTATAATTGGTTTTCGTGGCGCCCTTTTCTTTTGTTTCTTTTATTTTGGGTGAGCAAAAGAAAAGAAAAAGGATAGCATAACAATGTATTCATCATTTATAAAAGAGAATAGTTTCCATATTTGTTAAAAATGAACCGAATAGAATTCAGGTTTGTTTGAAGAGCAATTAAGATATACCATGGATAAAACCTATTTCGTCAATCCCAACGATACAGCCAATACGAAGCTGCATCAACTCATTCGTACCTGGGTAAAGGATAAGTTTGCCCTGGAAGAGCCTTTAGAATTATTGGTCTCCGAGATTAGATGCGTCGATGCAGGTTGTCCGGATGTTGATACCTATATCACGGTAATCAAAGACGATCAGTCGCGCAAGTTCAGGATTGCGAAGCCTCTGGTGTATGTAAGGAAATGGGATATTGATGGCATGAGAGAAGTGACTGCATCATGAAAGTAGAACAAATTTATACCGGCTGCCTGGCACAAGGTGCTTACTACATTGTCTCCGAAGGCGAAGCAGCGATCATTGATCCTTTGCGTGAAATAAAACCGTATACTGACCGTGCGAAGAAAGACGGTGTGAAAATTAAATACATTTTTGAAACACACTTCCATGCAGATTTTGTCAGCGGCCACATTGACCTGGCGAAAGCGACAGGAGCCACCATTGTCTATGGGCCGACTGCGCAAACAGGATTTGAATCACACCAGGCCAAAGACCAGGAAGTGTTTCAAATAGGTAAGATAGAACTCAAAGTCTTACACACACCTGGACATACCATGGAATCTAGTTGTTATCTTTTATTGGACGAACAGGGAAAAGAAAACGCAGTCTTTACCGGAGATACTTTATTCATTGGTGATGTAGGTAGACCTGATCTGGCGCAGAAAGCGGCGCACAGGACGCAGGAGGAATTAGCGGGATTGTTATTCGATTCCTTGCGTACAAAAGTGATGACCTTACCGGATGACGTGTTGGTTTATCCCGCGCACGGTGCAGGTTCCGCTTGTGGTAAACACATGAGTAAAGAAACCGTGTCAACGATAGGTGAACAGAAAAAAACAAACTATGCCTTACGGTCTGACATGACCAAAGCAGAATTTATAAAAGAAGTGACGGATGGGCTATTGCCTGCTCCCGCTTATTTTCCTTTGAATGTAAAAATGAATCAGCAAGGACCTGAAAGCATCGATAAGGTATTGAAGCGCGCTAATCATCCTTTAACGCCTGTCGAATTTGAAGAAACAGCCAACGAAACGGGAGCATTGATTTTGGATACCAGACCGGCGCCGCAATTTGCTGCTTCATTTATTCCCAACGCGATCAACATCGGCATCGACGGAGGATTTGCGCCCTGGGTGGGAACATTGATACCGGATATTTTACAGCCGATTTTATTGATTACGGAAGAAGGCAAAGAAGAAGAAGTGGCTACGCGTTTGGCACGAGTAGGCTACGATCATACCATCGGTTATTTATCTGGAGGCATTAAAGCCTGGATGGCAGCAGGCAAAGAAGCAGATCAGGTGGATCACATTTCAGCACAAGATTTTATCAGCTACCACACACAAGATAAAATTGTAGATGTGCGCACCGCCGAAGAATTCGACAAAGGACATTTAGCCGTTGCAGAAAACATCCCCTTGGATGGATTGAACGATCATATGAACAGTCTTTCCAAACAGGAACCCCTTTATATCCATTGTGCCAGTGGTTATCGCTCCATGATTGCCGCATCGATGTTAAAGGCCAGAGGTTTTGATCAGGTGATCAATATTGATGGGGGATACGAGGCATTACAAAAAATACGGTAGAGGCTCAATGCTTTCGCCCATGGACGGTATGAAAGACGCAGACATTAATTAATACATTTCGATAAATGCAACCGGTGGGCACAATGCATTATACCTCTACAATAATAAATCACTCCTTGGCATGGTAATTGGCCCATATTAATAACCGATATATTTTTTGTTTTTATCTTTAAATAAAAAAACATGGCAACTTCATTCGATAGTTTAATCAAAGGAACTCAATTGGTATTGGTAGACTTTTATGCCACCTGGTGCGGTCCTTGCAAAGCGATGGGTCCCATTTTAGAACAAGTGGCATCAGCTGTCAAAGACAAAGCTAAAATCATTAAGATCGACGTAGATAAAAATCCCGCGGCTGCATCTGCCTATCAGGTGCAAGGTGTACCGACCTTGGTCTTATTCAAAGAAGGTAAAATCCTGTGGAGGCAGTCAGGTGTGGTACAGGCCAATGAACTGGAACGCTTGATTAATCAACATGGTTAATTTTGATCACTGAATCGCGTGAGGGATAGTAGAGGAAAGCCCGGAGCGCGGCAAGCGCTGTCTTGAATCTCTGAATATGGATTCGCGCGAGGACTTGTAACGAATAGCCCGGCCCGCCTTTTCGGCGGGGCACGCCCTAATTTGAATGCTAATTTACTTTTACTGTCCTTTAGTAATTTCCTGCAAAAAACTATCTCTCCACATCCCTACATTTTTTCTTTAAGAATGATATATACCCTCATTCTTTTCACTATTTTAGAACTTTAACAAATTCTATTCATGGAAAAAAACAACCCTAAAGTTCTCAATGGTTGGTGCATGTATGACTGGGCAAACTCTGTGTTTTCTCTCACCATCACCACCGCTGTATTTCCTGAATATTTTCTTGGGGTTACAGGAGAGGATGGTAGTCCGATGACTACTTTCTGGGGTTATGAAGTGGCCAATTCTGTGTTGTATTCTTATGCGGTTTCTGTTTCCTTTTTAATTGCCGCCATCTTAAGTCCTATCTCTACTTCTATTGCAGATGTAGCAGGTCGTAAAAAAATGTTCATGGCCCTGTTTGCCTATATGGGAAGCATTGCTTGCACGTTGTTGTATTTCTTTAAAAGTCCTGGCGCAGGAATGGATGCCAATGTAGATTGGGCGATTCCTACGTTCATCATTGCCAGTTTAGGTTATAGTGGCAGTATTGTGTACTACAATTCTTTTTTACCGGACATTGCAACGGAAGATCGTTTTGATAGTTTAAGTGCGAAAGGATTCTCGTTGGGTTATATTGGAAGTGTGTTGTTGCTGTTAGTGAATATTGGAATGATTCTGGGAGCAGATTCCCTCGGTATCACAGGTGGAGAAGCTGCGCGAATTTCGTTTTTAACAGTCGGTGTCTGGTGGTTTGTTTTTGCTACATATTCATTCAGCCGATTACCAAAAGATAATCCGGTCAGACTTCAAGGATGGCATTGGTTATCGAATGGATTCAAAGAATTAAAAGCCATCGGTGATAAAATCGGTACACGTAAATTATTGAAACGATTTTTGATTTCGTTTTTCTTTTATAACATGGGCGTGCAAACGGTCATGTACCTTGCCCCTTTGTTTGCGAAGGAAGTCATCCATATAGAATCAGCAGAATTGATTGCTACCATTCTCATCATACAATTGGTAGCGATTTTAGGAGCCTACTGTTTCAATAAATTATCTGCACGTTTTGGAAATACCAAAGCGCTGGCCTATGGCATTATCCTTTGGTTGCTGGTATGTACTTCGGGTTATTTTGTACAAAAGGGAATGAGTTTCTTTATGCTTGCCGGTACGATTGGTTTTGTAATGGGTGGGATACAATCTTTGTCCAGAGCGACCTATTCTAAACTGTTACCGGAAGGAGTGGAGAACACGGCTTCGTATTTTAGTTTTTACGATGTCACGGAAAAAATATCGATTGTATTGGGTACGTTTTTATTCGGCCTCATCCGTCACCTCACCGGTGACATGCGCAATACCTTGCTGATGTTGGGAATGTTGTTCATTATTGGATTGGTGATTATTCTGACGATTCCTTCGAAGAAGGTGTATGTGGATAGTCAATGAAAAAGTGGTCAGTTGTCAGTGATCAGTCGTTAGAAAAAAAATAAGCTGCAACTTTAATTAATTTACAGCATTAATGAATTGTTATATGAATTTATCAAGTAGAATAAAAAGGATCTTTTCGGTTTTAGTTGTTTGTTTGCTAATAGGCTTTCATTCCACCGGATAT
Source organism: Cytophagaceae bacterium (assembly GCA_014376985.1). Lineage (GTDB taxonomy): Bacteria > Bacteroidota > Bacteroidia > Cytophagales > Cytophagaceae > JACMQM01. Next base: position 15,271 of record JACMQM010000085.1, on the reverse strand, counting down.
GCACAAGGACAAAAAGATTCGTTGTTTTACTTCAACACCATCAAAGTAAAAGGTATATACAAATCGTTCGAAGAGTTTCGTACGAATGCACCTTCCATTCCTTTATCTGACCGCATTGTCATTACCTATGAGAACGAGGAAAGTCTGTATCAGAAGGATGTACCCATTGCCAAATTGAATTGTGATTCCATTATGCCTTGTGAAAAGAAGACGCCCATCTGGGGATTTTGCGATGGCACCTCGGTGTATATTTCAAGAGAGACGAAGTTTGACAAGAACATCACGTATGATAAAGTAGTTTACCTTGGGCGTTACATGTATTACCAATACATCATCAAAAGCAGTGCGTCTACTTCCAGCACAGGTCCTGGATCTTCGACCGGTGGTTACACGATGGGTGGAGCAAGAAGCAAGACAGTAGTAGACAAGGCAATCGATATCAATACCGGAGAAACGTTTGAATTGTCCAATAATAAAATTATAAAAGTGTTGAAGGACGACAAAGTGTTATCAGCAGAGTTCGCTAAGCATAAACACAAAGAAAAAGTACAGGTTCAGTATTTAATCAAGTATGCGGAGAAACATAAGGAGCAGATTAAGAAGAGTTATAGATAAGAAAGTTGTTAGTTGTTAGTTCGGTTATGCCAACCAAATAATGGTAATAAAAAGAAGAGCCTTCCACTAATAGAGAAGGCTCTTCTTTTTATTGTAAATTATTAAAACTAACAACTAAAACTAACTTACGCCTTAATGATCAACGTCGAAGGCGTATCCTTCAGCCACGTACTCTGATGATCCACCGCCTTCTGCCATCCGTCGATGCTGATCAATACAAGGTTTTGATCAGCGAGTAAAGCGGAGTCTAACTTGTCTTTGTCGTAAATCGCTATGTTATGGTGTGTAATGCGTTCGATTGATTTGATATTCTCCTTGATCTCCGGATTTTGTTTGATGGTTCCGGTCACGTCGATGATGGTTACTTTGACATCGCTGTTATGGATTAATTTCTGAGCGTAGACCAATAAGAAGCTATCGCTGATGGAAAAGATTGGAATCAATACATGGTTTACTTCTTCCAGGTTTTTGTCTATAAAGAATCCTACGGGTACCTTGCTGCTTTTTAAGATCAACTTCACACGCTCTCCGAAGATGGTGTTCTCAAACAGTTTTTCTTTACCGGTGATGGTATCCAGTAAACGTTCGGGATTAATGATCTTGCTGGTCACCCCTAATATTTTTCCTAATAACGTTCCTTCAAAGATCGATTGTCCGATACCAATGATCACCAAATCATAATTGCCTTCATTGGCTGTGTGTACAATCTCTTTGTCGATGTCTTGCGTGGCTTTGAAAATGGTAAATAAAGGTATGTTTAATTTCTTCGCTTCTTTTTCAATCGGTTTGAAGATGTCCAGTTCATAGTCCGGTGTATTGATCTGATTGAGTTCTGTACTGTAGGATAAATGCAGCGCGGTAACAGAGGTATGTTGAATCGTTTTCTTTACAAAGCAATTGGCCAGCTTGATCATGGTTTGACTGCGCTTGGGATTGCCGAAGGAAACCAGCATTTTGTATTTACGCTGTCCTTGATTACTGTCTTGCAAATGGGTAACCGGATATTTTTTCTCCGGCAAAAACTTATTGATCAAATCCAGGGCAGGACCTGTCATGAGGGTAGTGGCTAAGGCCATGATCACCATCATCGCAAACACTTGCGGAGACAATACGCCAAGATCATAACCGATGTTCAATACCACCAACTCCATCAACCCGCGGGTGTTCATCAAGGCACCGATGGTCAAACTGTCTCTCCAGCTCTGTCCCACGTAACGTGCCGATAACGCGCTGCCAAAAAACTTACCGACAACAGCCACCAGTACAATCAGTCCGCAGATTTGCCAAAGGTGAATGTCGTTGAGTAATCCGATTTGTGTGCGTAGTCCTGTGAACACGAAAAACAAAGGCAGCAATAAAACGAGGGATACGTCTTCTATTTTTTCGATGAAGATGTTTCGGAAATTCATGTTGCTCGGCATAATCACACCGGCCAGGAAAGCACCGAATAAGGCGTGTATACCGATCACTTCCGTAGTGAAAGAAGAAAGCAATAAGATCACAAAGAAGATCGCTACAATGGGTTTGCTTAAGCTTTCTTTGTAGGAATATTTTTCACCAAGTTTTCTTAGGAAAGGTTGTACAACTTTTACCATCAGGAAAACATACCCGACAGCCATGATGATGGTATAGACCGCGCTGACTACCGTTCCCGCTTTTACAATGGCAATCACTACCGCCAGTAAACACCAGGCCGTGATGTCATCCGCTGCGGCGCAGGTGATGACAATGGTGCCGACTCTGGTTTTTGATAATCCTCTTTCTTGCACAATTCTCGCCAACACAGGGAAGGCGGTAATGCTCATGGCGATACCGAGGAACAAAGCGAAAGAAAGGAAGTTAATGGTAGCAGGAGCGAAGTTGATGTAAATATAATAAGCAAGTCCCACACCCAATGTAAAAGGGAAAATGATACTCGCATGGCTGATGACCAAGGCATCGTTGGCTTTGGTTTTTAAAATGCGAAGATCCAGTTCCATGCCGATGATGAACATGAAAAAGATCAATCCGATTTGACTTAAGAACTGCAGGTTGCCCAGTGATTGTGCAGGGAAAAGGAAGGCAGAAAACTCAGGTACATACGATCCTACAAAAGAAGGACCGAGAAATATACCGGCGGCAATTTCTCCGATTACTGTAGGCTGTCCGATTTTCTTACAGAGAAAACCAAATATGCGGGCCACAATAATGATGGTGAGGATCTGCAGGAGCAGGATCGCCAGTGGATGTGTCAGGTTGTGATGATAAGTAGTAATGAATTGCTGCCAATGCGAACGGACTTGCACAATGGTTTGAATGGATTTTTGTACTTCGAGCAATTGACCAAGACCCAGGATGTAAAGAATCAAGCCGAAAAAACCACCGATGGTTACGAGGTAGAATAAAAGATTTTTGTAAGTCTTCATGACGGAGGAGGGCAACGTCTGATGCCGGAAAAGTTTCAACGCATCAGGTATAACAAAGATAGGAATAAGTGATCAGTTGTAAGTTGTCAGTGATAAGAAAATAATAAAAAAAGGAGATCATTTGACCTCCTTTTTTTATACTGACAACTAATGACTGATAACTGACCACTTTTCTCCCTGATTACCAGTCAGATTTGACCGGAGCCTCGCCAGCAGGTGAAATGCTCAATTGCATATCGTTGATAATTTCTTTCATTTTGGCAGCGGTGTCTTTCTTGATTTTAGCCCACCCGCCGTCAGGTAAAACGAACTTACCGCATTCGGCAGATTTAAGTTCTAATGCACCGCCATTGCCTTTTCCTTTACCGCCTTCGTGTTTGAAGTTGGTGATATCGTATTTGTAACGACCGTCTTTAGCGTTTATCGTAACTATAAATTTCACTACACCGTTATCGTTCATGCCCACACGAGGTCCCGGATACGTAACAGGGAATGAACCTTCGCAGGTCATCACGCCGTTTGTTTTATCCATTTGAGTGATTCTGTATTTGTTGGTTTGAGCCCAGCTGAAGGCGCGGTCGTAAATGACAGCTTTGCCACTGTTGTCAGTTACTTTTATCACTTCTGTATAAAGGATTTTTTGGGTCTCATTACTGACCGGTAGTCCTTCTGCTGTTTGTGCCGTTACTACTGTGCATGTAAAGAGCATCAGGATAGCGATCAAAGCGGATATTTTTTTCATGTTTTTTGCTGAGTTATAGTGGTGTTAAGATAGGATAAATCCGGTCTATTTTCAATTATTTGTTACAAATTTTGCGCTCCACTTCCAACGAAATCCTTTGCTGCGGCCTACACCTAAGATGGTGCTGTCGTTGATCAATTTGCCTTTGTATACCGCGTAATTGTCGTTCATTGTAAAGGTGATTTTTTTTCCTTTCTGCTTCCAGAAATCATTCTCCGGTGAAGCGTCGCCGGGGTGGTAGGAATAAATATGACCGTCGGGTTTGAGCAACAATTCATAAGTCAGGTCTTCGTCCGTATAACGCCAGAACGTAGCATCAAGAGATTTGGTAGGCGTGACGCAACTGCTCAAAGAATAAACAGCGATCAATAAAATGAATGCCGGCCGTAAAGTATTTCTCTTCATTTGTATGTATGTTTAAGCGGGATTGTCGACCTGTATCTCAATGTATAAAAAATACTTTTATAAATCACCTGTTTTTTTAGGCCTGTTCATTATCTTCATCGCCATGGCTGTGCGTGTCAGCTGGATGGGGAAGGGCGTCTACGCATTTACAGATGAAACGCGTTACGAAGCCGCGCAGTATTTGGTCGGTCAACTCTTGCAAGGAAATATCAAGGAAGGATTCTCTGCGCTTTTGAAAACAGATGCCAGACCGGTTGATTGCCTCCTGCATACGATACCCGCTTTGCTGCAACACCTGCTCCCGCACGAACAAGGTATCAATCATCCCGATGCTTTAGTCTGGGTACAGTACTTTCATACGTTACTTTTCGGCATGCTGGCTTTTGTGTTTTATCGGTTGACGGTTTTGCTCTTTCCGCAAACGGATTATATTCCTTTGTTCGCCTTGATTTGCTTTGTGTTGCTGGTGAATAACCATGTACACGCAAGACATATTTTACCTTACGATACCGCACTGCTACTTTTACTGCTGGCGTTGGGACTCCTCGTGCATGTGCACCGCACAAACGGTTTAATCTCCACCCGTGCCAAATATATTGCCGGTACGCTGGCGGCTTTGGCCTGGTTGACGTATCCCGGTTATTACTGGTTGCCGGTGTTGATGATAGTGTATCTGTTTATGGTTTCCGGAAGCGGACGTTTCACCGACGGTCTGCGTGAGGTGGTTCCTTTTCTTACAGGCGCTTTTGTGGTGGTGTTGTTCTTTGAAATGGTGTATTGGTATTATGGAAAATCATTGCTCTATAGTTTAGCGGGCTTGTCGCTGGACATCAACCAGGGCGATTACCATGAGAGTCTGGAGTTTATGATTCAATACATGAAGGAGAGTAACGGTGCTGTAGGGTGGCTATTGAGTTATGCTTTCTTGATTGCTGGTGCGCTAAGTCTGGCGGCTTTACTGCGTGCTCGTATGACGGTCTTTGATCCGCTGCGTGTGTTTTTGGGATTGGCTTTTGGTGCCTGGGCTTTTCATGTGGTATTGGGTGAAGTATTCGAATTCATGGTGTTTTACGGAAGGTTGATTCATGCGTTTGTTCCTTTCATGATTTGGGGGCTATTGTCGGTTGCTGTGCGTTTGAAAAGCCTGACGGCTCCGGCACTTTCGGTGGTAATAGCCATAAGTTTATTTTCTTTTTGGAATTTTCATCAGGCCTATCAATCCATTACTTATCCACGCGATGTCTTGTTTAAGTTCTCTTATGCAAGCACGGAGGCTACCACAGAAAGTCCGGTGATTCAATTGGCAAAGGATACAAGCGTTCGGATTCCGTATTGCAACACCCATTTTCCTTATGCCTATTATACTTTTCCCAACCGCCATATAGATCCTTCTCTCTCTTTTTATAATACTGGTATTCTCTATCCCATTGAAGGTCAGTCGGTTGTTCATTGTGCGCAAGCTTCTTCAGCACTGCTGCTCAGGGCGCCTTATTACCTGTGTTTTGCTCCTTATGGCTATGAGGGTTATAGTCCCGCTGCCAGGAAGAGGTTGCAAAGCGGTTTGTACACGACACAGGTCATGTTGAAAACCAAGTAGTTTTGATGCTGTAATTACTCGGGCTTCAAGTGGTTTTTACCATTAGATGTTTTATTTTTGAAGGACCGAATCAACCTTCAACTATGAATACTGACTTTTTCAAGAAATTCCTTCCGCATTTGATTGCCAACATCGTTTTCCTTGCGGTTTTATTCCTTTACTATTACCCTACGCTTTCAGGAAAAGAAATTGTACAGAACGATGTCGTTCAGGCCAAAGGTTTTTCTAAAGAAGCGGATACCTTCATCAAGAAAAATGGGGGAGAGGTCTTATGGACAAATAATAGTTTTTCCGGTATGCCTATTTGGGTTGGTCACACGACCAATTACGTAGCTGGTGTACACGCGGTGCTGCGTGCTTCCTTGCCAACTCCCGTATTGCTCGGGTGGATTTGTTTTGTCGGTTTCTATGTACTCATGGTGGTGGTCGGCGCCAATGCCTGGCTTTCCTTTGCCATGTCGGCGGGTTTTGCCTTTTCTACGTTTAACATCATCAGTTTTGAAGCAGGTCACCTCAACAAGGTATACGACATGGGCCTTATGGCTCCGGTGTTGGCTGGGGTATGGCTGATCTTTCAAAAACGAGAATATATTATTGGTGCATTGGTCACGACGTTCTTCCTGGGACTGCAGATTTTTTACGGTCACTATCAGATTGCGTATTACTTATTCATTGTATTACTCTTCATGGGTTTGTACGAATTGGTCAACGCCATCCGCAGTAAGACTTACACGCACTTTGCAAAGGCTACTGTGTTAGTGGTGGTGTGTGCGGTAATAGCGGTAGGTCCTAATATTTCTAAAATGTGGACGAACTATATCTACTCAAAAAATACGATTCGTGGGGGCTCGGAATTGAAAGCGGAATCGAAAGACAATGCGGGTTTGGATAAAGACTATGCGTTGAGCTGGAGCAATGCCATCTCAGAAACCTTCACGATTTTCATTCCTTATTTCTACGGCGGAGCATCCGGTGAAAAATTAAGTACTGGATCTAATATGTATAAAACAATGGTGGCTAACGGTGTGCCGCGCTCTGATGCGAAATTGTACATCGAGCGTGTACCGTTGTATTGGGGTGATCAGCCTTTCACAGCCGGACCTTTGTACTTTGGTGCCATTATGATTTTCTTATTTGTCATGGCATTATTTGTCATCAAGGACAATTACAAGTGGTGGATTTTAGCTGCCACCGTTTTCTCCATCATGATGTCGTGGGGAAGAAACTTTGATTTGCTGACAGACTTCTTATTCTACAATGTACCGCTCTATAATAAATTCCGTTCGGTGACCATGGCTTTGTGTATCGCGCAAATGACAGTGCCTTTCTTAGCAGGTCTCTTGCTAGTGAAAATTGCCAAAGGGGAAGTGGAACAAAAAGATTTTTACAAAGGCTTGAAATGGACGCTGGGTATTTGCGGCGGTATCGCTTTGCTCTTTGGTTTAATGGGCGGCGCGTTCTTTTCCTTCACGGCTGCGAAAGACGCCAGTATTGGTTATCCGGATTGGTTGATTGAAGCTTTGCATGCTGACCGTGCGTCTAAATTCAGAACGGATTCTTTCCGTACCTTATTCTTTGTATTAGCTACGGCCGGTTTGCTATGGGCCTGGTTCACGGATAAACTCAGTCCCAAAATCGTATACATTGCTTTGGCTTTCCTGGTGATCATCGATATCGCCTGGGTGGACAAACGTTATTTGGATGCGTCTGCTTTCACGAAAAAGAAAACAAATGAAGATTGGGTGGAGATGACGTCTGTGGACGAACAAATTTTACAGGACAAAGCATTAAGCTACCGTGTACTGAACTTAAGCAAGAGTCCCTTCAACGATGCCACTACGTCTTACTTTCACAAATCAGTGGGCGGTTACAGTGCCATTAAACTGGCGCGCTACCAGGATTTGATCGATCACCAGTTCAATGACTCTACCGGCAATTTCAAATTGAATCAGCCGATCTTCAGCATGCTCAATACCAAATACATTATTTTTCCGGATCAGAAAACAGAACAGATTTACGTGCAGCAGAATCCGGGTGCACTCGGAAATGCCTGGTTCGCACGCGAGATCCAATTGGTGAATGGTGCGAAGGAAGAAATGGACGCACTCGGCAAGATCGATGTGTCACGTGTAGCGTTGGTGGACAAACGTTTTGATAGTTTGATCAAAGGCTTTACACCTGCTGCGGACAGCAGTGCGACCATTGCATTAGTAGAGAACAGTGATCCGGATCAATTGAAATATGATTACAACGCTGCTGCCGAACAATTGGTGGTGTTCTCAGAAATATATTACCAGCCGGGATGGAACGCTTACATCGACGATAAACTGGTTGCTCACTTGCGTGTCAATTATGTATTACGTGCCATGCGTGTACCGGCAGGCAAACACAGCATTACCTTTAAGTTTGAACCGGAACATTACAAGCAATCAGAAAAAGCTGCCTTGTTCGGTTCCTGGATCTTCGTGGCCTTCTTGTTAGCCTTGATCGGGCTGTATGTAAAAGAAGAATTAAAAAAGAAAGCGGCTTAATTGTGAAGATCGCTATCATCAACATCTCTGATCGCTCCGGCGGTTCTGGTATCGCGGCTTACCGCACGGCGGAGGCGCTGAAGAGGGATTTCGGTCATGAGATCTTTTACCTGGTGCGTACCAAAACGCTGGATCAGGACAATATTTACCAAACCACCGGCAATGCTTTCAAGGCAAAGCTGGAGCGTTTGTTCAACGTGGGCATGAACCTGCTCGGCCTCCAATATGTCTGGCTGCCTTTTTCTCCCTGGTTCATCCTGAATAAACTCGATGAAATCCAACCGGACGTGGTCTGGATCAACAATACGGTAGGAGGGTACTTCATGACCTCGCACATCCGTACGATTGCCAAAAAATACAAGGTGGTCTGGACACTGCACGACATGTGGGCTTTCACGGCCAACGGTGCGCATACTTTCGGCGACGATTCTTGGAAGGAACTCAAAGCCGCAAAAGGCGAATCAAAGATTTACCCGACCATCGGTTTGCCTTTAGGCAACTGGCTGATCAAACGCAAGCAGCGTTTGTTTAAGGACGTGGACTTTACGGTAGTGGTTCCGTCAACCTGGATGTATGACATGGCGGTGCAAAGCCCTGTGTTGGCAGGTAAGAAGATTGTACGCATTCCGCACGGCATTGACTTAAGCGTTTTCAAGCCGATGAACAAGGAAGCGATGAAAGAAAAATACGGCATTCCCCGCGACGCGAAAACGATTGCTTTCATCGCGCAAAAACTCAAAGGTAATTTTTTCAAAGGGGGCTCAGATTTGTATGACATCCTCAAGCACCTTAACGAACAAACTACCTTTCCCATCCACTTGCTCTTAATGGGCGAAGACAGCATGCCGGAACTCAACGATTTTAAAAACCTGATCATACACCCCATGGGTTATGTAAAGGAAGAAGAGAAGATGGTAGAGATTTTGAATGCGACGGATGTGTTTGTTTATCCTACGAGGGCGGATAATTTTCCTTTAGTTTTATTGGAAGCTATTGCTTGTGGATTACCTGTTGTGACGTATGATGTTGGTGGATGTAGTGATATTGTAAAAGCTAATATATCAGGCTATTTGATTAGATACTCTGAACCGGCAGAAATGTCACAGAAAGTATCATATTTGCTGTTAAATAATTTATTAAGAGCTGATATGATCAAAAAATCCAGGAAATTTTGCGTGCAAAATTTCCTGGATAAATCAATTTCTAAATCTTATATTACAATATTTGAAAGGTGATTAATTCTTCACTATTTTTTTGATGAATTCATTTTTGCCATCAATATTTACTATTCTTACAATAAATATTCCTAGTGGCCATTGTTCGGTATTAATTTGTATGCTATTCCCATTTGAATGAGTTTCTTTGTATAATTCTACACCATTGCTATTTACAATTTGAATTAATATTGGATTAATATTTTTAGTAATTGTTTTTATATCAATGTTGTTTGTGAAGGATGTAGGATAAATGTTGAAATTTTCATTCTCATTGTACATGTAAACTATATTTGAATATTCCATATATCCATCGAAGTCTAAAATTTTAAGACGATAATAACTACTTTCGTTGTTTATTATAGGGATTATGTAATTGTAATTTGTGTTTTTTTGTCCTTTGTTAATTGCAAGAGTAAACCCTATAGAATCAAATTTTATTCCATCCAAACTCCGTTCTATGATAAATTCCTTAGTGTTTATTTCATTTGATGTTTGCCAGTTCAAAAAACTATTATTGTCTTCTTTATATATTGAAAAGTCGATTAGCGTCACTGGAGTTGGTTGTTGGCATGGATTAGTTGTATTTATATTGGATAAAAGAATTGATACACCTGTTAGAGATATATTTGACGATAATGTCCGTAGATTTAAATTTGTTCTCGTTTGATTAACAGTTCTTATTTGAGGTGTTATTCTTGAGTTTCTTATTAAATTTGTTTGACTTACTTGACATCCATTGGGATAGGTTCCTAATGAGTCTGTTTTTACAATATATATATCTGACCCTCCCGCACCCATACTTCTTGTGTATCCAACGAATACAATACTGTCTTCGTTTATTATGCATTCGTTGAATTCTTCATTTGCAGTACCTCCATATGTTTTTGTCCATTGAGGGATTCCATTTCTGTTGATGCGAATTGCCAAAGCTTCATTCCCGCCATTTCCGAAACCTGTTGTATAACCAGATAGTATGTAGTTATTGAATTTGTCGATTTGGAAATCCCATGCTCTCTCGTCTCTATTGTTTCCAAAAACTCTTGCCCATTCAATTCTTCCTAGGGCATCCACCTTAGTTATGGCTAAATCTAATCCACCGGCTCCATAAGATTGATAATGTCCTGAAAATGCGTAGCCACCATCAGATGTAGCTCTGATGCAATCACTGGCGTCATTAAATCGACCTCCTCTATCTCCAAAACTGTTATTCGAAATAATAGAACCATTTGCATCTATTCTTATAACTAGTGCATCATAGTTCAATGTGCTAGAAGTATTCTCAATTCCAGTTATTATGAATTCATTATTTTGAGCATTATCAATGTAATAGAATCTTTCGTTATTAACTGTCCCATAAGCATTACTCCAAAGAATATTTCCATCTGCATCAATTCTAACTAAATAAGCATCGTCTCCTCCTTGCCCAAAGCTTTGGGTTCTACCAGCTATAATGTAGCCACCAGTTTGAACTTGTTTTACGCATGCAGAAAAATCATCACTTAATCCTCCAAATGTTCTAGACCATTCGACTTGCCCATTCTGGTCTGTTTTAATTACTAGTAAATCACTATTCCCTGCACCAAAAGAAGTAGTATTGGCTAAAAGAATAAACCCTCCATCTGATGTTAATTCTACGTGTTCCGCAGTTTCATTTTGATCACCTCCATATCTGTTAGCCCATTGAGTAGTTCCATCGCTATTTATTCGGAGAAGAGTAAGGTCAGTCCGTTCTGAATTAAAATTACTTGTTGTGCCAAATATTAGGTAACCATTGTTGCCAAGTGATAAGAGTGAATTAGCTAAATCATCATTTGTTCCACCATAGCTTCGTTGAAATGGGACAACTTGACTAAATCCGTTTATAAAAGCAAGCAAAAATAATAAACATAGAGTTTTCATATACAAAAAGTAAAAAGTGAAAAATATAAAAAGTGAAAAATACGGAAGCGAAATTATTAAATATTTTTTGAATGTCAAGATTATTTGATAATTTTGACACGTATTATAAATTTATATTTTTATATATATCAATATGCAGGTTTTTTTTATCTTAGTTTGGATTGTTTTTTTTTGTAGTGGAGAAGTAAAAGCCCAAAATAAACAGCAAGCTTCTTATGGTGGAGTAAATTCGGATTTAGCTGTCTCTGTCTCTGTTTTAAATGATGGTAGCATTATTACCTTTAGCACCAGTAATTCATTTAGTAATAGTAAAGATTTTTTACTTTCTAAAATTAATAAAAAAGGAAATGTAGAATGGAGCAAAATTTATGGAGGTGAGGATATAGAAACAGCTGTACATTTTGAAAAAACTAGTGATAATGGTTATGTCCTTCTAGGAAATACTATTAGCTATGGTAATGGTAATGAAGATATTTATATTATTAAAACAGATTCTGTAGGTAATATACTTTGGTCTAAAACTTACGGAGGAGCATCTGGTGATTTTTCAGGATGTGTTAAAGAAGTCCCCAGTGGAGGATATATAATAGCAGGTAGAACTCAAAGTTTTGGGGAAGGTAGTGATGATGGTTATTTAGTTAGAATTGATGCAAATGGAAATATTATATGGAGTCAATCTTATGGTACTACTAATAATGAACGATTCTATTATGCGGATTGCACAAATGATAATGGTTTCATAATATCTGGTATACAGAAAAACTTTTCTAACTATTTCGATCAATTAGTGATTAAAGTAAATGCTAATGGAGTCGTTGAATTTAGTAAAAACTTTGGAGATGCTTCAGGATCTGGTAATGATGCAGGTGATTGTATAAAACAAACAAGTGATGGTGGTTATATATTATCAGGTCAATATCGTGCTTTTGGTTCAGGTGGAGAGGATTTGGGTTTAACAAAAATAGATGCTTTGGGAAATATACAATGGGCAAAAGTATATGGAAATATAGGAGATGATAGAGCATTTGATATTTCAATTGATCAATCCGGTAATTTTTTATTAGCAGGATATACTAATAGTTTTGGATTAGGAGGATTTGATGGGTTTTTAGTTAAAGTAAACCAATTTGGTTCTTTGATTTGGTCAAAAACTTACGGATATATTTCCAACGATTATTTTTCAGAAATAGAAATTGCTCAAAACGGCTATATTATGGCTGGATATACCACTAGTTTTGGTCTTGGACAAGAAGATATATTTATTGTAAAAACAGATTTTGATGGATTAGATAATATTAGCTGTACTAATATTAATATTATTGATAATAATGTTTTACCTATAGAAACTAATATTATTCAATTAGTAAATTCAGGTGGTCTTTCAAGTTCCCCTTTAAGTTTAACTAACATAGTAAATGTTACTAAAGCTAACTTGCTAAACTTGAACCAGCCAGAAATCGATTCAGTGTATTCTCAAGGTAGTTATGAAGTTCCTCTTGATGGTTCACCTTTATTAGGATCATTTAAAGTTGATGGTATAAATAAATCATATTTCCAACCATCTATTCTGGGAGATCATTTGATAAAGTATGAATATGAAATTGTACCTGGGTGCATTTATAGTTACGAAAAAAACATATCTGTTATAGATATATGTAAGTACAAAATAAATGATCTTCCTTTACAATGCACTTTTTTAGATGATATTATTTGTATCCCTCTAGTAACAACCGGAAATATCGGAAATGGAGTAAAAGGAATAGAATATTGTCTTAAGTATGACCCAGCTTTTATTCAACCAAGTGGTAGTTTTGTTTTAAGTGATGCTGTTACACACGGGAATGTTAATTGGGCTGATGCTAGAATAGATTCTATTACTACAGATAAAATAAAGATATCTGTAAATTATACTAATAGTGCTCCAATTGAAACTTCGTTTAGCGAAATAGGGGAAATCATATGTGTTGAGTTTAGGCTAAAAAAGAATATTCCTATAAATGAACAGTATGACATTTCGGTTTGTAGTTTGAAAGAGATTCATGATTTATTTGTAGTGCCTACTTGTGGGAGAACAGGGAAAATTTCTTTGTCTGGCACATATGAGATTAATGGAACAGTATTTATAGAAGGAGATACATTGTTAAGTGACTTGCTCATTGATAACATAACTTCTCTGTCTATTCGAACAGAGGATAGTATACATTCAGTTGTTGATATAATTAATTTGGATAAATTTAAAGGATTTAAAGTTAGAAGTGATTCTAAAAGCAAGTTGTTCTTTGCGATGAACTCAATCCAAATCCCCCCCCACCTCCTCCTAAAATACCGTAACGGCTTCGACGCCTTTCAAATGGGAAAAATTGTCACAAATGAAATAGGTTCATCTCTTCAAATCGAGCCTTCTGCTTTTACCATGGTTGCTGCGGATGTTGATATAAGTGATAAAATCAGATCAAATGATATTTCTTTGTTGCAAGAAGTTATTGTAAAGAAAATCCAAGGTTTTCCACAGCAGCTGCCTGCCGAGTTGCAACAGGATTATATAGACTGGAGATTTATTGATCAAAGATCAGTAGATCGGGAAGAGGCATTTAAGAAGGCTAGTCAATATCCTTACTACAGTTCAAAAGGATATTGCAGGGACAATGTTCCTGATATTCCTTTTTATTTATCTAATCAAGGTAGTTGTGATACTTCTTATCGAGAAACATATCACGCAATCTTCTTAGGCGATTTAGTAGATGGAGGCTCTGGCATAAGCATCGAGAGTTTTGATCATCATACCAGTTCCATTACGCTCGATATTGATGATGTTCATGATCTCGGTAATAATACCTACAGAGTGTTTTTGAATCACAAATTAAATGCACAGGATAAATTTGTGTCACTTGATCTTGCATTGGATTATGATGAAACTGCAGTTTCCATAGTGAATACACAAATGACAGTGGAGGATAAACAGGCTGTGCCGCAATGGTTGTATAATGATTACAATTCCGAAGAAGTGCTGTTTACCTCTTATTCAATGAACGGTTATCCTTTAGAAGGAAAATTATTGCATGTAGATATTCAAAAGATGTCTGGTGTTCCTGTCATTGAAGATTTGGGACAGCTTTATGTTTTTGTCAACGGCACAGAAGTTCCTTCTACGATTCGTTTAAGGAGCCAAACTTCAACAGGCATTGATATAGCAAACGATGTAAGTAGTTTTGTAAATCTTTATCCGAATCCTACAGATGCCAATCTTACCATTTCACTTCCATTATTGTATGCAAAGGATGTTCATATCGAATTCCTTAATGTTATCGGACAATCAGTAATGGTATTGGATAATGAGCAAGCTCAATCAGAAATAGAGTGTGATTTATCATCATTACCTGCTGGGTTGTATGAATGTTTGATTAGTATAGAAGGGAAAGCAACGGTTATGAAAAAGGTAATCGTTAGATAAAATTTGCCAGCGAAAATAATCTTCATACCTTAGAAAAGAACTTGTAATCTTTCAACTATGAGCAGCTTTATACAAAAATTCAAGGCCTTCGCTATGCGAGGCAACGTCGTGGACCTGGCGGTCGGTATCATCATCGGAGCCGCCTTCGGCAAAATCGTTTCTTCTTTGGTAGCTGACATCATCATGCCACCGATTGGCGTGTTAGTAGGGGGCGTGAAATTCAACGAACTGAAAGTTCCCATCAAGGCTGAGAGTGTTAATGCAGCGGGTGAGAAAATAGAAGCGGTCACCTTGAATTACGGCAATTTCATTCAGGCAACGGTAGACTTCATCATTGTGGCTTTCGCCATATTCCTGATTGTAGAGTTGATGGCAAAGATGCAGAAGAAAGAGCAAGAAACTCCCACCG
>JACMQM010000084.1 GCA_014376985.1 Cytophagaceae bacterium | reverse complement strand
AGTGGTAAAATTCTTTATTTCCATTCCAATCATGTGTATCAAATTGATAAGTAAATCTTATACGAAAAAATGATTGGTACCTGTACCTATGTGGAGAAGCAGGTGTTATTGACAGATTATACCGATCATGCCACAGGCACTATGCAAGAAACCGGGGATGGAGGTGGCCATTTTACTTCTATTACTTTAAATCCTTTAGTTACCTTGACTGACCCATCAATGGTCGAAAAGCGAATGCTTTACACCAACAAGCCAATAAGTTTTGTTTCATTGCGAACTCAGTTAATTTTCCAGTGTACGATAAGCCGTTGAGCAAAGTGTAGAATATAAATCCATGAAGAATAAATTATTCCTACCTCATTCTCAAAGTGATTTTATTTTTACTCTCGAGGTAACGAATTGGGCTATTCTCTTTTTAATATTTTTTTATCTTATGTCCTCCATCCTGTCTATCGGATGGATCCTGCGCCATGACATCATGGACTCTTTTCAAAAAACCGTTCATATCATCCTTGCTTTGTTACTCCCTGTATTTTGGTTTTACCTGATCCGAATGATTTATAAACCCATACCCGGTTATAAAAAAAGAAGATGGGGAGATACAACTACCGATGGTGATTCAGGAGGCAGTGATTTTGGATCGGGCGCAGACGGCCACGATGGCGGAGATGCGGGAGGTGATTAGTACTTTTACTTTTGCGTTAGGGATCGAGAGGAAAGCCCGAAGCGCGTGGACTTTTACGGGAGGCGGACTTGGAGCGAGAGCCCGACCGCCGATCAAAGACGGGATAGCCTTTAAAAATAGATTGGCGGTAACGCCCTAGCCATCACCCATCGATTCCATCACTCTCCTCTTCCTTATAACAAAACATTATCTACTCATTTCTTTGGGGCTTCATAAGTATGTAATAACTAAAATTATTACCGTAACTACTGGCATTATTCTCGTTGAAGAAAAACTATGGATCCACTCAAATTAAGTACACGCAATGTCGTAGAATCAATTTTGGTTTTGTTGTTGTTCATTGCCTTACTGGTGGCTCTATACGATGTCATGCAATTGTTTCTTGGTGTATTGACTTTTGCCCTGATCTTCTGCGTTTCTTTTGTGGATGTATTCGAACGCTTGTGCCGTTGGTTGGGCGGAAGACGAAGCATTGCAGCCATCGTCTATGTTACGGTTTTACTTTTCATTGTTGCATTACCTGTCATCCTCATATTTTCCGCTTTTCACACACATGCCAATGAGCTCAACAATTGGGTTGAAGCTTGGAAGACTAAAGGTTTGCCGGATCTACCGGCCTCGGTAAAAACACTTCCCATTGTGGGGCATGAATTGCAACTCTTCTGGGCACACATACAAACCGATCCCCAAAGTATCTTAAATGAAAAGGATCCTGAAGCCAAAAGCATGATCCAACAAGCTATTCACAGCGGTACCGGTATATTGGGCGTATCAATTCAGTTCATTGCAGGTATTGCTATTTCCGCTTTCTTTCTGGCGCAGCGTCATCAAATGTTAAATCCCTTCCGCGCAGCGTCACAGCACCTCTTCGGAGAAAAGGATGGCAATAATCTTTTTCAAATTACAGAACAAGCTATCAAAGGCGTTTCTATTGGTGTTATGGGTACTGCATTTATCACGGCAGGTATTAGTTGGATCGGTCTTGCCATTGCAGGTATTCCTTTTTCATTGGGTATTTCCGCGCTGATCTTTTTTCTTGTGGTCATACAAGTAGGTCCTTTGCCGGTATGGATACCGCTTACCATTTGGCTGTTCATCGAAGGACATACAGGCATGGGAATTTTTATGGTAATTTATGGTATTGTCGTTATTATTTTAGAGAATATAGCGAGGCCATTACTCATTGCCAAAAGCGGCGAGATTCCTTTTCTCGTTTTATTTGTCGGTGTGATTGGAGGCTTATCGGCCTGGGGATTTACAGGCATGTTCAAGGGCGCGATCGTGGTAGCAATTTGCTACACCGTATTCAATTCCTGGTTAGCAAAAAAGAACGGATTGAATAACAAAGTGGAGAACCAGCCCTAAAATATTCTATTAAAATATTTTCAAATTTCATCATGTCCACAGAAAAAGAAAAAATGCTGAGTGGAAAAGCTTACAAGGCTTTTGAACAACAGTTGGTAGAAGAAAGACAATATGCAAAAGAGCTTTTGTTTGACTTCAACAACTTAAGACCTTCTGCTTTGGAAGAGCGTCAGGCGATTATTAGCAAGCTATTGGCACAAACAGGAGAACATTTTTACGTTGAACCGCCTTTTCGTTGTGACTATGGCTATAACATACAAATAGGAAATCATTTCTATTCCAATTACAATTTCATCGTTTTGGATTGCGCGCCGGTAACAATTGGCGATCATGCTTTCATAGGGCCTAACGTAAGTCTGTTTACCGCAGGGCATCCTATTCATAAAGAGCTACGCAATCAAGAATATGAATACGCCTTCCCGATTACGATTGGCAACAGTGTATGGATCGGAGGAAATGTGGTCGTGAATCCAGGCATCACCATTGGTGACAATGTAGTCATCGGATCAGGCAGCGTGGTGACGAAAGATATTCCATCCAATGTCTTCGCAGCCGGCAATCCGTGCAAAGTGATTAAAGAGCTCACAGATGAGGACAAACCCTACTACTTCAGGCAACAGCGCATCGATTAATATATCGCGATAGCCCTGTAAGCCTGTCGGTTTTAAATACTTACTTTATTTATCTTCATACTATAGTTGTCTATACTAACCGATCTCATAATGCAAAAGATAAGCCCTTTCTTATGGTTCCATGACAAGTCAGAAGAAGCTGTAAACTTCTATATTCAAAGATTCAAAAATTGCAAATGTCAGACGATGGGTCAAAGGCTCTCCGGGGCATGAAGGAAGTGTAATGACAGGACCATTTGAAATTGAAGGACAACAATTTTATGTGCTTAATGGAGGTCCACTATTTAAATTCACTGAAGTCATTTCTTTGTTTGTCAATTGTAAGACCGCTGTAGAAGTAGATTTCCTTTGGGAAAAGCTTTCAGAGAATGGACAAAAATCTCAATGCGGTTGGCTGAAGGATCAATTTGGTTTGTCCTGGCAAATAATACCATAACTATTGGAAGAACTGATGAGCGATAAAGATCCGGCTAAGGTACAGCCCGTTGTACAAGCCATGATGAAAATGACAGAGCTGGATGGTGCGAAGTTGTTGGCAGCAGCGGAGAATAGAGAAATCTGAAATCAGAGATCTGAAATCAGAATTAATCAGTTCTCAGATTTCAGATCTCCTATTTTTATACGTCAAAAGGACTTTCTATATCAAACTTGACAAGCTTATACTTATAAGCTACAATCCCAAAGATCACCACAGCAACCAAAACAATCATCAAAAGAATAGTCGATTTTTTATAGAAAGACGCTTCTTTACTTTTCTTGTAATGCCTGATGGCACTCAATAAAAGAATCTCTGCTTTTGCTTTTGTATTGGTAGCTTTGATGGCAAATCCATGAATACCGTGTTTGACGCTATCCAATATCAATTCTAATTTCTCTTCACCGGAATACAAAACAATTTCCGATTTCGGAGACAATTCTTTAAGATGCAGCAACAATTCTGTTTCTTCCTTCATCGCAGTCGGGTCGTGTTTCAATTCGGCATCGAGAAAAATAACAGATGGTTTCAATTGTTTCAATTGAGAAATACACGCTGCAACATCTGTAAAAACATGGATGTGGTATTCTGAATACTTACTCAAATGATCCTTGATCATATTCGCGTGCTTCTCATCCGTATCCAGTAAAATAATGTTATAGCTCATGGTTTAAAAATTTATAGGTGTACCTAATGTAAGAATTAAACGTGTAAAAACTATTGTACACGTTTAAAAAACAGGTTCAAAAAAGGTTGAAACAAATATATAGCATACCAATTTTCGAGCTCACTATTTCTTGTATTTTTGAAAAAAGTTATGCCAAGAGGAACATGAGAAAAACGTATAGCAAAAAAGATTTCCCTGTAAATAAGATTAGACGCTTTCTGGAGCCCGGTCCTATTGTATTGGCAAATTCGGTCTGGAAGAACAAGCAAATATTATAAGTATGGGATGGTACACGGTGATGGTGTTTTCGCCTTCACTCATTGGCCGTATGATTACAGCAGCGGATCACAGTTATGAGTTGATCAAAAAAATCAAGGCCCGTGTAATCAATTTGCTAACTATAGATTAGCGAAAGAAGTAGCAGGCATTGGAATTGCTTGGGAGATACAATCAATAAATTTGAGCCATTTGAACTCACTGCTTAGCCGCCCAGCAAAGTGAAGGCACCAATGATAATGTATGTTACGCCAACTTTGAATACAAAGTTGTAGATAGCCATATGCTTCATGCTTATAATTTCTTTATAGAATTAGTGTTTTACTTCCCGTATGGCCTAATGGTATTGATCATTGTCATTTTTAATCCATCCTTTTTCTTTTCTTTTGATCGCACAAAAGAAAAGAAACAAAAGAAAAGGGCGCCACGAAAACCAATTAAAGAAGATCCTTTTGGATCCTTCAAACGTTACGAAGTTAATTTCAAATAGGGTCTTCTTTAATTCGCTCTTTCGTGGACCCTGCCGCACCATGCTT
>JACMQM010000083.1 GCA_014376985.1 Cytophagaceae bacterium | reverse complement strand
TGTAGTGAATATGATTTATCCTCCTACACACATTACTAAACCTTCGTCACATGATATACCTAATCCAAGTACCTTTTATCCTAACTACCCTAATTACACTTATGGAGAGTCTTATAACGCAACGGCATTGCCAAAACAAAATAATCCTCAATTCGTGAACTACCCGCTTCCTGTAGCAGGTGTGATGAGTTTGTATAACTATGTAGGCAGCTATAACTTTCATTTAACATCTAGCTCACCAGCAATAGGAAAAGGATTTACAGGATTTGCCCCATTGAATGCAACGAGTGCAGTAACGGATCCTTTCTTAAGAGCAACGGTGACACCTCCAAATTCTGATTTAGGAGCATTCCCGACTGATAATAGTGGAAATCAACATTAACATTTTTTAATCTTTGAATTTTAAAACCCACTGGATGGTATTCAGTGGGTTTTACTTTTAGTTCTCTATCTAAATTCTAGAAAGACACTTTTCATCTAACCCCTTTTTTTTGTAGCTTTCAATAAGCAAAAAGATAGTTCAATGCATTTTCGTTTAATTCCAGCTATAGTTCTCGCTACATTTTTACACAGTTGTCAATCATTTCAAAAAACAACAAATGATTTAACTACTGTAGTGAATAAGGTACCCGCAAAGCTCGGTAAAAAAGGCACCCTAAACTTCTTCGTCATCGGCGACTGGGGAAGAAATGGATCACACCATCAAAAAGAAGTAGCTGAACAAATGAATGAAATAGGAAAAATGATCCATCCTAATTTTATCATTTCTACCGGCGACAACTTTTATCCCAATGGAGTCGGTAGTGTTTATGATAAGCAATGGTTAAGCTCTTTTGAAAATATCTATACCGGCAAACACCTGCAATGCAAATGGTATGCGGTGTTGGGAAACCACGACTACCGGGGCACTCCTCAAGCCGAGCTGGATTACTCCAAAAAAAGCTTACGATGGACGATGCCGGATCGTTATTATACACTTACACAGAAAATAGACGATAGTACTTCCGTACGTTTTATTTTTCTAGACAGCAATCCTTTGGTAATTAAAAATCACAATTATTATTCCGATATGGCTTTGCAGGATACGGTACAACAATTGAAATGGCTGGATAGTGTACTGGTGCATGCAAAAGAAAAATGGAAGATTGTCATTGCTCATCATCCGGTTTACTCTTCCAATCCACGTCATGGCAACTCAGCACGTTTGATCACACTACTCAGGCCTAAGCTGGAAAAATATGGCGTACAACTTTACCTCAGCGGACACGATCACGATTTGCAACATCAAAAGCCTGCAGGCACTGTTGATTATGTCATTTCAGGTGCCGGTTCACAAACCAGAAGAACAACAGAACATCTTACTACAAAGTTTACACGAGACGTTTCAGGATTTGCGGCCATTAGTTTAACGAGTGATTCTTTAAAGTTGTATTTCATTGATTATACAGGCACTCCTATTTATTCTTTTAGTAAAGGAAAATAATTATTCATCATACGCAGCTTGCGTTAGGGATTGAGCCATTGTCTGATCCCGCAAATTAGCAAGAGAGTGATGAAAGCGAGGCCCGCAGGGAAAGGCCTAATGAGGAAGTCTCTTATCGCAATTATTTCCTTAAACTCACCGTCTAGTACTATCAAATCTTATTTATAAAAAATTAATCGACATAACCATCCGACACATTTTGCTTCTCTCCTTTTACAAACAAATGTTCGAAATAGAATAGATCCCTATCGAGTAAATGAGAAGGTGATACATTTTGTATCGCATGAAAAATGACTTCAAATCTACCCGAATGTTTTTCTTTCCAGCCCCTGAGCATTTGTTTGATAGTGTTGCGTTGCAAATTGGGTTGAGAGCCGCAAAGGTTACACGGAATAATCGGGAACTGCATTACACCCGAATATTGTTCTATATCTTTTTCTTTGCAAAAGGCCAGAGGTCTTATGACCACATGTTCGCGATCGTCCGTGCGGTATTTGGCCGGCATAGTTTACAGCTTTCCACTAAACATGAGATTCAAAAAAAGTGTTTCAATGATGTCATCTCGGTGATGGCCCAAAGTATTTTTGTAATGCCCAATTCAGAAGCCGTCTTGTATAAAATCCCTCTGAGCAAACGGGAACAGAGACTGCAGGTCGTTTTTCCTTCAGGTGTTTTTTATTTGACAATGCTGTAAGTATCCTTCTGTACAATTTGAAACAGAACACCTAACTTTTCTAAATAATTAGGCAAAACATGTTTCGGAAAACCTGGTTGTTTCTGGTCGAGATTAACAACAATGATTTCAAAATTGTATTTCTTTGTGTGCTGAATGTCCAATAAGATGTCGAGCATGGTATAACTATCCTTTCCACCAGAAAGACATACCTTTACTTTCTCTCCGTTTTCAATCTAAGCAGTCCATACAGCCTTTCGCAGGCGTTTGATTAGTTTGTCAACGATAGGATCCTCATGCGCTTTCATGCTGCAATTTACGACAGTTTTTTTTTGCGATCGGCAATCTAGCTCCTGATTAAAAAAGCCGGCTACTAGAACCGGCTTTTTCTTGGCATCCTTGACTAAAGGTGCTTTTGCATCAATTGGAAAAAATAAGTTTGGTATAAGAAACACCACGATCAGATTGTATCATAACATAATACATTCCCGGTGTAATGTGTTTATCGCTTAAGTTTAAAATTCCTTTGCCTTCTTCAAATGATTGTTGATGAATCAAGACATTGGCATTATCATAAACTTGTACGGTAGCCTTTTCAAAAAGTTCGATATTAACATCCGATGCAATGGATGCAGGATTTGGATACAAGATATACATTTGGTCAGATGCATTGACAGTATTGTTTACTACCCTTACAACAGAATAAGTAAAATCACCATTGATATCAAATTGTTTCAATCGGTAATAAGAAGTCTTAGCTACTGGAGATTCGTCTATAAACTCATAAGATGATGAAATTTTTGAATTTCCTTTTGCATTGACGCTTCCCAACGCGTTATAGTTTCTGCCGTCTTCGCTTCTTTCTACAAGGAATAATGCGGTGTTTTCTTCTGTAAGTGTTTGCCAGAATAAATTCACTTTTTTATTGATTATGTAAACATCAAACTTCCCCCAGGTCACAGGAGCAGGAGCACCTGGTAAAGTACCCGGACACAACGATTGAGTATTCGTATATAATCCGGTAGAACTTGTAAAGCCCCAATACACATTGGGATTTCCTCCAAAAACACTCGCGATAATATTGTTGGTATAACTTAATCGAAAGACACCATCGAAATACACACTGAATACTGTTGTTCCCGGATTCCATGTGATTCTCACCGTATGATTTACTCCATCTTCTATATTGATACTAGAAGAAGAAGCTTGTATCGGACCGGCTACAGGAGCATTCATATTCCCATTGATATCAATAGCAATATGATCCTCTGGAATATCTGACGTATAACCACCACCATTGTTATTAAATGTATCAAACTCAATAATAAAGGTATTGATCAAAGGTCCTGCTGCCAATTGATAGCCGGAACTACCACATGCACTAAGTCCAGCCGGATTATTTTGTAATACAAAGGTCATCCCATCCGCTCCGTTACCATCATTGATTCCCATATTGACACTAAATGT
Organism: Cytophagaceae bacterium; assembly: GCA_014376985.1. Classification (GTDB taxonomy): domain Bacteria; phylum Bacteroidota; class Bacteroidia; order Cytophagales; family Cytophagaceae; genus JACMQM01. The sequence goes on along the minus strand of JACMQM010000083.1, from coordinate 3,614 downwards.
ATAGTCAAATGTACTTGACATATTGATTTGCGTCGTATTCCACATGCAACCTATTTGAGCTTGCTTATTAGGAGTCATTTGTACACAATTACTTCCATTATTGATTTCACTGGCTTGCCCGGACATGCAATAATAAGGTGTAGGATCTCTTAAAGCAATGCTGAATGTTCCTACTTCTGTATTATTGTACGACCAAATTCTTATAAATAAAGAATCTCCAGGAGTCAATCCTGTTAAATTTAATTCCGGCATCTGACCAGGACCAGCGTCATCATCACAACCTAATAAAGTGAGTACACCAGAACATGAAGTCGCTTTGTATACTGCCATAGCACCATCTGCGATAGAACCAGCATTCGTGGTCAATAATAATTTACCTGAAGCAGGTACTTTAGATGAAAACCAAACATCACGTCCATTATATGAAGCACAACCAGGGTTGGCCTGAGGAGAATTAGTAGCAAGTCCTGTTGTGTATGTTTTATAATTTAAAGCACATGCATTACTATAAATATAAGTAGCAGAACAAATATTATCGTTGGTCGGAACCTGAAACTGATACGCCAGCGTTTGGCAGGTTGCATTCGCCAAACAAGTAAATTGTGTAAGGTATACTCTATAGGTAGCAGTGGCAGTAGCGATAAAGGTAAGCTGAGAAAACATGCCGCAGTAATCATCGTTATATGCACCCGGAACAATTACGCCTGCATTATCTAGAATAGTAAGTTCAGTATCCCAGGTAGCACTTCCTCCTCCCTGACAAAAAGAGAACAAATAAGTAGTTCCCTGTGTCGCACTAAAACTAAGGAATTGTCCTCCTTGAATACAACTGGTTTGAAAAGCAGCTGTTGGAGTAATAGTACCAGTGGAAACACCACCTGTACATTGCGCCTTCAGATCAATAAAAAAACAAGTGAGCAAAAGCAAAGCGCTCAAAATTACGAGTCGTAAGAATGTTACCATAGAGCCATTAAGTTAAAAAACTAACAAAAATATTACATACAAGATATTTGTACGACAATCCCACAAAGTGGTTGATAGTTATTTGAAAAATGCAGTAACAAACTGGTATATAAACATTAAGCCATATACATACTTTTACATTTATACAATATGTCGTACATAAATTGCTTTAAATAACAAAAAAAGCACATTATTTAATTGAATGACTGATTCAGATTGAAATCGAAAAACTCCGCGGGCCTTGGCTCCCGACGAAGTTTAACGATTCAGTTTTATGCTACTCTATGAACCAGTTCTCTGAACACCGGTCTTTTTTGCAAAGACTGGAAATAATGTACTACGATGTGTTGGTCTTGGGCCAGATAGTCAAGTGTGTGCCCATTTAAAAAATCATCATAGTACATTTCCATTTCCACAAAATTGTACTGACCATGTACATAAGTTGAAATGAGTTTCGGCATTGCATTGTTCATGTCTGCTGCTAGCTTCTCATCTCTTTCCTTCAAATCAGTTGACCATTGTTCCATAAACGCTTGTGGATCGATCAACCCCAATTTCGCATTCAACAGGCATTTTTGTTTCAGTAAAACTAACACCCAACGTTTAGGCTCTACGGTCAATATAAAAAAGGTTCCTGCCTGCATTTCTTTAATGATCTGCTTACCTTTCACTTCACATTCTTCAATCTGCTTGCGAACAGACACCGGCACTTCATTCATGCCTTTAGGCTGCATCACTTTCAAGGCAGGAATACCTTTGTATTTCTTTTGTTCCAATAGCTGCATCTGTACTAACCACGTTTCCATGTTAGAGCGCTCAGGTAATTCAACAGGATGTTTTTTAGGCAAACTCATGATGTAACGCAACACAGCGTTTACGACCTGTGTAAAATCAGGCTGCAGGTCAAAGGGCTTTTGAATAAAACATTTTTTAAGCCATGGTAAAAAACGCTGATCCGAAGATGGATCAATCGCCACTAACTTATCCATAATGATACTTGGCAGCAGGTTTACTGCGGAAGCGGATGTTGTAAAAGACCAGGTCGTTTTCATAAGCTGTATCGTTTTGATGATACAAACTTATGCCCACGCTCCGCACCCTATTTGCGGTGCTAAAATTTATATATAAAAATGCGACATTTTTTCTAAAACAGCCTTCAACTCAGACACAACAGACTGTGGTTCAATAACTTTAACTTGTTCTCCCAAACTTAAAATTCTCATAAAAAATTCTTTGTTAGGAATCAGATTTACTTCTACCGTATGATTAGGCTGTATAATTTGACTGCTGTGTATCGGTAATATATTAAGGTACGGGATCAATGTTTCTTTGACTTCGATGACAATCTTTTGTGGTTGCTTGTCATTGGGATGAGTGATACCGATCACTTCTTTGAAATACTGTTCGTGATTAAAATCTGGGCGGCGTGTAAAGGTTTTTGTACTCATCTCCAAACTTTTCATACGATCCAAGGCAAACGTTCTGATCTCTCCTGCACTCTCTAACCATCCCGATACATACCATACACCTTGGTACTCTTTTAATACATGTGGATCTAACACATAATGAGAAGCTGTATCCTGAAAAAATTTAGCATAGGTAATATCTATCTTCTTATGCTCGATGATGGCATTCAAAATGGTTTGCAGAAAAGCACCTCCCAATACATAAGGCTTTTCCTCGAAGTGTACAAAATCAAATGCTTCCGGTTTGCTGGATACTTTATGACGAATAGACAACGATTCCGTTAACTTTTCTACAACGGGTTTAAAGCCGGCAAACAAATCAATGTGTTTGTATTGTTCCAATACTTGCGCCGCCAATTCAATAGCCAGGAGATCCTCTTCTCCTAAAGGAATTTTTTCGATGGAATAATTAGGGTCTTCGTAATAATAGCCTTTATTGTACGAATGAAATTTGATAGGTGCAAAATAACCCAGTGATTCGTTATTACGCATTTCTGAAAAATCTTTTTCCAATGTGCGTACTGCAATCTCATTGACACCTATTGCTTCCGCGCATTGTTCACGGATATACGCCGCCGTAGGAAACGTATGTCCTTTGCTTCTCAGACACCTGTCGATAACACGGTAACGGATGACGGCATCTAAGTTTTTTGGCATAAGGAAAGTTAGTTGTTAGTTGTCAATTTAAACTTCTTTGTGCAAATAACTATACTTATAAAAATGAAAAAGCAGCAAAAAAAAATGGCTAGCTGTGAGCAAGGTTTAACCTAACTAACAACTAGCCACTAACAACTATTTAACTATTTTATTATAAAATGCTCTTCTCCTATTTTAGCTCCATCCATAAAGATCTCTATGATATGTAAGCCTTTGTGGTACTTCTTAGGATTCTTATACAAAAACTCAATGTGCTGAAGCTTCCCGTCGTAAGTAAATGATTGCTTAAAGGTATACGGTGTTTCTTTTTCTCCTGTCATAAAGAACCCACCACCTGCAATAGGATCAAAGATGTCTATGCCATGAGAATCAATCAAACGCATCATGACTGTTTTAAATCCTAATTCAACAGGTGCTCCCTCTTTAGCCGATACATCAAAATTTAAATGAATGATTTTAAAGCTAGACTTATGAGGTTCATGATGTGCCAGGTTCATCGAGTCATTGAGGTCCTCGATGTCTTTCATC
>JACMQM010000082.1 GCA_014376985.1 Cytophagaceae bacterium | reverse complement strand
TCCTTTTTATTTAAGGTTACAGTTGTATAACCTTTGTCTCCTGTAAACCAATAACGGTGGTTGTTCGAAAAATTCTCATTGACCACAACAGTTTCCTGCGCCGAGCAGCAATAGCTCAGGAGAAGTCCTATCGTACAACAAAACAAACGGATTTGAACCCCATAACCCATAACATAAAAGTTACTAAAACGGGTGCTGCAAACCAAACTTGGCGGCGAGTTGAATCAAATCTTCTTTCACTTTAATCTGCAACGGAATACCATTCGCCATGCGTTCTTCTTCCATCCAGCGCTCCGGATCACCGGGAATTAATACTTTCTCCCCTTCAATGGACCTTGAATTTCTAAAAGTAGTAATCCAATTGTCCATGTGTGCTTTAAATTCATCCGCCGGACGAAAGGCATCGATACGCATGGCGCCAAAGAAATGGCCGATGCCCTGGCCTACCGGATTTTCAGGCAAAGGTAAAAACGCTACAAAAGGAGGTACCCAGGGACCATAATTGGCGCCAGACAATACCGCAGAAAATATATCGACAACAGATCCTAAACAATATCCTTTATGACTTCCATGATCACGGTCACCGCCCAATGGCAATAAAGCACCACCATCTTTCAGCTCATGCGGATTCGTAGATACATCGCCTTTCGCATCTTGTATCCAGCCTTCCGGTGCTTCTTTTCCTACACGTTGTAATATTTCCAATTTACCGTTAGCCGCAGTCGTCGTTGCAAAGTCGGCAACAAAGGGAGGCTGTTTATCAGCAGGCACCGCTACGGCAATAGGATTCGTACCCAACAAACGATCCAGTGAAAACGTCGGCGCTACCAGTGGACTCGCATTGGTCATGGAGATACCGATCATATCTTTCTCTAAAGCCATCATGGCGTGATAACCTGCAATACCGTAATGATTGGAGTTGCGCACCGCTACCCAACCTGTGCCTGCAACTTCCGCTTTACGGATGGCAATTTCCATGGCTTGTGGCGCCACCACTAAACCCAGTCCGCCATCTCCATCCACTACTGCAGTAGAAGGCGTTTCGTGTACGATTCTTATATTGGGTTTCGCATTGATGCGGTTGCTCTCCCATAAACGTACATAACCCGATAATCGGGCCACGCCATGGGAGTCTACTCCTCTGGCATCGGCGGAGATTAAAACTTTTGTTGCCAATAGGGCATCTTGTTCAGAACATCCGATTTTTCGAAATATAGCTACACAAAAACCGTTTAGGGAGGAATAAGTTATCAATGACTCGTTCATTCACGCAAATTAGATATAATCGGGGGAAATTTCCATTAGATTGATCAATTTTGACATAAATGAAAGAGAAGATTTGGCTTGAGAAAGAAAAAGATAAAGTATAGGGCATGCCCCCGCCTACCAACATAAAGGTTAAACCAACTTTAATGGCGGGGTCGGGCAGCACTCCGTGCGCAATCTTCGCACTCTCGTGCTCGATTGTGCTGCAAGTCCTCACTCGAAAAATCTTGACATGGAATTACAGTCTTCTGGCTCGCTGTGGGCTTTTCGCTACTATCCCTCATGCAAATTCCTTTACTATAAAAGTATAAGGTTATTGCGGGTGGCGTCCACGAGAAGAGCGAATTATAGAAGGCATCGTCAGGAATTAACTTCGAAAAATTTGACACTACTCAATGCCTTCTATAATTGGTTCTCGTGGCGCCTTTTTCTTTTGTTTCTTTTCTTTTGGGCGATCAAAAGAAAAGAAAGAGGATGGAATGAAAATCAAACTTATCAGTATCTTAGCATAGAGGGCATTAAACACTAATTCCATTTATTTACATTATATGTTTATCAATACAATAGCTATGAAAATATCTTCTTTATTCTTGATGCTAACTCTATTCTGCTATTGGGCAAATGCTCAAACGACTAACCGTGTACAAGCCAAAGCAGAAATCAAAACAGTCACCGTATTTCTTGATAAGGCACAAGTAGGCAACCGTGTCAATTGCTCATTGAATGCAGGTGTAACAGAAGTGGAAATCAAAAATCTTCCGGTTGGCTTATTTCCAAAAAGTATACAAGTGACAGGTAAAGGAGAGTATGTTTTACTAGGCGTACAACATAAAATCAATTACCTCAATCCACATCAAACAGGAGAAGAAACGAAAGCGTTGGAAGATTCTGTTTTTTCTCTTTCCAATCAAATCAACTTGTTATCAGAAATGAAACAAGTATATATAGAAGAAGAAAAAATGATTTTGTCCAATCAGAACATGAAAGGCAATGATGCGACGTTGAAAGCATTGGAATTGGAAGACATGGCTGACTTCTACAGAGAACGCTTGACCGATATTCGTAAAACGCAATTGAACAATACCATTCATTTGAATATGCTTCAAAAAGAACTGAACAAATACAATCAACAACTCAATAGCGTACGCAACGAAATCAATAAACCTTCTTCTGATATCATCGTCAAACTATCTTCTAAAGTAGCGCAAAATGTGCAGTTGAATTTGGAGTACATTACCGGCAACGCACGCTGGTATCCGCTATACGACATCCGCACCAAAGATCAGGGCAAGGAAGTGCAGTTGGCTTATAAGGCACAACTGGTACAGGAAACCGGTTTGAACTGGGACCATGTAAAATTAAAATTAAGTACGACCAATCCTTCTATAGACGGGACGAAGCCTACTTTGAATAAATGGGATTTAGTATTTTACGAACCTGTTTATTATAAAAACGATGACAGAAAAAAGAAAGCTTATGCGACAGGTTCCGTTGAACGCGCTTATGATGAAAGTCCAGCTACTGTAGAGGCAGATATGGCTGAATCTAAATCTTCTGCTGATTACACAACTGTAATAGAAACTTCCCTTTTCGCAGAATTCGATATCGCACTTCCTTATACCATTGAGTCCAATGCAACCGGTCAATTAGTAGATGTGCAAAATTACAACTTGCCTGTATCCTTCAGACATGGCGCCGTACCTAAGCTCAGCACTTCTGCTTATCTTTTGGCTGACATTACCGGTTGGGAAAGTTTAGCGCTTCTTCCTGGTACAGCGCAATTGTATTACCAAAACAACTTTGTTGGTGAGTCCTATTTAGATCCGATCAACTTCAAAGATACATTGAGTCTTTCCTTAGGCGCTGATCCAAAAGTATTGATCGAACGCGAAGAGGTAAAAGATTTCAGCAGCAAAAAACTGATCGGCACGAACAAGAAAGAAGAATATGCCTACCGCATCAAAATCAGAAATACAAAAAAAGAAAACGTCAGCATCCGCATAGAAGATCAAATACCGGTCAGCGGCAACAGCCAGATCGAAGTAGAATTGATCGATGCCAACGGTGGTAAAGTAGAAACAGAAACAGGGAAAATTACCTGGGATCTAAACTTGACACCGAATGAAACAAAAGAGATTGTGTTTAAGTATTCTGTGAAGTATCCAAAAGGGAAAGTCGTACAGGGATTATAAGGGTGAAGAGTGAGATAACATTGATACAAGTTTATCATCCACTCTTCACTCTTCACTCTTCACTCTTCACTCTTCACAGCTTACCATTCACCACCAAACTCATCAACCCTTCCTTCAATGCGTAAAATGAGACGTTGATTTCTTCAATTTCCAACTGAGCAATCAATGTTTCGATGAGCACCAGAGAGACAACAATCATATCTACACGCAGTTCTATCATACCAGCTGTAACCAGGCGCTCCGCTCTATTCTTAGCCAGCAAATCTTTGGCTATGGATTGAAAAATATCCAACGGTAAAGCATATCCTTTTGCTTTTGCATCCAATACAATGCCTTCCTGACGGCAATAGATATCGCACAGGGTATCAAACGAACCGGAAGAGCCGATCAATGTTTTTACTCCACCCCTACTGTGCAAAGCATCCCACAAAGGTTTCAATTCTCCTTTTAAATAATAAGCGATCTCTTTGATTTCTACCTCTGCTATGGGTTCGGAATGTTGGAATTTATCCATCAGACGTTGTCCGCCAATTTCAAAACTTTGTTTCCAAAGGATGTCGGTGGCATTGCACAATACGAACTCCACACTTCCTCCACCGATATCTACGAGTAAAGAAGAATGATCTGATGGAATGACTCCTGTTTGCTTGACGCCTTCATAGATCCAGGAAGCTTCCTGCTCCCCGCTGAGGATGAACGTATCCCAACCGGTCTCT
>JACMQM010000081.1 GCA_014376985.1 Cytophagaceae bacterium | reverse complement strand
TGTAGAGTTTAATTTAGTGAACGATAAAGGAACAAAATTCGGATTGGACACCAACGGCCGAACAGAAAGCATATTGATGAGCCTGCCTCCTGAAGCCTCTTGGGAATATGATTTCAAAACACAAGCAGGCAGCAAAGAAGAAGCTACACTTGCACAATTAAAAAAAGGAATTGACTGGACCAATGAGCATGCTTAATCAACTCATCGAATGGGATCAGCAAGCGCTGGTATACCTGAACACTCACCTCAGCGCTGCATGGGCTGACCTGGCAATGATCACCATTTCAGGAACATTTATATGGATTCCTTTTTATGCGGTGTTATTATACTTTCTGATAAAAAAATTCAGATACGATACCATTTGGATTGTGGGATGTGTAGCCATTACCATTGCACTATGTGATCAATTAGCTTCCGGTGTAACGAAACCCCTAACGGAACGCTTGAGACCTTGCCATGAACCGTCTGTACTTCCTTTGCTGCGCATGGTGACGGACTGTGGCGGCACCTATGGATTCTTCTCTTCACATGCCTCCAATACCTTTGGACTGGCCTGTTTCATGTGGTTGATTTTTGGTAAGGTAAAACCATGGGGATGGCTCTTTGCCTGGGCGGCAATCGTTTCTTACAGTAGAATTTATTTAGGTAAACATTATCCGCTCGACATCCTGGTGGGAGCGCTATGTGGTGTATTGATAGCTTATCTCATGGCTACATTATGCCAGGTACTCATGAAACGCTATCCGATTAAATCAAATTCAATCGGCTAAAGAAATAGTCTTTATTAGATGCGCCAATCGGAATTCTTTTTTCCTTGATAATGACTTCCTGGTTATCGATCGCATGAATTTTATCCATGTTCAAAATGTACGAACGATGCACTCTGACAAAACGATCTGTAGGTAATTTATCCTGAATGCCTTTCATTGTATAATGTACAATGTATTTACAATCTTCTGTTTGTATGATCACATAATCAGCCATTGCTTCAATATAAAGAACGCTGTCAAACGGAACCCTTAAACTCTTGGCATTGGAACGTACATACATGTCTTTAATTTCAGGAACGTTAGCATTGGCGTTGACCATGCGTTCCGCTCTCTTCACAGCTCTTAAAAGCCTATCCAGTGTGCCTGGCAATATCATATAGTCAACAACACCCGCATCAAAAGACTTGATGGCATATTTTTCTTCCTTGGAAAAAGCAATAACAGGTATAGAACGTTCAAAAAAATCAAATGTTTTTTCTCCTGCCAATTCAGCTCCTATAAAGATCAGTTCAACGTCCTCTTTATCTAAAGCCGGTGCTTCATTATCTGGATTTTCAATTATCCCAACTATATTAATCTCATTCACCTTCTCCAGGTAGCTTTGTAAAATTTCAATCTCAGACTTAGATGAACCTATAATAATGGCATTCATGAAAAATATACGTTTATACTTAAACTAATTACTTGTACGCAACAAAACAATTAAGGTTGAGACGTGTATACAGAGGCATATTGCGCAATATATTTCCCAATAATATCAAACTCCAGGTTTATTTTACTGCCGGCTCTCACATGCTTCATATTTGTATGTTCAAACGTGTAGGGAATAATAGCCACAGACAGCAGTCCTGGTTTTGAATCAACAACCGTTAAGCTGATCCCATTTAGACAAATGGATCCTTTGGGTACCGTTACAAAGCCACTACTAACATCATAGGTAATCACATATTTCCAACTTCCATTCTGATCAATGACCTCGGTACAGGTTCCTGTAAGATCTACATGACCTTGTACCATGTGGCCATCCAATCTCCCGTTAAAAGTCAGACAACGTTCCAAATTGACTTCATCACCTTCTCTGATTAAACTAAAATTCGTTTTTTGAAGCGTCTCGTCGATCAAAACCATCCGGTGCATTTTTTCATCACAAGCTATAACAGTTAAACATACACCATTGTGTGCGATACTCTGGTCTATTTTTAATTCTTTGGAAATGAGTGAGGCTACGGTAAGAATTATATTGCTCCTATCCCGTTCGACTTTTTTTACAATACCCGTTGCTTCTACTATGCCGGTAAACATATTACTTCCCCTTCCCTTTTATAATGGTAAAAATTGTATACCACATGATTTTAAAGTCCATTGCCAAAGACATGTTTTCGATATAAAGAATATCGTGCTTCAATCTTTTCACCATTTGATCAACGTTTTCCGCGTAGCCAAACTTTACTTGTCCTAAAGAAGTAATACCTGGTCTGACGCGGTGCAGATGTCTGTAGTAAGGAGCTTTGAGCATGATTTGGTCGATAAAGAACTGGCGCTCAGGTCTCGGTCCTACCAGGCTCATATCACCAATTAATACATTGTAAAATTGAGGAAACTCATCCAGTCTGGATTTGCGCATGAATTTACCCCACGGTGTAATCCTGGAATCTTTGGCAGAAGCCAAAGCCGGTCCATGCTTTTCCGAATCAATGTACATGCTTCTGAATTTATAAATCTTGAAAGGTATTGCTCCTCTGCCGATTCGTTCTTGCGAGAAAAAGACAGGGCCATGGGAAGTATACTTTGTAATCAAAGCTACCACGCCCAGGAAGGGAAAACCAATCACTAGCACGACAATAGAAGCGACGATATCAATTGCTCTTTTCAATGCTTTTTGCCACAAAGGAATTAAGTCCTGACTGATTTCAATAAAGGGAAGGCCAAAAGCCTGTGTCACTTTAACAGAACCCAATAACAATTGATATACATCCGGGATGATGCTTACTTTCACGTCAAGTCCTTCCAGCCGGCTCATGAGATCTGTAACTTTTGCATGTTCGGAAGGTTCTATAGCAATGATGACGTGATTGATCTTTGCTATGCGAATTAATTTACCAATGTGTACATAGGGACCGATGTGACGAAGCTTGTCTTTCCATAGGTCATGATTGCCTTCGTTGACGTGCATATAACCTACAAATCGTATCCCTTGATTTTTGTGTTCTTGTTCTATTTCTTCGTATAAATCCAATGCTTTTTGATCCGAACCAATCAAGATGGCTTTGAAATAAATATGTCCCCTGGCAATCGATATTTTAATTGAAGTTATAGCAAAAGCTTTTGCTATAAACAAAGCAGTGAATTGGACAGCGGTATAATAACCTAATGTTTTATAATACTCTGTATAGCGCGTCACTCCTTCATCATCGAGCAACAAGGCGAGGAAAATCAAAACTACTCCGACTAAGACAACAGGTATCAGACGAAAGACTTCTCTGATTCTTGATTTGGAAAAGATGTCATTATAAAAACCCGTTAGCGCAAGCAAGACTACCCAGAACAAACCTATGATAGCTGCATTTACTAATAAAGGAATACCGATAGACTCCTGGTGTTCATTCAATAATTCTTTACGCTCCATGTAAAAAATAATCCACGCGATGATGGATACCAGCCAGTCTAAGAGAATAAAACGTGTAAATAAAAGTCTTCTTTCCAATGGTATAAAATTAATCCAATAAATATCGAATAGATAGTTTAAATTGCAGCACAGCTGACCCTTCAAAAATACACATTTTAGAGGTAGCAGAAAACAATGAATTTAATTGACTCGTTTAGGCATCAGGGATTACGGAAACAATTGGTTAACCTATTGATAGAGAAGGGAATTACCAGTCAAGCCGTATTGAATGCCATTGGTCGTATCCCCCGGCATGTGTTTTTGGACAATGCTTTCCTGGAACATGCCTACCAGGACAAGGCCTTTCCCATCGATGAAGGACAGACCATTTCTCAACCTTATACAGTAGCTTTTCAAACCTCTTTACTTAATGTTAAAAAAGGTGACAAAGTGCTTGAAATAGGCACGGGCTCAGGCTATCAGAGTTGTGTACTATTAGAAATGGGAGCCAAATTATACACCATAGAATACCATCACCGATTATCTGAAAAAGCGAAATATGCCTTAGGGCAAATGGGCTACAAAGCTCAGTTCTTCTGCATGGACGGCACCTTGGGCCTTTCTCAATACGCTCCTTATGACAGCATCATTGTCACCGCTGGTGCTCCTTCCATACCGGAAACACTGATGAAACAATTGAAAGTCGGCGGGCACTTAGTCATTCCCGTGGGAGACAGTGCCAATCAAACCATGATGCGCATCATCCGCAAAAGCGAAAATGAATTTCAACGCGAACAATTCGGGCAGTTTAGATTTGTGCCGCTGGTTGGAAAGCATGGATGGAGTAAATAGTTTTTAGACGTTAGTCATTAGTTTAATATTGAATGAAAAAGTTTCTCTTCATTACTTTTCTTTTAATAGCCATTAGTATAACTATTTGTTATTACTATTTTATTATTCTTGGTGGCCCAGTAAAGAAAAACATGACTATTAATGGTTGTACAGTAGATTACACTTACTTTATTACTAATAACAAATACCAGATAGAAAAAACCCATGGACATGCATACGGCAATGCGATTGAACTGTTTGTAGCAAACACAGAAATCGCCAGCTGCCTTTGTGAGTCTTATCTTAACAAAAGAAATACACCTGATTCCACTGCACTTATTGATATTTTAAATTCTAAAGAATATCTAGATTCTAAACGTTACATAAATAACATTGGAAGCTTCAGCACTGACACAATTAAAATAGAGAGTGTTTGTAACGATAAAGACAACTATTTCGGCATTCTCTTGATGGATTAAGCCATTGTAATTAAAACTTCATTTGTATGAAAAAATCACCCAACGATTCATTAGTAATAAAATCAGAACTAGTACTTCCCAACGACACCAACACCTTAAACAACTTAATGGGTGGGCGTTTAATGTACCTGATGGACATCGTATCTGCGATCTCTGCGCAGCGTCATTCAGGCACTACAGTGGTTACGGCATCAGTAGATAACGTTTCTTTTACACATCCGATTACAATTGGAAGTGTGGTGACTTTGACTTCTAAAGTCACGCGTTCGTTTAACAGTTCGATGGAAGTACATATAGAAGTCTTTGCAGAAAATATCCCTAAAGGAAAAGAAAGAATAAAAACCAACGAGGCATTTTTCACTTTCGTTGCCGTAGATGCAGAAAATAAAACAGTGAAAGTTCCTGAACTTGTTCCAGAAACAGACGAAGAAAAAACACTGTTTGAAGGCGCTTTAAAACGCAGAGAACTAAGACTGGTATTGGCTGGTAGAATGAAGCCGGAAGAGGCGGAGTCTTTGAAGACTTTGTTTGGGAAATAAAACGAGAGAGCTGAAAATAGAGAACTGATAACTGAAATTAAAACAAAAAGGACTTCATGATTAGTGAAGTCCTTTTTTAATATGTATTAAAATCAGTTCTCTATTTTCAGCTCTCTTCAACTACCATCCCAAAATCCAAGCAAACATCAAAGGCGCTACAATCGTGGCATCTGACTCTACGATGAATTTTGGTGTATCAATATCTAATTTACCCCAGGTGATTTTTTCATTGGGAACAGCTCCTGAATAAGAACCGTAACTGGTCGTGGAATCAGAGATCTGACAGAAATAAGCCCAGAAAGGAATGGTATCCATTTCCAAATCCTGATACAACATGGGTACTGTACAAATCGGGAAATCACCCGCGATACCGCCACCGATCTGAAAAAAACCAACACCTTTACCGGCAGAGTTTTCGATGTACCAGTCCGCCAACCACATCATGTATTCAATGCCTGATTTCATGGTAGTCGCTTTCATTTCTTTTTTATAGCAATAAGAAGCGAAGATGTTACCCATGGTAGAATCTTCCCATCCTGGCACAACGATTGGGAGGTTCTTCTCGGCCGCAGCCAGCATCCAGCTGTCCTTCGGATCGATCTGGTAGTATTGTTCCAGTTCTTTCGACAATAACATTTGGTACATGAATTCATGCGGGAAATAACGCTCCTCTTTTTTGTCCGCCGTATCCCACACTTTGAAAATGTGTTTTTGCAAACGACGAAACGCTTCTTCTTCCGGAATACAAGTATCCGTTACACGGTTGTAATGATTGTCCAACAACTCTCTTTCTTCCTGAGGACTTAGATCACGGTAATTGGGTACTCTTTTATAAAAATCATGCGCCACAAGGTTCATAATGTCTTCTTCCAGATTGGCTCCAGTACAAGAAATGATTTGCACTTTATCCTGACGGATCATTTCGGCCAATGACTTACCCAATTCAGCGGTACTCATCGCACCTCCCAGAGTAATCATCATTTTACCGCCATCGGTCATTTGTGCTTCGTAACCTTTGGCAGCATCCATTAAAGCTGCTGCGTTAAAATGTAAGAAATGCTTTTCAGCAAATTGAGAAATAGGACCTTTGGCCATGTTTTTGGGTGTTGATGGGTAAAACAATTGAATTGCTCTGCAAAGCTAGGTCTATTCCTCTTTTTTACCAACATTCTTCCACATACAAACGACATTTATTATCTTTGATGAGCATGATCGAGGACTTTTACCCCTATATCTTCTCAGAGGACCTTTACGTCTTTCCTACTACAGGAACAACGATGAAAATTACACCTGTAGCTGAAAAAGCTGTGTCTGCTCCAGTAGAAAAAATGGTAGCACCTATAGAACAGCATGTGGTGTCAAAAACGCCGCAAGTTCCTCCTGTTCAACAACCAGCCTTAACCGTCCTGCATGCCGGACAGTCTTCGGCTTTATGCGTGGTGTTCTGGGGCAAAAAATCGGCGCTGCAAACAGCTGACCGAGATTTGCTAAACAATATCTTAAAAGCCTGTAAACTAAATCCTGCTGACATCGCTTTTCTGGAAGCGGATACTACAAACGGATTATTGTTTACAGATGAACTGCCAGCTTCCAAAGCCATCGTCTTCTGTGATGCAGAGGCTCTCAAAACTGCCAAACAAGCTCAACTCAACGTATACCAAGCCAAAACAATATCCGGCAAACAACTTTTGCTCAGTGATCCTTTGTCTGCTTTGGCACAAAATACTGCTCTTAAAGCCAACCTGTGGAAAGCCCTCCAAGCGCTTTTAGGAATTGGTTAAGCCCCCCCTCATGAAATACAAAAGACTTAGTAGCGAAGAACTACAGGAAATGGAACCAGAGTTTGTCAATTTTCTGGCGAGCAATCAAATCACAGCACCGGAATGGCTCGATATAAAAGCCAGCAACATGGATCGCGTCAATGAATTGATTGATGTATTCAGTGACATGGTGTTTGAGAATGTATTGAAAAAAATAAAATACGTAGAACATGTCACGCGCCAGGACTGGATGGTGTTTCATTGCAAAGAAGATGGTTTGCACATGATCGGCATTCAGCTATCCGATGAATCTGGTTTAGATTTAACAGATCCTGCTTTTTTTGAACAATGGAATGAAGCACCTGATTCTATAGGTATTACCATGTATTCCAAAGAGCAGACCTATTCAGAAGAGCGAGAGAAAATCATTTTTCAATTGCTGGAAAGCGGCTGTAGTATTGCGGAAGAGAAGTTGTTTAATACGTTGTTAGAACATAGTAGAAAATAGTCTCCAGCTGTCTAACCCTTAAATTCCCTGAAGGAGATTAGCGGCAAGACAGCTGGAAACTAATCTCTGTATCCTAATTCTTCTATAATGATTGCATGTTTAGGAAATAGTTTCAGCAATTCCTTCTTCTTCCCCAATTCAAAATCTCTAAAATCAAATCCCGGTGCAACCGTGCAGCTCACCAGGGCATAACCTTCTTGATCTTTTACACGTGCTCCAAACCATACGCCAGCGGGGATAATGGCTTGCAGCTGTTCTAACTTCGTTATATTTTTTCCCAATGTTATAATTTCCACTTTATCCTCTCTCAAAATAAAAATCTCCAATGAACTTCCTTCATGGAAAAACCAAAGTTCATCTGATTGAATGCAATGAAAATGAGATTTATCTTTTGCTTCTAATAAAAAATAGATAGCCGTACTGATGCTTCTATTTCCTTCGAACCCTTCAAATGCAGCATCTTCTTTTGCTCGATACGTTTCTTTATAATATCCGCCTTCAGGATGAGGAAATAGATGGAGTTGATCAATCCAATTTTTAGCATTCATTACTTCTCTTCTTGTTTGATGAAACGCACTACTTTTTTCATGTGCTTGGCATTTTTTCGAGTAAATACACCCAGCATCGGAATATGAGATCGCAAGGTTACTACATGCATTTCTATAGAATTGTTGAGGTAACGATTACGATCGTAGAATTCCTTGCATTGTTGTATCACTGTAGGCATTGTAATGCCTCCATGAAGAATGTAATACTTTACATTGTCTTTTTCAATGTGAAGCTGAGGAGAGCCCTTTTTCCATTCGGTTGGAAAGTCCGTAAAAATGATATTGAAGAGTAAGGCATCTACAGGATCTCCGTGTCCAAGATAATCCAGCATATTTAATCCAAATGGATCATTGAGAACACAACCTTTTATGGGAGACTGGGCGGGGAAACCTTCTTTCATAAGATAGGTTGAATCGGTTGTGATTAAAGCAGCCAGATGTCCGCCCGCAGAATGCCCTGAAATATAAATTTCATGAGGGTCTCCCCCATATTGTTCAATATTTTTCTCAACCCATGCATAGGCTTTCGCACAATCGGCAGCCATACCATAGTATTTGGTTTCAGGCCACAACCTGTAATTGATCACTACCGCTACGATGCCATTCTTAGCAAATGATTTCCCAACATTGCGATGTCTAGGAGAATCTTTAGAACCACCCTTCCATGCGCCACCGTGGATAAAGATCAACACCTTATTCTTTTTGCCGGCTACTTTATTAGGCGCATACACGTCCAGTGAATGACTTGGCTTATCATAACCAACCAAAGAAGTATCCATATAGGAAATGTTTTTCGTGACTGTATAATCTTTTTTAGCCCATGATGTAAAACTTATTATCAAAAGAATCAGTGAATACAATATTATTTTCATGTGTGATATTTTAGTGTTCCTGATACTTCGCCGCAAAATGGAACGACTAGTGGTATGGATGTTCAAATTTACAATAAGCATACCAGCACTCAAAAACTATGGTGAATTGTTTTGCTCCGTTTCTTTGTATATATTAAAAGACTAGCTTAGTTTAGCAGAATAAAAAATTCAGAAAATCGCTCCAAAAATTAAAATAGAAGAAGAAGAACTAGTCAGGCTCCTGGTGTCTAAAGACAAAAGAGGCTTTGACGTACTTTATAACAATTATTCTACTTCGTTATATGGAGTCATTAATATGATTGTTAAAAAGGAAGAATTTGCAGAAGAAGTTCTTCAAGATACTTTTATAAAAGTTTGGAAAAAGATTGATGACTACGACGCCTCAAAAGGACGTTTTTTTACATGGATGCTGAATATTGCCAGAAACATGGCCATCGACAAACTTCGTTCTAAAGAATTTAAGTCAGGAAGTAAAACCGATGACATTTCTACCTTCGTAGATATAGGAGATACAGGATATTCTGAGAAACATAACATGGACCATATAGGTGTTAGAGATGTACTTCAGAAGCTGCCCGAAGAACATCGGTTTTTAATACAGAAAATGTATTTTGAAGGTTATTCTCAATCAGAAATAGCAGAAGAATTTAACATTCCTTTAGGGACTGTAAAAACAAGAGTACGGTCAGCAATGTCCAAACTTAGAGAACTATTCCAATGAACATAAAAGAGTACATAGCGTCAGGAATACTGGAAACCTACCTGTTGGGTGGGTTGACAGCAGCCGAAGCCGGCGAAGTGGAAGCTTATGTCAAACAATATCCGGAGATACGCATTGAACTAGACAAACTCGAAGGTGATCTGGAAAACATTGCCTTGTCTTATGCTAAAATTCCTTCACCTACTCTTAAAGCAAAAATTGCTTCACAGCTTGATTTTGCGGAAGAGAAGGAAGTGAAAGTTATTCCAATACCCTCTTTCTACCGTCAGGCTATTGCGGCTTCTGTTGCACTAGCCATAGTATCTACAGCCAGTGCCGGATTTTTCTGGAACAAATGGCAACATGCGGAAGGACGTGTCATCGCGTTGGAAGTAGAGAAAGGCACTTTAGCGAATAACATCAATTTAACCAAACAGGAATTAGATAAAACAAACAATTATCTAAGCCTGATACAAGACACCAGTTCTGTGTTGGTAACATTGAAAGGTTCTGCTCTTTCCCCAAACTCTGCTGCAAAAGTATTGTGGAACAAATATTCCAAACAGGTTTACCTTGGCGGTTTAGCTTCACTACCCACTCCAGCGGCTGATCAGCAGTATCAGCTTTGGGCCATTGTAGATGGACAACCGGTAGACGCAGGAGTTTTTGACATGGAAAATGCTCACGTCCTGCAGCAATTGAAAACGATAGGCAAAGCTCAAGCCTTCGCTGTAACATTGGAGAAGAAAGGCGGTAGTCCTACTCCTACTCTAGCCGCTCTATACCTGATAGGAAACGTTTAATAAGAAACAGTGATAAAAACAAAAAGCCCTGATCAATGATCAGGGCTTTTTGTTTTTATCACTGTTTCTGTTTCTGTTTCTGTTTCTGTTTCTGTTTCTGTTTCTGTTTCTGTTTCTGTTTCTGTTTCTGTTTCTGTTTCTGTTTCTGTTTCTGTTTCTGTTTCTGTTTCTGTTTCTGT
>JACMQM010000080.1 GCA_014376985.1 Cytophagaceae bacterium | reverse complement strand
TTTTGAGCACCTTGTTTAAAACTGAACGCTTACATTCATGTCTCAATATTATTTCGCTAAAGCATCTCTTTAACGGGTTGCAAAGGTGTAGGTTTTTTTTTAAAAGACCAAACAATTTGCAAAATTTTTCTTTTTAATTTCAAACGATGAGCTGCTCTACTTTATCCCGTTGAAAGCGTTTCTTTAACGGGTTGCAAAGGTGTAGGATTTTTTTGAGAAGACCAAATCAAAAACACATTTATTTAAACTTTATTTTGTGTTTTTCGTCTTTCAACCTAGTTTTTAGCGAATTAGAAGTTGAAACTTTTTCTTGGTGTAGAAGCTGTAAAAACTGACTCGTTAACTACCTTTTCCTTCAGCTTCTCTAAAGGGGGATACAAATGTATAACAAGCCTCCGGATTTTGCAAATGTACTGTAGAATTATTTTCTTCTTTTATAGACAGGAACAGTACTACAAGGTTCTCCATACATCAAGCTCGCCACGTAAGGTGTCAGTAAACGAGTGAGTTCTGCAAAAGCATAGGCTGGTACAGGGTGTTTACCACATCCTTTGATTACGACCTTTGAATCTTGATAAGTGGAAAGATCTATTGATAATAACCCATCTGAAAACAATTTGTGTTCTAATTCCTCCAGCGCTCCAAAAATGACTTTGTTGGCTACCGGTTGTAATTTGGTTACCAAAACCATAACTGCCCAGGAAGGGATAATGGCATCTGCCGAACAAAATACGGCTACATTTTTATCCTGGTATTGAGACCAATCGTGCTCGGCTACAAATTCTCTGAAATCCTTTTCTCTAAGAATCAATCCTTGAAATAATAAACTGGCCATATCGAAAGTAATACGTTCGCCTGGAGCATAAAAATCATCCAGATCAATGGTTTTCAATGCACTGTTAATTACTCGATTTACTATTTCTTCGCTCATGATGGTGAATTAGGTTTGAATGGTTTCAAGTGGCTTTCGGAATCCTTCAAATAAAAAGGTTCAAAATAAGCCAGGTCTTCAAAATCTCCGGCGTGTAGCTTTATGGTAGCAAAACCGCCCATCCATTTAGCGGAAGGTTGGAAATCAGAATTAAATGAAGCCTTGATATCTTTCAACACCAAAGAAGTCTTTTTTGCTCCGTTTCCAATGAAATATATTTTATGATGCGCCAGATACTTCTTAAAGGAGTCCTCATCCAAGATTAAAGTTTGCACCTCATCAATGGTAGTTCCTTTCGTATCGCCTAACCAATAATAGACTTCCATGCGTCTGGCATCAAACGTTGGGCAAATAAGGCCCTCCGTTAATTCGTTACTTTGCACAAATCCATTTGCCATGGCTTGTAAAGTAGGTATAGCAATTAGTGGAATATCGTGTGCATCACAAAAACCTTTCGCTGTCGATACACCGATGCGTAAACCGGTATAAGAACCAGGCCCTGCTGAAACAGCGATAGCTTCAAGTCCATCAAATCCCACCCCTGCCTTCTCTAAAACGGCATCTACCATAGGTATTATCAGATTGGAATGACTATTGACTGATGCGGTTTCTTTCCATGCTATTAAACTGCCTTTGTTAAAGACTGCAACAGAACATATACTGGAAGACGTTTCTATACAGAGAATCATGAGGTATAACCGAATAAAGAGAGCAGACGAATACTTTTGTCTACTATAACGATCAACAAAAATCCGGCATAAATAAGAGAAATCCAACGCGGTGCTATTTTATGTGCCGCAGCCACTCCCAAAGGAGAAGTAAATAATACCGTAGCAGAGAGAGCCAGGCATATGCCGGGAATAATGAGTCCGATACTTCCTTCTATAGGAGGAGAGACATCGGTATTAAGATTCACCAGGGTGATGGCAAGGGATGATAACATAATCACTCCCATTGATATGGCTCCTGCTTTTCGAATGTTGATGCCGAAAAAACGATTGAGTAATGGAATAACTATAATTCCTCCTCCCAAACCGGAAGCAGCAGCGACTATGCCACTCAAAACTCCTATTAACGTCAACCCCCAAACAGGAACTTGCTGAACAGAATCATTGGCAGGAACAATGGCTCCTTTCAAGGTGAGCACCAACATATAGAGGAGCAAGATAATCAGGCAACACAAAAATATTTTCATCGAAAATAATTCTGTGTTGACTAAAAATTTTAACGAAAGTCCTGAAGTTATAATAGCGGCTGCACCAATGATGAGTGTAGGTCGCGGGTAATAATACTTTTTCTTATAATGCGTATAGTTAGCTGCAAGGGAAGAGAAAAAAATGGCAGCCAGTGAATTAGCAATAATGATCTGCGCATGCCATACCCCAGGAATGTTCCAGAAATGCAAAACATAGGGAATAACAAAGATGTATATAATCCCCTCTCCTACGCCTAATAACCCTGAAACAAAACCGCCAATAATACCGGCGATCAGCAGCAAGGCATAAGCTTCCCAAAGCATATTACTTACCTGATAAAATTTTGTTATACTCGGTCGGAGAGGCCAACACCTTCAATGCCGCCTTCAATTCATTGTCGTATTTGAACGATGCTTCTATAAGCCCTTTTTGCAAGTAGTAACGAGAAATAATCTCTTCTTCCAGCACACGTTTGATTTCCGTCTTAAAAGTAATTAAGTCTTTATCTTTGCTGTGCTTAATCTGTTGCTTGAAATCTTCCAGCTGTACTTTGATGGCATCGTAATACTTCTCTTCTTTTGATTCTGCTTCTAATTCAGTCAATGTTTTTTCGATCTGAGTAGCATACTCGAAATCTTTCTTTTCTACCCATTTCACAAAGTCAGTATATTCTGCATCTGACAAGCTGAAGTCTTTTGCAAAAGCAATCGTCGAATGTTGCAAATAATATTGGGTACCGTAATCAAACAATAAATTTTTATTCACGAGTCCAACCACTACTGGAGGAATGGTTTCTTTATCTACCTCAACATCAGGCTTTACTCCTCCTCCATCACGCACTACTCTACCATTTGCGGTCTTGAAATTGTGTTGTAAGGAATCCGGTATTTTACCGACACTTCCGTCTTCGTTTCTGTTGCTGTAGTCAATGGCTTGAATACATCGGCCGCTTGGGGTGTAATACTTGGCCGTGGTGATCTTTAATTGAGAATTGTAACTCAGGGGACGAGTCGCCTGAACCAGACCTTTGCCAAATGAACGCTGTCCCACAATCACACCTCTGTCATAATCCTGTATCACTCCAGATACAATTTCAGATGCTGAAGCGCTGCGGCTATTGATTAAAATAACAACAGGAATTTCTGTGTCTTCCGGAACTTCGGTTCCAAAATATTCTTTGTTCCACTCTGCAATTTTTCCTTTAGTGCTTACGATAAGTTTGTCTTTCGGTACAAACAGGTTAGAAATACTGATGGCTTCACTCAGTAGTCCGCCGGGATTTCCTCTTAAGTCTATGATGACAGACTTCGCTCCTTTTAGTTTCAATTCGTGAATAGCCTTCTGAACATCTTTCGAAGCATTGGCTGTAAATTCAGAAAGTTTAATGATACCTGTTTCAGGACCAACCATACCACTGTATGGAACATTATCTATCTTAATTCTTTCTCTTTGTAAAGTCAGTTCGATAGGTACAGTAGTCCCTACTTTGATAACAGAGATCTTAACTGCCGTACCCGCTTGTCCTTTTAATAATTTACTAATGTCGCCTGTATTCTTATTTTTAATCGCGATACCGTCAATACTCACAATTTCATCTCCGATGGTTAAGCCTGCTTTGTGCGCCGGGAAACCTTCATAGGGCATCAGGACCATACACTTCTCTTCACGATTACCGATGACACAACCGATACCACCGTATTGGCCCGTCATGTGCGTACGGTAATCTTCGATATCGTCTTCGGGAATATAGTTTGTATAAGGATCCAGGGATTCCAACATCGCTTCTATTCCCGTATTCATTAAAGTAGATGGATTGATTTCGTCTACATAATAGGTATTGACCTCTTTGTATAAAGTGGCGAAGATGTCAAGGTTACGAACGATTTCAAAATATTTATCCGTAGTGGTAAAAGCTGTACTGGCTATCACTACAAGGGTAAGAGCTGCGAGGATCCAACGTTTTTTCAAACTATTCATAAAGATGATTTTTCGGCGCTGTTAAGGTCTTCAACTAAGATTCGCACAAGTAAAATACTTTAATTCAAGCTCATTCGTATTCTAATCAACGAACGATTGAAATGAGTCATATGATACTTATGGTTCTAAAGATTAATTTGTTCAATATAACGGTTGAAAACGACATTTAATTTCTTTTCGATGTCTTTGTAGGCCATTTTTTCTTTGCCTACATAAACGATCCCCAGACAATATCCTTTGGCATAATCCAAGGCACGTTGTCTGTGATGAAGTCGATAAGCCTCCCGGATACAGCGTTTGATATAATTTCGATCGACAGCCTTCTTAAAAGATTTCTTGGGAGCGCCTGTCAGAAAAAACGGCTTAGCTTCCGGATTGCCCGATTTAAGATACCAGCATTTAAAAGGGTATATAAAAAAAGATGAACCCTTCTTAAAGAGTTCATCTATCAATATCTTACTCTTCAGTTTTTCATCTGAAGGGAAAATAAACAAGGGGTC
>JACMQM010000079.1 GCA_014376985.1 Cytophagaceae bacterium | reverse complement strand
CTTAATAGGCAAGCCTATCTTTGAATCAATGCCCGAAATGGAAAGCCAGTTGAAAGCAACTTTTGATGAAGTAATGCAAAGCGGCATTCCTTTTCATGCCAATGAATACGAAACAACACTTATAAGAAATGGTAAAAACGAACAAACATATTTCAATACTATTTTTGAACCAATACAGGAAGACGATAATACTATCTCAGGAGTAATAGTGGTAGCCCATGAAGTAACCGAACAGGTATTAGCCCGCAAAAAAATTGAAGAGAACGAAAAACAACTGCAAAATATTTTCAGCAATGCGCCTGCTGCCATTGCGGTGTTAGAAGGTCCTGATCTAAAATTTGTGCTTGCCAATGCCGACTATCAAAAAATGATCAATCGCAGCGAAGCACAACTGTTGGGCAAAACCACGCTCGAAGCTTTTCCTGAATTAACCGGAACCGAAGCGATTGAAATGTTTGAAAATGTATTTAAAACAGGCGAAGCATTTTCTGCTGATGAATACCCGATAATGGCTGATTTCGATAATAATGGAGTAATGAGGCAGGCGTATTACAAATTTACCGCAGAGCCAATAAAAAATGCCGATGGAAAGTTTAACGCCATTATGATTATCGCCATTGATGTAACAGAGCAAATTGAAGCCCGCAAAAAAATTGAAGACAGCGATAAGCGGTATAATATGATGCTGATGAATTCGCCATTTACTTTTGCCGTGCTAAAAGGAAAAGAGCTGGTTATTGCCCTTGCCAACGACCGCATTAAAGAGGTTTGGGGAAAAGGGAATGATATAGAAGGCAAATCCCTGCTTGAAATTATGCCCGAACTTAACGATACGCCGTTCTCGGCTTTGCTTGCTGAGGTACGTGCCACCGGTATTCCTTATCATGGTAGAGAAGTACAGAGCCCCCCAAATCTCCATGGGCATGTGAAAGAAGAGTATTTCAATTTTGTTTTCCAGCCCTATCTGGAAGCCGACCAAACTATTTCCGGTATTACTATTATTGGTAATGATGTAACCGAACAGGTGATTGCAAAAAGAAAGATTGAAGAAAGCGAACACCGTTATCACGAAATGATTTATTCTTCTCCTTCTATGATAGCTATTTTAAAAGGAGAAGATATGATCATTGAAATTGCTAATGATGCTGTGTTGGAATCGTGGGGCAAGGGAAAAGATTTAATTGGAAAATCAATTTTTGATGCTTTGCCCGAAACAGTGGAACAGGGTTTTGATAAACTTTTATTAAGTGTTTATAAAACAGGCCGGCCTTTTCATGCTTATGAATCACCTGCCACACTGCTGCGTAATGGCACCAAAGAAGTAGTTTACTACAATTTTGTTTACCAGGCGCAACGCAATATAAAAGGAGAAATAGAAGGTGTGGCAATAATTGCAACCGAAGTAACACCCCAGGCATTATTAAATAAAAAGATAAAAGAAAGCGAAGCTTTTAACCGGGCCGTGTTAGAAAGCAGCCCCGATTGTATAAAAATACTTGATGCCGAAGGCAGACTGCAGTTTATGAACATCAGTGGTATTTGCCTGTTGGAAATTGATGATTTTGAACCGCTAAAAAACACTTACTGGTGGGATATGTGGGACCCTAATAACCAGCAAACAATAAAAGATGCAATAGCAACAGCAAAAAGAGGAGAAAAAATTCAGCTGCAGCTTTTTGGCACAACTGTAAAAGGCAATCCAAAATGGTGGGATATTATTGTGTTACCCGTGTTGCAGGATGAATCTGATAAAAAACTTCACCAGATACTTTCTGTATCCAGGGATATTACCAAACAAAAACTAAATGAACTTAAAGAACAGGAACTTTTAGCCCGGTTTCAAAACCTGGTACTGCAGGCACCGGTGGCTATCTGCGTATTGCGTGGAGAAGATTATATAATAGAAACTATAAATAAACAAATGTTCGAAATGTGGGACAGAACATTAGAAGAAGCATTAAATAAACCTGTATTTGATGTGCTTACGGAACTGAATGGACGGGGATTTAAAGAACTTTTAGATAATGTATGTACAACAGGTGAACGTTTTGTAGCAGATGAATTTCCCATTACTTTTAAGCGTAAAGGAAAGCTTGAAAATGCGTACCTTAAATTTGTTTACGAGCCATTACGGGAAGCCGATGGAAGTATTTCAGGAGTAATGGCATTAGCACATGAAATTACGGACCAGGTAAATGCCAGAAAGACGATTGAAATAAGCGAGAAAAAATTTCGACTTCTCACCAATTCTATGCCTCAAAAAATAACCAATGCCGATGCCGAAGGCAATGTAATTTTCTTTAATCAGCAATGGCTCGATGATACAGGTCTAACTTTCGAAGAACTAAAGGACTGGGGTTTGGAAAAAGCCATGCACCCCGATGATTTAGAACCCACGGTAAATAGTTGGAAACATTCGGTTGCCACAGGTGATGTTTTCGACATGGAATGCCGCATACGAAATAAAGAAGGTGAATACAGGTGGCATTTGAGCAGAGCTATTCCTGTTAAAGATGAGCGTGGGAAAATAATGATGTGGGTGGGAAGCAACACAGATATTCATGACCTGAAGGAAGCCAAGAGTAAGGCAGAAACAGCCATGAAGGCAAAGCAGCAATTCCTGTCGAACATGAGCCATGAAATAAGAACACCCATGAATGCCATTATAGGGTTTACCAATGTGGTCTTAAAAACAGATTTAAGTAAAAAACAAAAAGAATACATAAATGCCATTAAAGTATCGGGAGATGCCTTGATCGTTTTAATCAATGATATACTTGACATTGCCAAAGTTGATGCAGGAAAGATGACCTTTGAACAAATTCCATTTGAATTATCCACTTCCATTGCTACAACGTTACATTTATTTGAACCAAAAATCCAAGAAAAAAATCTGGAATTGATTGAAAATTATGATACTGCTATTCCTGAAATTTTATTAGGCGACTCGGTACGTTTGCGTCAAATACTGTTAAATCTATTGAGTAATGCAGTAAAGTTTACAGATGAAGGAAAAATAACCGTAAGTGTTCGCATGCTTAAATAAGAGGCAGAAAGTATAGCCTTAGAATTTTCAGTAACAGATACCGGGATTGGGATTCCTAAAAATAAACTGGAACATATTTTTGAAGACTTTCAACAAGCAACCAACGAAACTTCCAGATTACACGGAGGGACAGGCTTAGGACTTTCCATCGTTAAACAATTTGTAGAGCTGCAGGGGGGTAGCCTCTTTGTAAATAGTAAACAAGGAGAAGGGTCAACCTTTGGTTTTATTTTGAATTTTAAGAAAGCTACTGCACAAACAACAGAAATGGCAGAAATAACAGGAACTAATAATGGAGTGGAATTAGCCGAGAGAATTGAAAATATTAGGATATTGGT
>JACMQM010000015.1 GCA_014376985.1 Cytophagaceae bacterium | reverse complement strand
GTATACTTGGCAAAAACAATTGCACTTATACGAAGTGCCATTCTACTACATCGAATACGGAATGGCCCAGTTAGGAGCGGTAGCACTTTGGAAAAACTTTAAAGGTGATGCTGACAAAACATTCCAGCAATACACCGATGCCTTGTCATTAGGCTACAGCAAAACGATTCCCGAGATATATAGTACAGCAGGAATCTCTTTTGATTTCAGTGAAGCGTATGTAAAGGGGTTGATGGAGTTTGTATGGAAAGAGTTGGAATTGTCGACTCCGGAGTAAAGCCTATCTGTCTAACCCCTAAAGGGAAACAGTTTTTACTAAACAAAAAGCTCATCGCCTATAAGCGATGAGCTTTTTGTTTTCATCTGAAGCAAAGTCCCCTTCAGGAGATTTAGGGTAAACCGTTTAAAAGTCATCAATCATCGGTTAGCGAAGCATTAACAACTAATGTCTAACCACTGTCCCTATATCTCAAACGTCAGCTTCTTCTTTAAGCCCTGACGATCTTCATCGCTTACTTCTGTCGTGGTTTGGATTTTATCCAACGACTCGTTGTATTTATGTACCCAACGGTCATAAAGTACTCTGTAATTAACGACCATACCATCGGCTTCACGAATACTTGTTTCCAGCACAACTGTCAGCGTGTAATTTTCTACACCTTTAGTACTGCGTTTTAATTCAAAAATTTCTCTGAGGAGCTCATCGGTAGCCTGATCATAAGCATCTATGGCAGGAGAGGTCATCGTTTCAGTGGTATATCTTTTTGTAGGCAATTCTTTTACCAAGTCAGACAATCTTTTCAACTCTTGCTCGTTGTGTCCGGGAATGTAAGAGATTTCCTGAAGCAAACGCTCGATGTCTTTTATCTTCTGATCGTCTGAACTGATCATCAATTCCCAGGCTTTGGAACAACTGTCATCTAAGGCTTGTAAATGTGCTAAAGCAGCATTGCTGGAAGGGGCAGACTTTTCAGTTTTTTTTGTACTGTTTTCTTTACAGGAAATGACAGTTATAGCCAAAAAAAGGGCTACTAAATAAGGGCTTATTTTCATACGTTAAGGCATTTAAAGGAACTCTAAATTAGGTAAATAGTTACGTTTTTGTCAGAAAATGAATATATATTTAAGTTATCTAAAAATAGCTAGCAACATGAGGTCAAGCATCCTGTTACTCACAGGTTTAATCGTTTTAAATTTTAGTGCATCAGCCCAGATTACGGCTCCTAAGTATAGTAATGAATTTTTATCTATTGGTGTAGGAGCAAGAGGTATGGCGATGTCAAATGTGCAGTCTGCTTTGGTAGATGATGTCACATCGGGATACTGGAACCCTGCCGGATTGACCAAGATAAAAAACAAGTATGAAATCGCTTTGATGCATGCGGAGTATTTTGCCGGTATTGCAAAGTATGATTATGGTGCCATTGCCATGAAAATTGATAGCCAAAGTACGGTTGGACTTTCTATCATTCGTTTTGGTGTAGATGATATTCCTGATACCCGTTATTTGTTTGACAGTGATGGAAACAACAATGGGAAAATTAACTATAACAACATCGGTTATTTCTCTTCTTCTGATTACGCGTTCTTATTGACTTACGCAAGAAAATCCAATACTATTCCTGGATTAAGAGTAGGAGCAAATTTTAAAGTGATTTATAGAACAGTAGGTGAATTCGCCAATGCCTGGGGATTTGGACTGGATGCCGGAGCTCAATACGAACGTAAAAAATGGCAGTTTGGCTTGATGCTAAGAGATGTGACGGGTACGTTCAACGCCTGGACGCATAATCCCGAATTAGTAAAAGACGTATATGCAAAGACTGGTAATGAGATTCCTGAGAACAGTGTGGAGGTAACATTACCTAAGACGATCCTGGGTGTCGCAAGAACATTTCAGTTGTCTAAAAAAATTGGTTTGACCGCCAGTACGGATTTGATTTTTACATTTGATGGAAAGAGAAATACAGTGGTGAAAAGTTCATTCACTTCCATCGATCCGGCGCTGGGTTTAGAAGCCAATTACAAAAAGATTGTATTCCTGAGAGCAGGTATTGGTAATATTCAACAGGTGAAAGATTACGCCGATAAGACATATACCAGTGTGCAACCCAACTTCGGTGTAGGCTTGAAGATTTATAAATTCACGATAGATTATGCCTTGACAAACATCGGCAACGTATCCGAATCTTTATACTCTAATGTGTTCTCTGTTAAATTTACTTTTGATTCTATCTAATCTTACGAATGATAAAAAAAGCACTTATACCGTTCCTCTTTATTTTTACTCTTTGTACTTCTTTGGTGAAGGCGCAAGAAGGAAGAGAGTGGATTGTGGCAGGACAACCGTATTCTAAAATTCCAGTAGCGGAAGAGTCTGTTTATAAAATTCCTTTTACTCAATTGAATAACTCTGGTATATCTACTTCCAATCCTAACAAAATACAACTTTGGTTTAGGGGAGTAGAGCAATCGATTTATATGGATGGAACGGATCTATATTTCTATGGCAAGGGAAATGATGGGGCGTTGGATTCTATGATCTATGAACCATACAGTGCTCGCTCCAATAAGTATTACAGTTTGTTTTCTGATACGACCTATTATTTTGTGACCATTGGCACAGCGGATGGAAAAAGACTTGTTGCGAATACAGCGGGAGCTGCTACTATACAAACGAATCACAGGCGCACAGAGACTATTTTTTATGCAGAAGAGTATTATGCAGGACATTTATATAGTCAGGATACACATATAAGTCCTGGCGACATAGGTGAAGGATGGTTTAGTTCTTCTATGACACAGGCCGGTGCTACTGCTGAAACCAGAATCATTGACATTCCTGTTTCTAATGTGTTTAACGGTGGTGCCAATCCTGAAGTGGAGATTTTACTGGTAGGAACAAATCAAAATCAACACGATGTTGAGATCGTAATTAATGGTGCTGTATATACTGTGGCACCTTTTTTCGCACGTAATATCAGTAAATTTAAACAGACTATTCCGTTAACTGATTTAACCAGTCTATCCGCTAATCAACCTTTTAAAGTTGGAATTAGATTAAAAGCAGGCGGTGAATCGGACTATGTAGCTATAGCTTACATCACTCTTAGATACCCGCAAATCGCAGATGTTGCCGGTAAAACTCTTTATCAAATTGAACCTTTAGCTGATAATTCAACAAAAACATATAATTTGACAGGCTTTAGCTCAGGCGCTTTCTTATGGGATGTTTCTTCAGAAGGAGCATACGTAAATCTAAACTATGCATGGAATGCAGGAACAGCAGCAGTCAATGTTTCATCCGCTGTCTCCAAAATTATTTACGCCAGTGCATTCAAAAATAGTATAGGTATCAATTCTGTCGACATGACTCCCTACACGATGGGCCAGGGTAGAATGTTATTAATTTCTCATACTAAATTATTGGCAGAATCCGGAGTGTCTAATTATGCCGCTTACAGAGAAGGAAAAGGTGTATCGGTTACTGTAACAGATGTCAATAAACTATACAATTTGTATACCTATGGAGAAAAACATCCAATTGCCATCAAGCGTTATTGCAAGGAAGAACTCAACAGTGGTGTAGCCCAATATTTATTTTTGGTTGGAAAAGGAATCAATTATGATTATGCGGGTACGACGAATGTGGGAGATTTTTATTACCGAAAGAATTCAATTGCCTTTATTAATAACACACATACGTATCAGCAGTTGAATTACCGTATGGAAGATTTAATACCTGCTTACGGCTGGCCTTCTTCGGATTTGTATTATACCATTACAGACGGTACGCTAAGACCTAAGCTGGTCACAGGACGTTTGTCTGCGAGAACAAATGTAGATGTATTGCAATACCTGGATAAAGTAAAAGGAAATGATGGGTTGGACTCTAATGTTATTTGGAGAAAGCATTTGATCCATTTGAGTGGGGGGAAACCTAATACAGGAGAGATACCTCTTTTTTCACAGTATGTTAACGGATTTAAAGCGATCGCTGAAGGTCCAATATTCGGAGGCAAGGTCGTGAGAAGCTATGTGAAAAATCCTTCTGTGGGAGCGGTGGATACGAAATTGATTTACAGTGTAGCAGATGAAGTCAATAAAGGAGTTTCTTACATAACATTTTTCGGACACTCTTCTCCAAGTATTATTGACCTTGATATTGGTAACGTATCGAATCCTGTGTATGGGTATATGAATAAAAACAAGTATCCTTTGTTGATGATGAACGGTTGTCAGTCGGCAGAATTTTTCATTCAGGGATCTATTCCGGAAGACTGGATCATGACGCCTGAGAAAGGAGCCTTGTTAACACTGGGACATGGTGATATTGGTTATCCCAATTACATGAAGTCTTATACAGAGTTTTTTTATAAATTTAATTTTGCGGACCCTCGTTTTATTCAGTCCTCCATTGGTGAGATCCAGAAAAAAACGTTGGACACATTTCTCTACATTAACAGATTTGATAATTTTAACAGAGAAATTATAAATGCTCAGGCTACTCAGTTTGTCTTGCAGGGCGATCCTGCTGTTAAATTATATAAGCCGCAACGCACAGATTATGCCATTGCTGGTGACGCAGAAATAGGAGAGAAGAAGGTATTCATCAAAGCATATGGCAACGAGCCGATTTCCGCTATGTCAGATTCATTTGGCATTGCTATTCCAATTACTAATTATGGATTAAGGAATGCGAAAAAATTACAGATAAGAGTAAAGCATACTGTTACCAATAACAATGTAGTAGTCATTTATAAAACCTATCCTATAAAAAGCATTAGTCCGATTGGGTATGTGGATACCATCTACTTTACAATTCTAGGGAAAGAACCAAAGCTTTTAGGTATCAATAAATTTGAAATCATGGTGGACCCAGGAGATTCAATTCCTGAATTCAATGAGAATAATAATATTGCTACTATAGAATATTTTGTACCGCTAAGTTCTGTTTCTTGTCTGTACCCCATTGAATACAGTGTCGTGCATGATCAACCGGTAAATTTTGTGGCGCAATCCATTGATTTGTTTCAAACCACTAAAAATTACCATGTAGAAATTGACACCAGTCATTTGTATAACAGTCCTTCAAAGATTGTTAAAACAATTTCCTCCGGAGCATTGGTTAAATTTACTCAAACGTTATTGACAAATGTATTACCATCGGATAGTATCGTATATTATTGGAGAATTCGTTTCGACGATCTTACGCCAGGAGAAGATACGTTATGGAGTGAAAGCTCTTTTATTTACATCAAAGATAGTCCCGACGGATGGTCTCAAAGTGAGTATCCTCAATTGTTTAAAGATACTTACAAGAAGATCAATATATCACCTCAAGGTAAGCTGGCTTTCAATACCAACTCAGCTAAATTATATGCGAGAACTCAGGGGAATAATAATACCAACATAGAAATAGGGTATAATAATAATACATTGTTGGCTTTTATCCCTGGAGGAAATAATTGTAATTATTCTGACGGTTGTTTGATTGTTGTTTTTGATGCAGAGACAACATTGCCTTATTTGGTTAATTCAGCTTACCAATGCGGTACGGCTGAAAATCCTCAAACGCAAAGGTTTTATAATATGACCGATGGCAACACACAAAACCAAGTTGCAAATTTTCTCAAATCTGTTAAGAAAGATGATTTTATATTGTTTGTATCCACTGGAACTACCGGTGCGGATACCTGGAATGCGAATCTGAAAGATGTATTAGGAAATCAATTGGGAGCGCAACATCTAGCAGATCTAGGTTCCCAGACCCCTTATATATTATTGTCAAGGAAGAGAAATGGAATTACACCGTTGAAAGAAATTTATTCGACTAATCCTTCTGATGTAATTGAACTGAAAAATAATACCTCAGATTACTTTTTAACAGGTAGGTACAAAAGCGGATCTATTACCTCTACCTTGATAGGGCCTGCTACTTCATGGGGTACGTTCTATAAAACAGTACAAAAAACAAACGATGACTTTGCGGAATTAAAAGTGATCCGTATCAATGTGTTGGGTAAAGAAATTGATACGATAGCAGTGCCTTTAGCTGGAGATATAGAACTGGCTTCACGTGTTCCTGCCGCAACTTTTCCTTACATCCGTTTATTACTAAATACAGCAGATACTACCGACTTCACACCGGCTTATTTGAAAAAATGGCAAGTCATATACGGACCGGCACCGGAGGGTACCATCGATCCCTTCCTGGTTGGAATAGATAAATATACTATTACCGATAAGAATCAAGGGGAGTCATTTGTGTTACCTTTTGCGTTTACAAACATCTCCAATGTTAATTTTGAAAACCCACTTCAGGTGGTCTTTACTTTAAGAAACGACAGGGGAGGTTTGAAAAAAGAAACCATCACCATAAATTTACCTGCTCCTACACAAAGTGTCATCTTTAATTATACTGTCAATATTGGAGCCTCGGCTGGAAGAAATGTGCTGCAAGCTTATGTCAATCCAAGGCTGCAGCGTGAAGTGTATTACCAAAACAATGTGCAGGAAGTCTCTTTCAATGTGCAGCAAGACAAAACACATCCTGTTATAGGAGCAATGTTTGATGGTGTACATATTTTTGACGGAGACATCGTTTCTCCAAGTCCTTTAATTGCGGTCACACTAGTTGACAATAATAATTTGTTGACGATGACCGAGAGTACAATGACCATCACGCTGCTTAGTTTAAAAGATGGCAAAACATATTCTATAAAACCAAACGATCCTAATTTCATCGTTTCCCGTTGGGGGCAGGATACTTTAGATAAAGGTAAATTTAAAGTAGAGTTTAAACCATCCGCTGATTTAGCAGATGGGAAATACAAGTTGACTATTCAGGGAACAGACGCTTCGGGTAATCGATCAAGTAATCAAAATCTGGAGATCAACTTCGAAGTGGTCAATGAGTCAACCATCACCAATTTCTATCCTTATCCTAATCCGTTTTCTACAAGTTGCCGTTTCGTATTTAGTTTGACTGGTAAAGAAATACCAGAAGATATCAAGATTCAGATTATGACGGTATCCGGTAAAGTGGTACGCGAAATCTTTAAAAATGAGTTAGGAAATATTCACATCGGTGATAATATTACAGATTATGCCTGGGATGGAAGAGATGAGTTTGGGGATAAATTGGCCAATGGGGTATATATTTATAGAGTTTTGATTAAGAACCAAAATGATAAATTCGACCATAGAGAAACATCTGGAGATAAAGCATTTAAGAAAGGGTATGGAAAACTTTACATTTTAAGGTAATTAGAGTCCATTTTTTTAGAAGAATAATATCATTTTATTGCATACATTCGTTTTGCAGCGGTAACTTTAGCATCTTGCATGGTGTAAAGTGTGATTATTGCTATTTTATATTGTACGATTACTCCAGACAAATCCCGTACAAAAACGCTTATTTAATTTAATGACATGAAAAACAGTTGGTTACTCCTCCCGACGTTTGTTGTGTTTTTTTTGGTCAATTCTTCCTACGGTCAGAACAACTGTCCGGCTCTGCCAAAGAAAACAAGTTTTGATACCTTGTCTTATATCAAGGCTGAAATTCCTACTGATCCTGCACGTCCTCTCGGACTTTGGTTGGGGCAAGGAATAGTGCAGAGAACTCCAACAGAACGCAGACCGGGTTACATTCCTTCTAATAAACCCAGTTGGGCCATTGCTACAGCAGTAGCCTGGAACTATGCCAGAAACGTTGATCAACGCGTTGAATATCCTAAGATTGGTTATTGGATGGCTACTTTGGTGCAAGAAACGGAATTGCGTTGTGCAACAGGATTAACATGGAGTGCTCCTGCACAAGTTCCCATTGCTTACAATCCAGCTACGGTTTATGCCGCACAGATCAACAACGGTTGTCTGCAAATAGAAGGACCTACATCAGCTTATTCCGCCTTACAACAAGCTTATCCTTACGGACGTTTTCCAACGGCCAATTACCATACTTTAATGGAAGGAGTGGATGGCTACGAAGCCAGCGCACTGGTGAAAACATACTACGACAGTTATACCGGCCAGATCTTCAATTATAATATGGGCTGGAATTTTTATAAGAACATAGACTGCAAAGATCAATACGATGCTTATGCTTATGAAAAGATGACCGCATCAAATTACAATGCAGGTCCTAACGCCTTTCTTGGTGCAAAAACTATTTTGGATAATACCGGTTCTGGTTGTTGGACTGGTTTACCTGCAGCTACTGCAGGATATGCCAATGACATTGCTAGCTGGATATCTGTATTTGAAAACAATACTGGCTACTGCGGTTATCCGGCAGGTAGCACCTGGGGAGGCTATTATAATAATAACATAGTATGGGGCGATGTCACTCATTACTTGAACATCATAGATAACATGTATCCTGAAATTAACTTTGCTACCGACGTTACTCCATATGTACAAACTGCTTTCATTGCTAAAGCAGGTGCTATTGGAGGATCTATTCCTTTTCAGCAATTCGGTTCTATTATCGATGCCATCATTTTAAGATTGCCGTTAGAACGTCCTACTTATGTGGAAGGTTCTCCAAGCGGAGGTAGTTTGGGCTGCTCAGGCGCTACACTTCCATACGGACACATAGAGATTCTTGATGGTTCTACCACCATGTGTCTAGGAAATTCTGTTACACTGGAATTGGTTGTGGATGCAGGTGGAGGACCGGCACCAACGTATAAATGGTTTGCCAATTCTACTTTAGGTACTTTGTTGGGAACCGGCAGAACAATCACCATCACTCCAACAGCTGCAGGTGTTTTCCGTTACGCGGCGCAGATTTGTAATGCATCAGGTTGCTATACCGTGTATAGTAACAACCAAAGTGCTTGTCAGGATTCCAGAAATATCAATGGCTTTAAAGTGACTGCGACAAACTGCAGTGCTTGCAGTTTTACAGCTAGCGCAACTTCCGTTAATACTCCTTGTACGGGAATGAATGCAGGTAAAATCAATTTGACATTGACGAACGCACCTGCTAATTATAAAGTTACTTACACAGCTAATACACCAATAGGTCCGGTTTCTAATACATTCAATTCTTCAGGAAGTACAATTGCTATCAATAATCTGCGCGATGGGTCTTATAACTTAATATTAGAAGACCTTTCTAATTCAGCGTGCAAAGCTTACACGAATGTTATTGTAAATTACACAACAGCCGTTAACGAATACATCGACGCAACAAAAGTTTCTCTTTCTGCTGATAAATGTATGGCTACAGTGAAGGCTGATCTGAAGGAATTACCGGCTCCGTGCAATTGGAAAGTACAAACATATGTGGATGTTTATTTCCAATGGGAAAATCCTGTAAACGTTGGTGTTGTTACCTCAACAGGCATCTCCACATTAGAGAAATATACGCGTATTGCTATAAAGCCAGAGATTGATACCTGGAATGATGTGCCGGTAAGTGAACAAGTCATGAGTTTGAATACAGGGGATAAGATAGATATTTACATGGCATTGACAACGACTCCTGGTGCTGCTCAGATCAGAGCCTATACCACAAAAATATTTGATGAAAATAATTTACTTGTGAGTACCATTGTTGCTCCTGCCGATGCATCGAATTCAGGACCTTATCATGCGGGATCTTACACTGTAACTTGTCCTACTCCAGCGCTTCCTGCATATACTTATACTTGGTCTCCTGCATTAAATACCATGACCAATACTGCTAAGGCGAGTAATGGAACAATTAACATCACTTTTAACACCGCTACAACTTATACAGTTACAGCTCAACATCCGACCAACACTGCTTGTAAGCTGACAGATACGTTAATCATCCAACCGACCTGTGCCACGGCATTGCCTGTTAACTTTGTTTCCTTTAATGCGGACTTATTGAATGAAGAGACCGTACAATTGGATTGGATTACGGCATTGGAAGAAAGTGCAGCTTACTTCCAAGTAGAGCGTAGCCTCGACGGTATTCATTTTAAGGTGGTAAGTAATTCCATTAGAGCTGCTGGTAATTCTACTTCATTGACTTCTTACCAATACAGGGACAACTATACACCTCGTGGTATAGTTTATTACCGAGTAGCGGAACATGATGAGAACGGTGATAAGATGTATACACCTATTCGCAGCATTCAAGGATTGAGAAAATTAGCAGCTAGTGTATATCCTAATCCAACCGTCAATAGCTTCATTGTTTCTACAGAAGGAGAAGGAGCGGAATCAGTCTATTTAAGGATATATGATGTTCTCGGAAACGAAGTAGAATATAAGATCACTTCTATTAATAAGTCCGTACCGGTAGGAGAAACTTTAGCTCCTGGAGCCTATGTACTGCACATCAGCAAATCTGATGAAGCGATACTTATTTATAAGTTAATTAAAGAATAGCATTAATTTACTACGGATCGACGGACCTCTATTATCTGTGTAGTTTGTGATACTGATACCCGCGTGATTCGTGTCTCCAAGGAATAGTATGCTGTGTTTAAAAGTATTTAAGCTTAAGTTCAGTCAATTAGAAATAATATCGGCTTAAAAGGAGGGATTTTCTCTCCTTTTTTGTTTTATCCCCAGATCGCAGATCCATTTGGCATAAAGCAGGATTTTAGCGATATTTAACCCATTATAAAAACAATTCATACGATTATGTCTGTTGAAAAAGTAAGCTGCCTCATTATTGGATCAGGACCTGCAGGTTATACTGCTGCTATTTATGCATCAAGAGCTGGACTTAATCCAGTTTTATATCAAGGTAGCCAACCGGGCGGACAGTTGATGATCACCAATGACGTCGAAAACTTTCCAGGTTATCCTGATGGTATCATGGGACCTCAAATGATGGAGGACCTCCAAAAGCAGGCGGCGCGTTTCGGTGCAGACATTCGTTTTGGTATGGCAACAGCGGTTGATTTTAGCGGACATACGCATAAAGTAACAATAGATGATAAATTAACTATCGAAGCCACAACGGTCATCATTTCTACAGGAGCTTCAGCTAAATGGTTGGGATTGCCTTCTGAAGCTAGATTAAATGGCAATGGAGTTTCAGCGTGTGCAGTGTGTGACGGTTTCTTTTTCAGAGGCCAGGATGTTGCCATTGTAGGTGCTGGAGATACAGCGTGTGAAGAAGCGAGTTATTTGGCGAAGTTGTGTAAGAAGGTTTACATGATTGTACGTAAAGAAGAAATGAGAGCCAGTAAGATCATGCAGAAGCGTGTATTAAATACTCCTAATATTGAAGTATTATTCAATACAAGTACGGAAGAAATTCTAGGCGATAAATTGGTAGATGGTGCAAGAGTTGTCAATGCAGTTACGAATGAAAAAAGAACTTTAGATGTTACCGGATTCTTTGTAGCCATCGGTCATCAGCCCAATACGTCTATTTTTAGTGAATGGATAGACATGGACGATCACGGCTACATTAAAACTATTCCTGGTACTACTAAAACCAATGTAGAAGGAGTATTTGCTTGTGGAGATGCACAGGATAATGTATACCGTCAAGCGGTAACAGCGGCCGGTACAGGTTGTATGGCTGCCTTGGATGCCGAAAGATACCTTGCTGCAATTGAAGCAGCTGAAATAGAAAAATAAATGAAAATAAAAAGGCGTGTACTAAGGATGAAATCAATTCGTTCTTAGTACACGCCTTTTATTACTATAGAAGAATGCATAAACTAATCACCTGCCTGACAGGAATACTAGTAGCAATGATCAGTTTCCAAGCGGAAGCACAGAAGACGGGACGAGACTTTCTTCAGATCAAAGCGCCCACCATCGAATACAGTACACCGGATTTGGATGAATCATTATTCGAGGAAAACTTTTCCGATACCTCTACGGTCATTTCTGAAACCGGCGTAAAATTTAATCCTCACAAAAGTCCCAGTTTAGTAAGCGAAGACACAGCGTCCTACGGTGACGAAGATGGTGATGGCGAAGAAGAAGGTGAAGGAGAAACATCTATCGTAGAAGTAGCAGAACAATTAAATGTTGATTCCGTCTGGGTAACTATCGCAGAGTATTATGCCATTTGGGATTCACGCAACGTAGACCCCTATAAAATTGATCCCTCTGAGTTTAAGGATACCTTAAATATTCAACTGTACGATTCGCTTTCTGGACAATTTTGGTCAATGCCAATGGCTCAATGCCGCACCACCAGTGGCTTTGGTTACCGTTGGCACCGTTGGCACTATGGTACGGACATCGGTTTAGCGATTGGAGATCCTATCATGGCTTGTTTCGATGGCATCGTGCGTATAGCACGTTATAATCCGAGTGGGTTTGGAAATTATGTATTGATCAGACATTACAATGGATTGGAAACGTTGTACGGTCACATGAGCAGTTACAAGGTAGAAGTGGGACAATTTGTTAAAGCCGGAGAACTGATTGGACTCGGAGGAAATACGGGCCATAGCACAGGGCCACATTTACACTTTGAAGTCCGTTACGCAGGTAACGCCTTTGATGCGACTACAATGTATGATTTTGCCGCAATGAAATTGCGCAGTACTACATTTACACTGACACCCGATCATTATGCTTATTCCAAAGAGGCGCGTAAAGTGTATTACCACAAAGTAAGATCAGGAGATACACTTGGAAGGATCGCTGCTAAATATGGTATTTCAGTCAGTCGTATTGCCAAGTTAAATCGCATTTCTACCCGTACTAATTTGAGGGTTGGACAACGCTTACGCATCAGATAACAACAGGTTATGAAACTAGACATCTTAGTATTTGCAGCGCATCCGGATGATGCAGAATTGGGGTGTTCTGGAACTATAGCAGCACACATTGCCAAAGGATATAAAGTAGGGGTAGTGGACCTTACAGCGGGTGAACTCGGAACGAGGGGCACACCTGAGTTGCGCGCGCTAGAGGCTGTAGCATCATCTTCCATTTTGAAATTATCTGTTCGCGAATGTTTGCACTTAGCCGACGGATTTTTTGAAAACGATCAGCAATCTATTCACGCGATTATTAAAGCGATACGTACCTATCAGCCTTCTATCGTTATTGCCAACGCACTTTACGACAGACATCCTGATCACGGCAGAGGAAGTGCCATTGTATCAAGGGCTTCTTTCTTATCGGGCTTGATTAAAATTGAAACCAATGATCTGGCGCCCTGGCGGCCTCA
Source organism: Cytophagaceae bacterium (assembly GCA_014376985.1). Taxonomy (GTDB): domain Bacteria; phylum Bacteroidota; class Bacteroidia; order Cytophagales; family Cytophagaceae; genus JACMQM01. The sequence goes on along the minus strand of JACMQM010000015.1, from coordinate 85 downwards.
ACAGGTCTATCATTACATACAGGACCGTTACATCAAACCGGATTTCGTAGTTGACATTACTGCTTTTTGGGAAGACAAAATCGCT
>JACMQM010000078.1 GCA_014376985.1 Cytophagaceae bacterium | reverse complement strand
TCATTAAGCCGACCAAAGGTGTCTATTCTGTAGATTCCATTGTATTTGAAAAATAATAGTTTTAGCAGGAACTAGATTTAAAAGCGATTAATTTTCTCTCGAAAAGCCCTGAATAAAATCAGGGCTTTTTTTTATGTTTGTACCCGTGTACGAATACCTAAATCCCGCTCATATTTCCGCTTTTATCCAACAAGCTCTTCAGGAGGATGTTGGCTCCGGAGACCATACTTCTCTTTCTTCTATTGCGGCCGGAACCAACAATAGGGCCCGCTTACTGGTTAAAGACGAAGGTCTGTTAGCCGGAGTAGAACTGGCTCAATATATCTTCACGGAAGTAGACCCTTCCTTGAAGATGGAATTTATGATGAAGGATGGCGAGCCCATGCACAAAGGAGATATCGTGCTTACGGTGCAAGGCTCTGTACATTCCATTTTAAAAGCCGAGCGACTGGTATTGAATTGCATGCAGCGCATGAGTGGTATTGCCACTTATACTCAGAAACTAAATGCTTTGATTGAAGGAACAGGTGCCCGCCTGTTGGATACTCGCAAAACAACACCTAACTTTCGCCTTCCTGAAAAATGGGCGGTAAAGATTGGTGGAGGAGTAAATCACCGGTACGGTTTGTTTGACATGATTCTGCTCAAGGATAATCACGTGGATTATGCGGGCGGGGTGAGCAATGCCTTGAAAGCAGCTAAAAATTACTTGAAAACTATGGGGCTTTCTTTAGATATAGAATTAGAAACTAGATCTTTGGAAGAAGTAAAGGAAGCCTTGCTTGAAGGAGGTATAAAACGTATTATGCTCGATAATATGGCTCCTAAAATGATGAAAGAAGCGGTAAAACTAATCGGAAATCAAACCGAAACAGAGGCTTCAGGCGGAATTACAGAAGCTACTATCCGGGAAGTAGCTTTTTGCGGAGTGAATTATATATCGGTAGGTGCCCTAACGCACAGCGCCAAAAGTTTAGACTTAAGTTTGAAAGCATATTAGATTATAAATAGTACGATGATTATCAAAACCAAAAAGTATCAGTTACCTAAAAACACCTATGTGAAGTCTGCTTTATTCGGACTGCTTAAAAAACAATGGTGGTATTCCGCTCTACCGATCGCCATTGCTGCAATGACTTTCATCTGGCCTTCTCTATGGGCTTGGTTTATCTTTCCCGCTTTGGCTATAGCGATAGGTTATGTTTTATTTTGGTTGATTCAATTTACAGGTGTGACGCAATTGGAACAAAACAAAATCATGTTTCAGCGCCTAAGCTATGAAATCGACAGCCGTCAAATCATGATCAAATTGAATGAAAGACAAGGCAGTCCGCTAAAATGGGAGATGATTAAAAGTGCTCAGAAAAATAAGGACCACTTCTTATTGATCATCGGCAAAGGTCAATTCATTTACCTGCCGTTCCGTATTTTCAACGGAGACCATGAGATTAGATTCTTAGAGACTATACTTCAGAGAAAAAATTACTTGCCACAACCTAAAAAAACTGCCTAACCCCTAAATCCCCTGAAGAAGGCTTTACTAATTACTAAACAAAGAAGCTCATCGCATATATTCTGCGATGAGCTTCTTTGTTTTATTTCAAACTAAGTCTACTACTTTTGGGTGTCAGGTCTTTCGACCTGACACTGTTTGTATGAAAACGAGTCATCATTACTAGGGTCCGGCAGTGTCAGGTCGAAAGACCTGACACCCAACCAGAGTGAGATGGTTTGTTTACCTACCTTCTTTTATCAACGATTTCAAACACTCAATCCAGGTCTCCGAAGTATTCAAACTCTCCACCAACTGCCAGTGTTCTCCTCCTGAATGCAGAAATAATTCCTTATATTCTTCTCCTCCTTCTTCAATGGTTTCCAGGCAATCGGCAACAAATGAGGGCGAGAAAAACAAAACTTTCTTTTTCCCTTGTTTGACCAAATCCGGAATTACTTCATCGGCATAAGGCTTGATCCATGGGGTCTTGCCGAGACGCGACTGAAAGCAAACGGTGTACTGATCCTTGGTTAATCCCAATTGCTCTACCAATAAACGCGTGGTTTCAAAACATTGCGCTCGGTAACAATATTTGTTTTTAGCATGGTAAACAGAACAACAGTCTCCAAGTTTGCAATAGCTGTCTACACTGGCTTTCAGGATTTGTCTTTCGGGAAGACCATGGTAAGAAAAGATAACATGATCGAATGACTGCTGTTCCATGTATTTTTTTCCCAGCTCAGCAAATGCTTTGATGAACAAAGGGTGATCGCAAAAATTCTCTACGACCTGCAGCTCTGGAATTATTTCCCATTGCTGGATGACACGAAGTAATTCTTCCGTAGCCGAACCTGTAGAAGCCGAAGCATATTGAGGGAAAAGAGGAATAACAATCAACTTCGCCAATCCTGCTCGTTGCCATTTATTCACTACGCTTTCTATCGATGGACTTTGGTAGCGCATGGCCAATTGCACATCGTATTCCTCACCTAATGATTTTGCCAATAAGTCTTTGGCTCTTTGACTGTAAACCAGCAAAGGAGATCCTTCCTCCATCCAAACATTGTTGTACACTTTAGCGGACTTTGGAGCCCGGAAAGGTGCTATAATCAGGTTGATCAGAAGCCAACGTTTGTAAGCGGGAATGTCAATCACACGCCTGTCCATCAGAAATTCTCTCAGGTATTTGCGCACATCAGGAGTAGATGGACTGTCCGGAGTTCCTAAGTTGATCAAAAGAACGCCTGTTTTATGTGATTTTTTGTGGGAAACCATTTAAACTTATTTAATTTGCAAACTTAACAAAACTAACCTTGAAAAGTTGAGTCAGGGTCTTCAATAATATTACCTATGGAAAACAAAGTATCAGCCCCGGTGGACAATAACGTATTCAAAAAAGTGGTATCCCACGCCAAAGAATACGGGTTTGTATTTCCTTCCAGTGAAATCTACGACGGGTTGCAGGCCGTTTATGACTACGGTCAAAATGGTGTCGAATTGAAAAACAACATCAAGCAGGCCTGGTATAAAGCCATGACCCAGCTTCACGATAATATCGTTGGTCTTGACGCAGCGATTTTCATGCATCCTTTAACCTGGAAAGCATCGGGGCACATTGATAACTTCAGTGACCCGATGATCGACAACAAAGATTCTCAAAAAAGATACCGTGCCGATGTGCTGATCGAAGAAAGAGCAGCAGAAATGGAAGGTAAAGGCCAGGCGGAAGAAGCTAAAGTATTGGTGCAGAAGCTGGCTCGCTTGCTGGAAGCAGAAGATTTGAAGGGTGTTCAAGAATTGATCATCAATGAAAAGATCGTTTGCCCTGTATCTAAAACGGCCAACTGGACAGACGTGCGTCAATTCAATTTGATGTTTTCGACGCAGGTAGGATCGGTAGCAGAAGATGCCAGCACTATTTATCTAAGACCGGAAACGGCACAAGGTATATTCGTCAACTTTCTGAATGTACAGAAAACAGGTCGTATGAAGATTCCATTTGGTATCGCTCAAATCGGTAAAGCATTCCGTAACGAGATTGTAGCCAGACAGTTTACTTTCCGTATGCGTGAATTTGAACAAATGGAAATGCAATTCTTTGTTCGCCCGGGAGAAGAAATGAAATGGTACAACAGCTGGAAAGAGACCCGCATGAAATGGCACCAAGCCATCGGTATTCCGGCTGCAAAATTGAAATTTCACGACCACGAAAAACTAGCCCATTACGCTAAAGCTGCGGTAGATATAGAGTATGAATTCCCTTTTGGGTTCAAAGAAATAGAAGGTATTCACTCCAGAGGAGATTTTGATTTGAGCAGTCATGAAAAACTGTCGAAGAAAAAACAACAATACTTCGATCCAGAAGTTAACAAAAATTATATCCCTTATGTGGTGGAAACCTCTGTAGGTGCCGACCGTTCCTTCCTGGCCATACTTTGCAATGCTTTCACAGAAGAAACAACCGGAGAAGGTGAGCAAGAGAAAACACGCACTTACTTAAAATTGCATCCTGCATTGGCTCCGGTAAAACTGGCTATTCTTCCTTTGATGAAGAAAGATGGTTTGGCTGAGAAGGCGCGTGAAATCTACGAGTCCTTGAAGTTTGATTTCAATGTAACCTACGAAGAGAAAGATGCGATTGGTAAACGTTATACCAGAAACGACTTGATCGGTACGCCATTCTGTGTCGCTGTAGATCATCAAACATTGGAAGACAATACGGTCACCATCCGTCACCGCGATACCATGGAGCAGGAGAGAGTGCCTATCTCTGCTTTAAGAGAAAAAATAGGAGAGGCTGTTTCGCTGAAAAGAATATTGGAAAAATTAATGTAGTCATATGAAGCCTGGTATAAAAACCAGGCTTTCTTTTTTGTTTGAGTTTTAACGTAGCTCGCGTGAGGGATAGAGCGGAAAGCCCATAGCGAGCATGAAGGTATATAATCAGTTTATTGATGGATTCGAGCGAGGACTTGCAGCGATAGCCCGACCCGCCTTTTTCCGGCGGGGCACGCCCATCAAATCAACTTAAGCCAAGGTTATTATTCTTACTCTTCTCTTTACGATTCAATCTATTTTTACTTATCTTAATTGGATGTCTACTAATCAATATGCTGTTATCGGTTTCTTTGGAGGACTCATCATCCTTTTTACGATCGTATTTTTCGGAGCAAATCTGGCGATCGTTATTGGATTAATGCTGCTTGCGGCCATTCTCTATTTCTCTTTTCGAGGATTAAAAAAACCGCCAGTATTAACGATACAACAAAAAGCTATTCTTGTTGATTTTGATTTTTACAAAACACTAACACTTACCGAACGCAAAGAGTTTGAATACAGAGTCTCCTACCTTACTCAAAACAAAGAGTTTATGGGACGTAAAGATCTTGTAGTTACTGATCGCATGAAAGTACTCATTGCGGCTACCATTGCTCAGATCGGTTTTGGTTTTGAGTTCATTACGTTTGAGGACTTTGACAAAATCATCATTTTTCCCAAAGCTTATTATTCAAAAGACACAGGACATTACCACAAAGGCGAAGTCAATGCCGCAGGTGTCATCGTCTTGTCCTGGGCAGATTTTCTGGAAGGTTTTCAAATTTCAGATGATGGTTATAACGTTGGTTTGCACGAGATTGCACATGCTCTGCGCCTGGAAGATGCCATTCCGGGTGATGAATACCATTTTTTAAAAGAGACGGATCTGGCCATATGGAACCATGTAGCGGAAACAGAGTATGATAACATCCGTGCGGGCAAACCTTCTTTTATCCGTTCCTACGCAGGTACCAATCGACAGGAATTTTTTGCGGTGTGTATAGAACAGTTTTTTGAACAGTCTCAAGGCTTTTATAATGCCTTGCCGGAGTTGTATAAAGCGATGGCGCTCCTCATCAAACAAGACCCTTTGAAACGAAAAAGAAATTACTTCTAAATACTCTTTTTTTCTTCGCAAACCATTAAAATTCACTATTTTTGACGCCCGACTATGATTACTTTGATGACCAGTAAATACCAGCTGGCTTGTCTGAATCATGATTAAAATGATCAGCATTATAATGCTTATTTGTAAGGGGACAACTAAAATCGCCTTAACCACGATTTATTATGTGGCATAATATAGCAACCTTCATTCTTAAAAGCAGGTTATACCTACTCCTGATTACGGCAGGCATTACAGCCTTTATGGGTTATCATGCTACGCGTACAGAAATCACCTATGATTTTTTGGCCGTAGTGCCGCAGGACGATCCTGATTTTCTGTATTTCAAAACCTTTCAAAAGCAATTCGGTGAAGACGGTAATCTTTTTCTGGTCGGTTATCAGGATAAGAAAATTTTTGAACTGAAAAATTTCCAACGACTGGATTCCATTTGCCGCAGCATTGAATCCAGCCAGGGTATCAATCAAATCATCAGTATACCTACGCTGAAGATTTTAAAGAAAGATACGGTTAATAGTAAATTTGTACTTGTTCCTCTTTACAACAAGGTTCCACAGACACAGGCGGAATTGGACAGCATCATGATTTTGGCCAAAGACCAGAAGATGTATGAAGGTTTGATCATGAATCAAAACACCAATGCTACGATTCTGGCCATCGCCATTAAAAAAGAAGATCTGAACTCTGCGCGTCGACAAGGCATCATAGAGAAAGTCATTCAGACCAATACACATTATGCCAACGAGATTGGTGTAAAGGTGCATTATGCCGGTTTGCCTTATGTGCGTACCGTGATGTCAAAAGAAGTCAAAGCGGAGTTTGGATTGTTCATGGCTTTGGCTGCTGTGGTGACTTCCATCATCTTGTTTTTATTCTTCCGTTCGCTATTTGCTGTCCTGTTTACCTTCGCTGTGATTGGCATCACGGTGGTGTGGACCATGGGTACGATTGTCTTGCTCGGTTACAAGATGACTTTGCTCACCGCCATGTTACCAGCTTTGATCATCGTGTTGAGTATTCCCAATTGTATTTACATGTACAATAAATACCATCAGGAAATCCGCAGGCACCAGAATAAAATCAAAGCGCTTAGCCGTGTTATCGAGAAGATCGGCTTCCTGACGTTCATGACCAATATCAATACCGCCGTTGGTTTCTTTGTATTGTACACGACTAACATCATCATCATCAAAGAATTTGGTTTGGTTGCCGGTTTGTTGAGCATCGCGACCTTCCTGATTTCAATTATCGTCATTCCGATTTTATTTTCTTTTCTGCCGGCACCTAACGATAAACAGCTCAAACACCTTGACTTGCGTTTCTTAAGAAAAGTCAATCACATCCTGGAATTTCTAGTGATTCGTCATCGTCCGGTGATCTACGTGGTAACGGTGGTTATCTTAGCGATTTCTTTCTATGGCATTTCAAGAATCTATGTTACTTCACACATGGTGGATGATCTGCCGTCAAGAAGTAACGTGAAATCGGACTTGGCTTTCTTTGAACAACATTTCAAAGGCATCATGCCATTGGAGATTGTTGTTGATTTCAATAAAAAGAAAGCGGTCTCGAATCCAAAGAATTTGAAAAAGTTAGAGGAGTTTCAAACGTATATTTCTTCCCTGAACAATGTATCGGCACCGATCTCCGTTGTGAACATGGTAAAAGGAGCGCGACAAGCGTTCTATGGCGGCGATCCTGCCTTCTACGCTTTGCCTACTAATCAGGAACGTGTGTTCCTGGCTAAGTATTTAGGTAAAGATACTTCCGGTACTTCTTCTTTGCTGCGCTCTTTCGTGGATGATGAAGGCAAGACCGCACGCTTCAGCTGTAAGGTAGCAGACTTAGGTACGGCAGAAACCGAGGAACTGGTAAAGCACAATATCGAAGTAAAAGCAAAAGAAATTTTCGAGGGTGACAGTACCGTTAAGGTCCACTTGACAGGAAGTACCCTGCTATACCTACAGGGAAACCAATACCTCATCAAGGATTTATCCGCGAGCTTATTGTATGCTGTGATCCTGATCTCCTTGATGATGGCGATGATCTATTTCAATTTTAAAATGGTGATCATCTCTATGATTCCTAACATCATTCCGATGGTAATCACAGCAGGCATCATGGGCTTGTTCAACATTCCGCTTAAACCAAGTACAGCTTTGATCTTCGGTATTTCTTTCGGTATCTCGATTGACAGTACGATACATTTTCTGAGCAAATACAAACAGGAATTGAAAATGAATAAGAACGTGTTAAAAGCCATCGTGATGACCTTAGAGGAATCTGGCGTCAGTATGATTTATACATCGATCGTTTTATTCAGCGGGTTTGTTATTTTCTGTTTCTCCGATTTCGGTGGGACCATTGCTCTGGGTGTATTGACTTCCATCACTTTATTCTGGGCGATGTTCACCAACTTGATTTTATTGCCGGCATTGATTTTATCTGTTAGTCCGGGTGATAAGAGAAATTTATTTTCCATTGTACAATTGAGAGACAAAGGACATTTGCACCATTCAGAAGAAGACGACGAAGAACTCGACTTGGGTAAATTAGATAAAAGAACAGAGGAAAATCCTCACCTGTAAAAGTGAAAAAGTATACCGAACACAAAGGCCTTGACCTTGCAGCAGTCGGCCAAGAAGTATTAGCCTACTGGAAAAAAGAAAATATATTTCAGCAATCCATTTCGGAAAGAGAAGGCGCGCCTTCTTTTACTTTTTACGAAGGACCACCGTCCGCTAACGGAACACCTGGTATTCACCACGTGATGGCTCGTGCAGTGAAAGACGTTTTTTGTCGTTACAAAACGATGAAAGGTTTTCAGGTAAAACGTAAAGGCGGCTGGGATACACACGGCCTGCCTGTTGAACTTCAAGTAGAAAAAGAACTCGGCATCACCAAAGAAGACATCGGTAAAAAAATTACCGTTGAAGAATACAATGCCAAATGCCGCGAAGCGGTCATGAAGTTCAAAGGCGAATGGGATGACCTGACGGAGAAAATGGGCTATTGGGTAGACCTTGAAGATCCCTACATCACTTTCGACCGCAAATACATTGAGTCACTTTGGTTCTTGTTGAAAGAACTGTACAAAAAAGATTTCCTTTACAAAGGTTATACTATACAACCTTACTCTCCGGCAGCAGGAACAGGATTGAGTTCTCATGAATTGAATCAACCGGGTTGCTACAAAGATGTTAAAGACACCAGTGCTGTTGCACAGTTTAAAGTCGAAGGCGGACAATGGGCAGTAGAAGACGATGTATATTTCTTAGCCTGGACGACCACACCCTGGACGCTTCCTTCCAATAGTGCATTAGCAGTAGGCGAGAACATCACTTACCTGATGGTAGAAACGGTGAATCCATATACTCATTTGCCGGTTAAAGTCATTCTTGCTAAAGACTTAGTAGAGAAATACATTCAGCTGGAAACGCACGATCCTCTCGCTGTCAATGATAAAAACTATCACTACGCATACGAACTCATTTTAGACAAAGCCAAATTGATAGAGCAGCATACCGTAGCTCAATTTGATGATTTGTTAAAGCACTTCATTAAAAATCCAAAAGCTGGTAAGCTTGACGGTAAAGTCATACAGGAATTCAAAGGCAAAGAATTGGTCGGCATCAAGTATGAACAATTGATGCCTTACGTAAAACCGATGGCTCCTGCTTTCCGCGTCATTGCCGGTGATTTCGTGAGTACGCAAGACGGTACCGGTATCGTACACATTGCTCCAACTTTTGGCGCTGACGATGCGCGCGTTGCCAAGCAAGCCGGTATTCCTGCCATCACGGTATTAGATGATGAAGGCGCAGAATTACCTTTGGTAGACAAACGCGGCCGCTTTGTGAAAGAAGTGACAGACTATGCTTTTGAATATGTGAAGGAAGCTTATTACACAGAAGCAGAGCTCGAAGCAGAACGCAAAAAACAAGTGCGTGAAAAATATCTTTCTGTAGACGAACGCATTTCGATCAAACTAAAAGAAGAGAACAAAGCCTTCAAAGTAGAAAAATACGAACACAGTTACCCGCACTGCTGGAGAACAGATAAACCTGTACTCTACTATCCGCTGGATTCCTGGTTCATCCGCACCACGGCGGTGAAAGACCGCATGGTGGAATTGAATAAAACCATCAACTGGAAACCCGAATCTACAGGCACTGGACGTTTTGGTAACTGGTTGGAAAACCTGATCGACTGGAACTTATCCCGTTCACGTTATTGGGGAACACCCCTACCGATCTGGAGAACAGAAGACGGCAAAGAAGAAATCTGCATCGGCTCTATTGCAGAACTCGAACAGGAAATAGACAAAGCACGTGAAGCGGGTATCAAAAATCCTGATTCGATCGAAGACTTGCACCGTCCTTATGTAGACGATATTGTATTGCTTTCTGCTAGTGGCAAACCAATGTTCCGTGAGAAAGACCTCATTGACGTATGGTTTGACTCCGGCGCCATGCCTTATGCGCAATGGCATTATCCCTTTGAAAACGAAGATATTTTCGCTAAGAATTTCCCTGCCGATTTCATCGCAGAAGGAGTAGATCAAACACGCGGCTGGTTCTTTACACTACACGCCATCTCCGTGATGTTGTTTGATAAAGTCGCTTTCAAAAATGTAATTGCTAACGGATTGGTGTTGGATAAAAATGGTAACAAGATGTCCAAGCGATTGGGCAACGCAGTCAACCCGTTTGAAATCATTGGCAAATATGGACCAGATGCGACACGCTGGTACATGATTGTTAACGCACCGCCTTGGGATAACCTGAAGTTCAACATCGAAGGAGTGGCTGAAGTACAACGTCGTTTCTTGGGTACTTTGCAAAACACGTATTCCTTCTTTGCATTGTATTCTAACCTGGATGGTTTCACGTTCAGCGAAAAAGAAATTCCTTTGGCGCAACGCACAGAAAGTGATCGTTGGATTATTTCCCGTTTGAATACCTTGATCATCAATGTAGACAAAGCTTATTCAGAATATGAGCCTACTCGTGCAGCCAGAGAGATTCAGGACTTTGTCATGGATGAACTCAGCAACTGGTATGTTCGATTGAATAGAAAAAGATTTTGGAAAGGAGTATACAACGAAGACAAGCAAGCCGCTTATCAAACGTTATATACTTGTTTGGATACCATTGCCCATTTGAGTTCACCCATAGCTCCGTTCTATACCGAGAAATTATTCCGCGACTTAAACGAAGTAACCGGTAGATCAAAATACACTTCTGTTCACTTGTCTTTATTCCCGGTTGCCAATACCGCTTTCATCGACTTGGAACTGGAACAACGCATGAACCTGGCGCAACGCATTTCTTCGTTGATCCACTCGTTGCGTAAAGCCAGCAACATCAAAGTAAGACAACCGCTTACCCGTGCCATGCTTCCGATCTTGAACGAACAAATGAAACGCCGTGTAAAAGCGGTGGAAAGTTTGATCTTGTCAGAAGTCAATATCAAGAAATTAGAATACATCGAAGATACTTCCGGTGTCATTGTAAAAAGCATCAAACCTAACTTTAAAAAGTTAGGCAAAGAATACGGAGCCAAACTGAAAGAATTGGGCAATGCCATTCAGGCGATGCAAGAAAAAGACATCCTGGCTTTGGAAACCAACAATAGCTACAAGCTTCTATTGGCGGATGGCACAACGATCAACATTACTTTAGAAGATGTAGAGATCCGCTCGCAGGATATTCCAGGATGGTCTGTGGCCTCGGAAGGAAATGTAACTGTTGCCTTAGACATCAACCTTACGGATGAACTTCGTCAGGAAGGTATCGCCCGTGATGTGGTGAACCGTGTACAAAACCTGCGCAAAGACTTAGGGCTGGATGTACAGGATAAAATTAAAATCACCATTCAAAAATCCGATGAGCTGATCAATTCCGCTTTGATGAGCAACAAAGAATACATCTGCGAAGAAACACAAGCATTGACTTTGGAACTGCTGGAAAATGTGATTGGCGCCACCGCTGTTGAAATGGACGAGCAATCACTGATGGTCAAAATCGAAGTGCAATAAAAATTAAAGGAATAAGTGTAGCGTTGCACGGTCTGCACTTATTCCATTTCATACTCCTTACAAAAACCTTGATGAAAACTTATAAATATTTTTTAGCCACCCTATTTGTCATCCTGTTGGATCAGGCTGTCAAGTTGTATGTATTCTATACGTTTCCATTTGAAGGGTATGAAATAAAAGTATTCGGTGATTGGTTCAAACTCAACTACATTACAAACGCCGGTATGGCTTTCGGAATCAGCATTGCCGGTGACTATGGTAAGTTATTACTTACTGTCTTCCGGATTATTGCCTGTGGCGGTATTGCCTGGTACCTGCATCAATTGATTTTGAAAAAATTGCCCGACGGCTTATTATGGAGCATTGCATTAATATTAGGAGGTGCTATTGGAAATGTCGTAGACAGTACATTTTATGGTGTGCTTTTAGGTAACGCTCCTTATGATGCACCTACTGCATGGTTTCACGGAAAGGTAATTGATATGTTTTTTATAGACCTTTGCAATTGCTTTATTCCCGATTGGATTCCATTAATAGGCGGAAGTTATTATCCATTATGGCCGGTGTTCAATGTAGCAGACGCCAGTATATTTATTGGAGTGATTTGGATTATCATTTATCAACGCAAGTTCTTTAAAGATGATTCGGCTAAGGAAGTAACGGCTTAAACCTTAAATCCCCTGAAGAGGACTTAGGGTGAGATAACAAAGAAGCTCATCACATACTATATGTGATGAGCTTCTTTGTTTTGGTATTAGATTTAGGCTCACAAAAAAGGTCTGCTTATTATTGAAGCAGACCCTTTTTATTTATGATTGAATGAAAATCTAATACAGCTGGAAAGCCGAATAGTTAACAAACTTATTATCCGTTGCTACAACCGTTGCAGACCAATTGATCAAATAACCCTTCGCTGCACAGGTCTGATCAAGGATATTATTCGCGCCATCCTGACGGTAACCGGCTGTTGCAGTAAACTGGAATTTATATGCTTCATCTGTACTAAATGCCGTATGTTCTACTCGTCCTGTTTTTAAAGTAAATATAGTACCACCATTACCATCCGATCCACAATCGCTCCATAAAAAAGGTGTCGTGATATCATGAATGAATTTTCTATTTTCTACGTCGGTACCGTACTCACTTACTGTATTGTATGTGCCAGGTAAATAACCACTAACCGTTGTATCTCCTTCGAATTTAAAGGAAAGACCCGTTGCAGCTCCGGTAGATTTAAAAGTTTTCTTACGGAATAAGTTCCAAGTTCTGGAGAACGTCGATCCACCTGTTCCTGTCGTATCGTACGTCAGTGTCAATGTACCGCGTGTTTTATGAATCACCGTCGCAGCACCGGTAAACAGATCCGCTAATTTACCCCCGGAAGAGTTGGTCGTGTAGGTAGTACCATTGTATACGATTTCTTCTCCGGAAGAATTGTAATGTACTTTGTAATTGTCAAACACGATTTTCAATTTAGCATTCACGTCAGAAAATTTTGTACCGCTTACCAAAGTAACAGCAATAGAACCTCCTAATACACGAGAGCCGCAATTGACACCGTTGTAAGTGATCGTGAAATTCTTCGCATTGATTACTACACTACCACAAGGTAAGTTAACGGCAGATGCTCTTGCACTCCCTGTATAATCAGATGAATTATAAACTTTCTCAATATCTTCCTGCGCACGATCCAATTCATTTCTTGCAGAGGCATCATCAGCTTGCTCACCCTTATTTGTTGGTGCTACTTCTTCTTGTTTCTTACAAGCAGCGAAAAGCAACGTTCCCATAACCAATACGGTGAGAACAGACATCCATTTCTTCTTCATAAAACTGTTTTTAGTTATTAAAAATCGTTGTGGGGTATCAAAAATTAATTCATTAGGCTTATTTTGCCTTCTATCTTATATTTCAAACGGTAAATCTTTCGTTCTGCCTATAATGATATGAATTCTTGTCGTTTTTAGAGCATAACTTTTTCCAATAGTTTAATGTATTCATTCTTTTTCAGACCTATTTTAGGATTATTTTGTTTTTTACCGCTTGTCGCAAAGGCTCAATTTGTATCTGCCACCTTGGGAATAAGTGGATTAACCTGTTCTATGTGTTCCTATGCGGTGCAAACTGAATTGGAACATTTAACTTTCGTAGAAAAAGCTGTCTTAGATTTGAACACCAATATTGCCGTCATACAGTTTAAACCTGATCAGAAAGTAAATATGCAGCAGGTAGTCGATGCCGTTTATAAAGCCGGTTTTTCTATAGCTTATACTGAAGCTGATTTTATTTTTAACCAACAAGCCATTGCGGACCAATTCATTTTCTCTTACGATGGTTTTAATTATCAGTTTCTAAAACCGACACTGTTGGTCTTAAATGGAAAAACCACTTTAAAATTCCTGGGGAAAAAACACCTTCGTAAAAAAGCCTATTCCTTTTGGGCGCGGATGATTAAAGAAACTTTGAATGGGAAAACAAAGGCCGAGGTTGAAACCCTTTATCATGTAACGCTGTGATTCGTTTCTTTTTCATAGCGCTGATTTTTTGGACTCTTTCTGCAAAGGCACAAGAACTATATCCTTATGCAGAAGCTGCTAGTACACAGCCCAAAGGAGTTCCGGGTATTCGTTTTACGTATGAAAATTATAAGGAAATTCCTTCACAACGTGCGCGAAATTACGGCGGAGTAAGACTAGTGTATGGCATAACGGAGAACTTAACCGCTGGTATTTCTATTACAGGATCCAATCATCATCTTAAAAAATTTCCTGCTGACCTCAGTTATTTTTTTCAGAAGCACCATCAAAAAGGTTTTCAGCAAAATCCTTATCAGGTGGAAGGTCTTATTGCTTCTTTAAAATATAAGTTTCTAAACCTGGATGGACATCAACGTCATTTTAGAATGGCTGTCATGGGCGCGGCGGCAAAATCTTTTATTCCCCATGATGGTGCAGAGCCCAGATTGGGCGACAACTCAGCGATAGACGGTTCATGGATCGCTACCTTATTGATCAAGCGTTTCGCAGTATCTTTAACGAACGGTTATCTTTTCCCTTTTAAATACAAAGACGAAAGTCAAGGCTATAGTTTTAAGTCGGGCAATTGTCGTTACGTAAATCTATCCTTTGGTTACCGCCTTATTCCCAATGCCTATTCCAGTTACAGCAATTTGAATGTGAACCTGTACCTAGAATTTATCAGCGCCAATTATGACAAAGCAACGATGACCGTAAATGGGCAACCGTATTCTTTTGATATTTATCAGAATGCTGACAAATACATTTACAACAGTTTACAAGCCGGCACTTATACAGAAGTCAGACCATCTATCCAGTTGATCTTTTATTCTACGACACGTGTGGAGATGGGAGTAGCCAGTCCAATTTTCAATCAATCGTACCTGCACTTTTACCCGATGTACTTCGTGTCCATTCACAAGAATTTTTTCAAAGCAAAAAAGTAGAAAGCCCTAAGAAAATTTAAGCTGCTATTACTTAGCTTTTATAACAATATCCTTGATATTAAAACACAATTTCGTGTACACATTGATTCCCTCATACAAAGAAACAATGCGCAGTTGTTCGTCTACATTATGTACGGAAGAAATTTCATCTTGTGTAAATACCGCCGGTATACAGCCATATACAGGTATTCCTTTTACTCGAAAAATATTATTGTCGGTA
>JACMQM010000077.1 GCA_014376985.1 Cytophagaceae bacterium | reverse complement strand
GAATCGTCAGGGGAAATTGATTGACAATACCAACATCTATCCACACGAACCGCAGCGTCAGACGGCACAAAGCGGAGCGGCCATCATGGCTTGGTGTGAGAAATATGAAATTGAAGCCATCGCTATCGGTAATGGTACAGCTGGCAGAGAAACGGAAACATTTGTAAAATCATTGGGCTTACCGGCAACGATTGCCGTGGTCATGGTCAATGAAAGCGGTGCATCTGTATACTCTGCCTCAGATGTGGCGCGCGAAGAATTTCCTGATCACGATATTACGGTAAGAGGATCTGTTTCTATCGGCCGTCGTCTGATGGATCCATTGTCTGAATTGGTAAAAGTAGATCCTAAAGCCATTGGAGTAGGTCAGTACCAGCACGATGTCGATCAATCGGCATTGAAAAAATCATTGGATGAAACGGTGTCCAGTTGTGTCAATGCAGTAGGTGTGGAAGTGAATACAGCGAGTAAACAACTTTTGATGTTTGTATCAGGTATTGGTCCTACCATGGCGGCGAATATCGTGGAATACCGAAATGCAAATGGTCCGTTCCACTCCCGTGCGGCGTTGAAAAAAGTACCGCGCATGGGGGAGAAGGTATACGAACAAGCAGCTGGTTTCTTGCGCATTCGTGAAAGTGAACAACCTTTGGATTACAGTGGCGTGCATCCAGAAAGTTACCACATCGTAGAGCAGATGGCGAAAGACTTGGGGGTAACAGTAAAAGACTTGATCTCAGATTCAAGTCACCGTAAACAGATTAAACCGGAGAAATACATCACGGAAAAATTTGGTCTGCCTACTTTGAAAGACATCATGAAAGAATTGGAAAAACCGGGTCGTGATCCGCGTCAACCGTTCGAACAATTTGCATTTGCAGAAGGCATCAACAAACCGGAAGATTTACGTTCTGGCATGAAGCTGCCGGGCATTGTGACAAACGTCACTAAATTTGGTGTCTTTGTAGACATCGGTGTTCACCAGGATGGACTGATTCATATCAGTCATTTGGCAGATCGTTTCATCAGCGATCCTTCTGAAGTAGTCAAGGTACAGCAAAAAGTACAAGTCACCGTATTGGAAGTTGACCTGGCAAGAAAGCGAATTTCCCTTTCCATGAAAGGAGACAGCGCGGCTCCGAAACCAAAGTCTAAGGACAAGGACGGTTCCTCCAAAGGAGCTGTTCCGGAATCGGACATGGCTACCATGTTGGCTCAACTCAAAGGAAAATTCGCCAAATAATCGCCATTTTTTACCTAACACGGAGCTCGAAAAGCGACAAATTACAGACGTCGGTTTTCGAGCTCCTTTTTTGTATTGGTATGTATACTTATTATATTTATTTATACAATCAATATTTTTATTATCAGTTAACTTATTGAGTTATCCACATTTGTTTTTAACCCATAAAAATTTATGAGAAAAATTGAAAAATTATCGGTTACGAAAATAACTGAAGAGCCTGTCAGCTCTGTCTTGTGGCAGGTTTCCTCAGAATGGCAGAGAGGAGTGAAACGAGCTTTAGACAGCATTGATATAACCCCTTCTCAATCCATGATTTTATCCAGTTTACTTTTTTTATCCAAACAACGGGAGAGTGTAACGCAAATAGATCTTTCTTTGCACAGCAAAATTGATCCCATGACGACCTCTTCCATTATCAGAACATTGGAAAGGAAAGAGTTGGTCAGGAGAAAAGAGCACAGCACCGATACCAGAGCGAAAATCGTAGTGTTTACGAGTTATGGCTCTAAAACCGCTAAACAGGCGGTGAAAATCATAGAGAAGTTTGATGACCAGTTTTTCGAAGCCTTAGGAAACAGATCAAAGACTTTCCAATCCAGCTTGGCGATCTTGCTTAAAACCAGAGGATAAAGCTTGATTTATAGAGGAGAGGAGTAAGAACGTTCTTTTCACATATCTTGATCGCTTATAAGACTAACAACTAACGCCTAACGTCTAACCACTATAAAAAAAACTTTCTTATCTTTACCGCATGGATGCGAATGCTATAAACATTGATTTTGATAAAGGAGAGGGGCTTGTACCGGCCATTATTCAGGATGCTTATACCAACAAAGTGTTGATGTTGGGTTATATGAACAAAGAGGCTTATGATAAAACGGTAGCCGAAGGTAAAGTAACGTTCTACAGTCGTTCTAAAAAAAGACTATGGACAAAGGGAGAAACATCCAACCATTTTCTGATCGTGAAAGACATCAAAGTCGATTGCGATAACGATAGTTTGTTAATCAAAGCTGTTCCTCAGGGAGCTACTTGCCATACAGGGGCAGATACGTGCTGGTTTGAGAAGAACGACAGCCGTACCTTCTTCATCGATCATTTGCGCAGCGTGATCAAAGATAGAAAAGAGAATAGTTCGGAGAAATCATATACTTCTTCTTTATTTGAAAAAGGCATCAACAAGATTGCTCAGAAAGTAGGAGAGGAAGCTGTGGAATTGGTGATCGAAGCCAAAGACGACAACAAGGATTTATTCAAAGGCGAAGCTGCGGATTTGTTGTTTCACTATTTGATTTTGTTAGAAGCGAAGAATATATCGCTGGATGAGATCATTGGAGTGTTGCAGGAAAGACATAAATAAAAAGTAATCAGTGGTCAGCAGTGATCAGCATAAAAAAGCCCTTACGAATATTTCGTAAGGGCTTTTTTATTATCATTTTTAGTCATCAGAAGCCTGTAACGTTTATTTACCTTACCCAAAAAGATAGTCCGCTTTGAAATTCATCATTGATGTGCATTTCGATTTTATATACTCCTTTTGATTTAATCTCTATGCCCAAATTCAAAGCCATGTTTATAGAAGTATAAGTCATGGGTTCTACTGGTGGAAGCACATTGATGTTACCATTAATATTGGCAATAGAACTTTTAGCGGGATCTGTTATTTTTAATTCTATTTTATGATCCCCGGATTGCCTGGCTGCAAAACGTAATCTAATAGCAATGCCGAGCTGTTGTATGACTGGAAATGATTGAGTGGTTATATTGTCAAACGTACCAACAACCGTCAGCTTACCACCATTGTCTGCCGTATAATCGCAAAGCGTGAATATTTCAATTTCCATAATTTAGTTTTACTAGTTGTTGGCGTCTCGCCAATAACTGGACTGTTTAACACGTTTTTATTCCGACACTTGTTTGCGGGACGCCAATAAGTGTTGACTGAGACTTATTTTTTTTTACCTGTATGGCCACAATCCAAACCGGGACAATCACTTTTCTTTTGATGCTTTTTTCTGTTTCTGATTTGCTCGTAAGTTGCAGAATGTTTAACACAAGACTGCATCAATGAAAACAATACGATAAAGACCAGCACGTATTTGAATCTCACGGCAGTATAATTGGGAACTTACCACTTTATACTTACCAATTAGAACTAGTAACTATTTAACAATCTATCTGCGGACAAGGATGCTTTCTTCTGTGTTTCTCCTGTTTTTTAATGCGCTTATCTGTTGAGGACTTGCTGGATTGGCAAGAACTGAAACCGATGCTAAAAAGCAGGGTGAAAACCAAGAGGTGTTTTAGTTTCATAGTTATACTTTGATGTATAAGGTAAAAAAAGGCCTGTTCAAAACCAAATCTGTGTTACAAACCGTTATAACAACGATATGTTTTTTGATTTATTCTCTTTGAAGAATAAACAATTCTCGGCATATTGAACTATAGTTTGTCTTATACATGAAAAAACTGCTGATTAAATTATTGTTCAACTTACTGGTGGTATTGCTTGCAGGCCGTTTGCTTTCTTTTGTAAAAGTAGATACCTGGCAGACCGCATTGATCGTGGTGATCATTCTTTCTTTGTTGAATGTTTCTCTAAAGCCTATTCTCACCATTCTTACCATACCCATTACGATCTTCACATTGGGACTGTTTTTGCTGGTCATCAACGCCTTGATGATTCTCTTAACGGACTATCTCGTAGCTGGATTTAATGTAGGAGGATTTTGGTCGGCCTTGCTATTCGGGTTGATTTTATCGCTGTCGAATATGATGATTGATTCGGTGTTGGAAAAAGAGTGAAGGGAGAGCGTTGTAAAATAAAAGCCTTTGTGATTATTCACAAAGGCTTTTATTTTACTTTTTTAGCAGTTCACTATTTACTCTTCACCTTTATAACAATTCATTCGCCAAATTAGCCAATTCCGAACGCTCACCCTTAGCGAGCGTAATGTGCGCATACAGCGAATTATGTTTCAAGCGATCGATCAGGTAAGACAGACCGTTACTTTGTGAATCCAGGTAAGGCGTATCGATTTGGAAAACGTCTCCGGTGAAAATGATTTTAGTATTTTCACCCGCTCTTGAAATGATCGTTTTGATTTCATGCGGTGTTAAATTTTGGGCTTCATCAATGATGAAACAGATATTAGATAAACTTCTACCACGGATATAAGCCAGTGGTGTGATGACCAACTTTTCTTTGTTTACCATATCAGTGATGCGTTGGTAATCCTGATCTGTTTCGTGAAATTGATTTTGAATGAACTTCAAGTTATCAAACAAAGGTTCCATGTAAGGATTCAACTTCGACTTGATATCACCCGGCAGGTAACCGATGTCTTTGTTACTCAAAGGTACGATAGGTCTTGCCAGGTAGATTTGTTTGAATTCTTTACGTTGTTCCAAAGTACCCGCTAAGGCCAGCAAGGTTTTACCGGTACCGGCTACGCCTTGTATAGAAACCAGTTTTACATTCGGATTCATGATGGCATGGATAGCGAATGTCTGTTCTGCGTTACGAGGTTTGATGCCGTAGATGGTCCTTTTTTCTACGTGTTCAATTCTGTCTTCTACCGGATTGTAATACGCCAGCGCGGAACTTTTCATTCCCTTGATGATGTAGTAGTGGTTATTGGTCAAGAGTTCTTTGGGAACAATCGTTTTGTCGCAATATCCTTTTTCGTACAGGTCATTGACTACTTCCGTAGAAGCTTCAATCACATGGCTGCCGGTGTACAGGCTGTCCACATCTTTGATCTTACCTGTGTTGTAATCGTCTGCCGGAAGATTCAAAGCTTTGGCTTTCAAACGCAGGTTGATGTCTTTGGTGATCAACACGACTTTTGCATCCGGATATTCATCCTGCATGTTCAATGCCGCATTTAATATTTTATGATCGTTTTTACGGTCGTCAAACGCTTTCTCCGCATCGATTTTCCCTTTTTCTCTACTCGTATTCATCGTAACGATGAAACGTCCCGAAGCATAGCCATTCAAGGGGATCCACTCATGCAATAGATTTTCTCCCGATAGTTCGTCTAGAAAACGAATAAATTCACGGCACTCAAAGTTTTTTACTTCGTTTCCTTTTTTAAAATTATCGAGTTCTTCTAAAACGGTAATCGGAATGGCGACGTCGTGTTCCTGAAAATGTGTGATTGCGTTGTGATCGAATAAAATAACTGAAGTGTCCAGTACAAAAATTTTCTTCTCTGATTTGTCTACTTTATTGGTCGTTTTCGCCATGGTTGATACTTAAGCTGTAATCCCTAAAATTTGAACTTAATATAGGAGATTAATACGATTAGCAAAATGGAATGTTTATAACTAGCGGTATTTTTTTATCAACGCTTAAAAGTCTCATCAACAACACCCTGGAAGTTTTGAAGACAAGACGGAAAGAATTAACTTTGGACAATCAGGGCATCATTCTATATGGATTATCCCACACGGCTGGGTGAGGGATAGCAGTGAAAAGCCCGAAGCGCGTGGGGTTTGAGGGGAGTCGGACTTGTAGCGGATAGCCCGACCGGTTGAAGGTCCGGTACCGAAGCTTATGGATCGGAACTTCAACCGGGCACCCCCAAAGATTAATTTCCCAGTAAAAGATTATTACAAGCAATAACTATCTGTCTACATCATTCACCTTTAACCATCTCCTCTATGCCATCTTTTGATATTGTCAGCAAAGTCGACGCCCAGACCCTGGACAACGCCGTGAATACCGCCAAGAAAGAAATCGCCACGCGTTACGACCTGAAGGACGCAAAGACCGAGGTGGAACTGGATAAAAAAAGCTCCGTCATTACACTCACTGCCAATCACTCCATGAGTTTGAATACGCTCGTGGATATTCTTCTTTCCCGCATGGTAAAGCAGGGGATAGACGGACGTTCACTGGACTTAACAAAGGAGGAATATCCTTCAGGTCCTATCGTGAAAAAGGAGTTGCCGGTGCGTACCGGCGTAGATAAAGAAATGTCAAAAAAGATCGTGAAGCTGATCAAAGACAGCAACATTAAAGTGCAGGCTTCTATCATGGACGATATCATCCGTGTCACAGGAAAAAAGACCGATGACTTGCAGGAAGTGATAGCCATGCTGAGAGGCTCGAAGCTGGAGATTCCGTTGCAGTTTGTAAATATGAAATCATAAGCAGAGATTTGAGATCAGGAATCTGAGATCAGATTATTTTATTCAGATTTTAGTTCTCAGATCTCTGTACCGTATGTCGGCCTGTTTCTAAAAAGGAGATAGCGGGTAGTTTTTTCGTAGTGTTGAAAATCGAATAGGCCGATTGGAGTTCTGTCCAGAGTTCTTTTTGTTCGGGCATACGTTTGACCAATCGATTGTAATTGGAAGTCGTTAACCGAGCCGGTAAAATGGTAACAGGTATTTTTGTTTGTCCTCCGCTATAAGCCTCCACACAATAGATGTAAAGTTTTTTGATTTGTTCGTCCGTAATGGCCATGCAACCGATCGATACGCAGGAACCGTGAATGAAAATATTTCCTCCGAGGTTGCTGGCTTTGCTCCTGATTTTATCGGAAGTATTGGGGTAATTGATTCCCAGGGAAAGATGAAAATTGCTGGAGGGATTGAAGCGGTCGATGTGGTAAAAACCTTCCGGCACCTGACGGTCTCCCTGTTCGCGTTTAGGTCCGATATTTCCGGACATAGAACACACTTCAAAACTGTCTACCAATTGAAAGATTTTGGTGTTGTTGTTCTTTGCCCACAGTTCAATCATGGATTCTTCTTTAAACGCCAGGATATAGAGCTGCACGGCTTCGCTGGTTTTAATTCCCTTTGCCGCCAGTTGGGTGGTGGTAATTTTTTCTTTTTCCGTGTACGCTTCTTTTACTCTTGGGAATTTCTTCTGGTCAGATTTAAAATTAAAAATGGCCGCGGTCAGCAACAAAACTCCTGAGGCAAGGAAGAAGAATGTTCTAATGTTCTGATTCATAATGGATCAATTGGCTTGAGCAGCTAAGGAAAAATGATTTTAATTTCTTTTAAGGTAACGAGTTTTTTTGAGGGAATATTGTTTAGCCTTCTCTAAGGTAGTATATTGGCAACATCATGTCCGGTAAGGCGCGTTTAGAAGACATACAATCATTCATTCAAGAGGATATCGATTCTTTTGAGAAGTTATTCCGGGAGTCCATGCGCTCTAAGGTAATGCTGCTCGATAAGATCATGACCTATATTGTCAAGCGTAAGGGCAAGCAGATCCGACCGATGTTCGTTTTTTTATCGGCACGTTTGCATGGTCAGGTTAATGAATCGACTTATTCCGGTGCGGCGCTGATTGAACTCTTGCACACCGCAACACTGGTGCACGATGACGTAGTAGACGATTCTAATTACCGCAGAGGTTTTTTCTCTATCAATGCTTTGTGGAAAAATAAAATTGCCATTTTGGTGGGAGATTATTTGTTATCCAGAGGATTGTTATTGGCTATTGATCGCGGAGAGTTCAACTTGCTTCAACTCGTATCCAACGCGGTACGGGAGATGAGTGAAGGTGAATTGCTGCAAATCGAGAAAGCCAGGAAACTGGATATTACTGAAGTGGTATATTACGACATTATTCGTCAAAAAACAGCCTCTCTGATTGCTTCCTGTTGTGCCGTGGGTGCGGCTTCTGTGGGTGCAAATAAGGAGACGGTAGAACAAATGAAAATGTTCGGCGAATGCATTGGTATGGCTTTTCAAATCAAAGATGATTTGTTTGATTATGAAACCACCCAGATGATCGGCAAACCCGTTGGCATCGATATCAAGGAGAAAAAAATGACCTTGCCTTTGATCTATGCTTTGTCCAACTCCGATCGAAAGGAAAAGGCACGTATCATCAGCATCATAAAAAATGAAAGTCATAAACCGGATAAAGTAAAGGAAGTCATTGCTTTCGTAGTGGCATCCGGTGGCATCGCTTATGCACACCTTATTATGACGGAGTACCAGCAAAAAGCCTTTGCGATGCTGGATCAGTTTCCAGATTCGGAAATCAAGGAGCCGCTGAAGAAACTTGTTGAGTTTACGATTAATAGAACGAAGTAAAAGCCTTCTGATTTTTCAGAAGGTTTTTTTATGCATTATCAATCTTGCCCCTCATCCCCTGAAGGGGAATTTCCCGCAAATTACTTTACGATAAAACTAATTTATACTAAGTCCCCATCAGGAGATTAGGGACGAGACAGTTTGTAATTTCTGCTCACTTATTATTTCTTATTACTATTATTTCATCAGATATTTTATAACTTATCCTAACGAATTATTCTGCTCATCATCTATGAAAAAACATACCGTTACCGTTTCTCCCTCCAAGAATAAATTAGCCAAAGAAGATCAGCTGGCCTGGAAACTGGCACGTGTGGCTACGGACAAAACGGCTTCATCAGATGACGTGATTGACATGGTCATTAACCGCATCATTGATAATGCTTCGGTAGCCATTGCGTCGCTGGAACGCACACCGGTGGCCAATGCCAGAGCACAAGCCATATCACATGCGCGAACAGACAGAGGAGCGGCAATATTCGGTATGCCCAACAATCATTTGTACCATGCGGAATGGGCGGCATGGGCCAATTGTACAGCCGTAAGAGAATTGGATTTTCACGACACTTTTTTAGCTGCCGATTATTCACATCCCGGCGATAGCATTCCTGCGGTGTTAGCAGTTGCTCAGCAAATGGGGAAGAATGGTAAGGACCTGATCAAAGGCATCGTGGCTTCGTATGAAGTACATGTGAATTTGGTAAAAGGAATTTGTTTACACGAACATAAAATAGATCATGTTGCGCACTTATGTCCTGCACAAGCTGCGGGAATAGGGGCTTTGTTGGGTTTGGAGACAGACATTGTTTACCAGGCGATTCAGCAAGCCTTGCACGTGTCTATCAGCACCCGTCAATCCCGTAAAGGTGAAATCTCCAGCTGGAAAGCGTATGTGCCGGCTCATGGTGCTAAGCTCGCTATTGAAGCAGTGGATCGTGCGATGCGTGGAGAGAAAAGTCCTTCTCCGATATACGAAGGAGAAGATTCAGTTATCGCTTGGATTTTAGATGGACCGAAAGCCAGTTATACTGTTCCTTTGCCAGAACCGGGTGAAGAGAAGAGAGCGATATTGGAAACGTATACAAAAGAACATTCAGCCGAATACCAGTCGCAGGCTTTGATAGATCTGGCTTTTCGTATGAGAACGAAGATCAAAGATTTTAGTCAAATCGATAAAGTACTTATAGAAACCAGTCACCATACACATTATGTCATCGGAACCGGTTCCGGTGA
Source organism: Cytophagaceae bacterium (assembly GCA_014376985.1). Taxonomy (GTDB): domain Bacteria; phylum Bacteroidota; class Bacteroidia; order Cytophagales; family Cytophagaceae; genus JACMQM01. The sequence goes on along the minus strand of JACMQM010000077.1, from coordinate 7,450 downwards.
TCCTCAGAAATTTGATCCGCAGGCGACACGTGAAACATTGGATCACTCCATCATGTACATTGTAGCCGTCGCATTGGAAGATGGTTTCTGGCACCATGAAAAAAGTTATGCGCCGGAACGTGCTTCAAGACCTGCTACGGTAGCATTGTGGAACAAAATAGAAACGATCGAGCAAGCGAAATGGACAGCCTTGTACCACGATGTAGATCCTAATAAGAAAGCTTTCGGTGGTAAAATCATCATCACCATGAAAGATGATTCTGTGATAGCAGATGAATTGGAAAGAGCCAATGCACATCCGGCGGGAGCAAGACCTTTCAAAAGGGAACAATACATTAAAAAGTTTGATGAACTGACAGCAGGCATTGTTTCTTCCGAAGAGCGCGAGCGTTTTCTTTCATTGGTACAGCGCTTGCCTAAATTGACAGCAGAGGAAATCAAACAACTGAATGTGCAGGTTGATTTTAGTTCATTGAGTAATACACAACCTGATCACAAAGGGATATTTTAATTAAACAATTCCGTGCCCTGTCAGGGGACAGACCATGGATAAGAGATAAGATATGATCATACATCCAAAAGATCCGAAGAATAAACGAGCAGACTTCCGTGAAGCGTTGCGTTCGGGCAAGTTGCTGCAGTTTCCCGGCGCTTACAATCCTTTGTCTGCTTTGTTAATCGAGCAGCATGGTTTTAGCGGCGTATACTGTTCGGGTGCTGTCATCGCTAATTCTATGGGTTTACCGGATATAGGATTGACAACACTGACAGAAGTTAGGCATTTTGCAGGAGACATCGCAGGAGCCGTAAGCTTGCCTGTAATTGTAGATATTGATACCGGTTTCGGAGAAACGATGAACGTGGTGCGTACCATTCAGGAACTTGAATACATAGGTGTTGCCGGTTGTCATATGGAAGACCAGGTGAATCCTAAGCGTTGCGGTCATTTGGACAACAAAGACATTGTAAGTACTGAAGCGATGGTGCAAAAGATAAGTGCAGCGGCTAAAGGAAAACAGGATTCAAATTTCTTGTTGATTGCCCGTACCGATGCACGTGCTTCAGAAGGCCTGGGCAAAGCCATCGAACGAGCGAAGGCCTATGTAGATGCTGGAGCGGAAATGATTTTTCCGGAAGCCATGCAAGATGAAAAAGAATTCGAAACTTTTCGTAAGGCTATCTCTGTTCCTTTATTGGCGAACATGACAGAGTTTGGCAAATCGAAACTGTTGTCAAAAAAAGAACTGGAAGATTTGGGCTATAACATCGTCATCTATCCTGTCACCTTGCAGCGTTTAGCGATGAAAGCAGTAGAAGAAGGCTTGAAAGAAATCAAAGAAAAAGGAACCCAAGAAGGATTAGTAGGAAAGATGCAAACCAGGTTGCGTCTTTACGAAGTATTGAAATATTCCGATTACAATACTTTCGATCAATCGATATATAATTTCAAGTTATAGTGAAAATGTTATTTTATGGGTATCAGGTCTTTCGATCTGACACGGATGGAATGAAACGCAAACTTTTTTACTAACGACCAACAGTGTCAGGTCGAAAGACCTGACACCCATAAAAGATAACACCTCTTAACAATCATTTAAACTTATCCGCTATGAGTGAAAAGATTAAAGTTCCCAAAGGCCTTGCCGGTGTCATCGTTGACGAAACAAAAGTTTCGAAAGTGATGCCTGAAATTAATTCTCTGGTGTACCGCGGTTATCCGGTGCAGGAGCTAGCAGAACTCTGCAGCTTTGAAGAAGTAGCCTATTTACTGGTGCACGATGATCTTCCAAATCAAAGTCAGTTGACGGATTTTACTGCCAAAGAAAAGAAATACAGAAACCTTTCCGAACATTTACAGCAGGTGATCGCTTTGTTTCCGCTCGATGCACATCCGATGGATAAAGTGCGCACGGGGATCAGTTATTTTGGAATGGAAGATAAATTGATTTGGGAGAATGATCCACAAACCAACCGCGATAAATTCATGTTGCTGTTGGCCAAAATTCCAACCATCATTGCTTATGCTTATAGACAGGAAAAAGGACAAGCCGTTATTCCTCCAAGCGATAGCTTGAGTTTTTCTGAGAACTTCTTTTACATGTGCTTCGGCGAAGTGCCGGCAAAAGAAGTGGTGAAAGCGTTTGACGTTTCCATGATCTTGTATGCAGAACATAGTTTCAATGCCTCGACGTTTACAACGCGGGTCATCAGTTCTACTTTATCGGACTTGTACAGCGCCATCGTTGGCGGAGTTGGCGCCTTAAAAGGACCACTGCATGGAGGAGCCAATGAGCAGGTGATGCATGCCATGCTGGAAATTGAGGATCCGGCCAAGGCGAAGCAATGGATGCTGGATGCCTTGGAACAAAAAAGAAAAATAATGGGCTTTGGTCATCGCGTATATACCAATGGTGATTCGCGCGTACCCACGATGAAGAAGTACATGCAGCAAATGGCGGCGAGTAAGAAAGGTGAGAAGTGGGTGGAGATGTATGAGATTTTGGAACAAACCATGATAGAACAAAAAGGCATTTATCCCAATTTAGATTTTCCTACAGGACCTGCGTACTACATGATGGGATTTGATATTCAATGGTTCACTCCTTTATTTGTGATGAGCAGAGTGGCAGGATGGAGCGCACACATCATCGAGCAGATCGCTGATAACCGATTGATTAGGCCGCTGAGTGAATATACAGGAGTTGGGCAGAGGAGTCCTTTGCCCTTGAAAAATCGGAAGTAATAAGTTGTAAGTGGTAAGTAAAAAAACATGACCCATAATTTACAACTTTCTAAAAAAAACATAATATTATACTTAGCACTTTCCACTTATAACTTACAACTAAAATATCATGGACTCCATTGTAAAACTAGTAGCAGAAAAAACAGGTATTTCTGAATCACAAGCTAAAGTGGCTGTAGATACAGTAGCCGGTTATTTAAAAACCAAATTACCTGCCGGAGTGGGTTCGCAAGTAGATTCATTCCTGGGTGGATCTGGATCAACCGGAGGATTGGCTGACGGTCTGAAAGACGGTTTGGGTGGACTTTTTAAGTAAAGTAAACGGTAAACAGTGAAGAGTGAACTGAAAAAAAGAAAAAAACAACTCACTCTCCACTGCTTACTACTCACTTTTGCTATCTTAGTACTGTGAAACACTTCATCTATATCTTCGCCTGTTACATTTTCGCCATTACATTGGCACCATGTCAGGATGCGTATACTTGTGAAGATAAGGTAACTCATGAAGCATCTCATTCGCACGACGAAGATGATATGGATACGTGTTCCCCTTTTTGTATCTGTACTTGCTGCAACACAGCCAGTGTCTTACAGACGTATTTTGTTTCCTTCGATTTCCCTAAAGTGATTCACCACCAAAAGAATCATTCCCTCTACCTCGCTTCGATGCCCTTGCCTGTTTACAATAGTATCTGGCAACCTCCCAAACTCTAGCTGTTTTCAGTATTACTAGATTTCTATAAAGGAATTCCCGTGATTGTTAAAGGTCGTTTCTTCCTTTGCGATTTTCTTATGTTTATAGACTTCGTCATTGTTGACCAACAACTAACAACTAACAACTAATTTATGCTTGATCATATCATTCGTTTTTCCATTCGGAACAAACTCATTATAGGCTTGTTTACATTGGCACTTGTCGCGGTAGGTTTATACTCAGCCACACAACTGCCTATAGATGCCGTGCCTGACATCACCAACAACCAGGTACAAATCATTACACAATCGCCTTCTTTGGCCGCTCAAGAAATAGAACGGTTGATTACGTTTCCGGTAGAAATGGCTGTGGCCAATATTCCGGAAACCAAAGAAGTGCGCTCTATTTCACGATTCGGCTTATCAGTGGTGACGGTAGTCTTCAACGATGACATCGATATCTATTGGGCGCGTCAGCAAGTAGGAGAACATTTAGTGGAGTTATCACAAACCATTCCCGCATCCATTGGAGTGCCAACCATGGGACCTATTACTTCCGGTCTTGGAGAAATTTATCAATATACCCTGGCTGTAAAACCGGAGTATGAGAAAAGGTACAGCATCATGGAATTGCGTTCCATACAGGATTGGGTTATCCGTCGTCAATTATTGGGTACAGAAGGCGTGGCGGATGTCAGCAGTTTCGGAGGTTTGGTGAAACAGTATGAGATTGCACTCAATACAGACAAGTTGAGAAGTTACAACTTAAGTATACAAGATGTATTCACCGCACTGGAACTAAATAATCAAAACACGGGTGGGGCTTATATTGACAAGAAACCCAATGCCTACTTCATACGCTCGGAAGGATTAATCAATAGTTTATCCGATATCGAAAAAATAGAAGTCTCTGTAACAACCAACGGTATGCCCGTTTTGATCCGTGACATCGCTTCGGTAGGTTATGGAAATGCCAACCGTTATGGAGCAATGACAAGAAATGGAAAAGGTGAAGTCGTTGGCGCAGTGGTGATGATGTTGAAGGGAGAGAATTCGAGTAAAGTGATTCAAAATGTGAAAACTAAAATTGCGCAAATTGAAAAGACATTACCAGAAGGCATTACGGTAGAACCTTTTCTGGACCGTACTCACCTCGTCTATAGAGCTATTACAACGGTATCGAAAAACCTGATCGAAGGTGCGCTGATTGTGATTTTTGTATTGGTACTCTTCTTAGGAAATTTCCGCGGCGGGTTGATTGTGGCTTCGATGATTCCATTGTGTTTATTGTTTGCCTTATCCCTTATGAATTTGTTTGGCGTCTCCGGTAATTTAATGAGTCTTGGGGCAATCGATTTTGGTTTGATTGTAGATGGAGCGGTGATCATTGTTGAAGCCACGATGCATCATCTGGGCTTGTCTAAATTAAAACGATTGACGCAGGAGGAGATGGACGAAGAAGTCTATCAGGCGGCTTCGAAGATCAGAAGTTCTGCCGCTTTTGGAGAAATCATTATCCTGGTCGTTTACTTACCGATTCTTGTATTGACTGGTGTGGAGGGCAAGATGTTTCGTCCGATGGCTGAGACTGTTGGCTTCGCCATCGTTGGTGCGTTTATATTATCCTTGACTTATGTGCCGATGGCATCGGCTTTGTTTTTGAGTAAAAATGTAGAACACAAACGTAATTTCTCTGACAAGATGATGGATTTCTTTCATCGTGTGTATTCTCCTATTATTCATCATACCCTGAATCATAAAGTTAAAGTAGTGGCTATCGCAGTGATACTGCTGTTGATTTCCATCTTTGCTTTTTTACAAATGGGAGGAGAATTTATCCCTTCGCTGGAGGAAGGAGACTTTGCGGTAGAAACGAGGATATTAACCGGTAGTTCTCTTTCTCAAACGATTGATGCGTCTACTAAAGCAGAGAAAATATTGCTGGATAAATTTCCCGAAGTCAAGCAAGTCGTCTGTAAAATTGGTTCCAGTGAAATTCCCACAGATCCTATGCCCATTGAAGCAGGCGATTTGATGATTATTTTAAAAAACAAGGACGAGTGGACTTCTGCAAATACAAGAGAAGAACTCGTAGAGAAAATGTCAGAAGCATTGAGTGATATTCCGGGTGTGTCTTTTGGTTTTCAACAACCGATTCAAATGCGTTTCAATGAACTGATGACCGGTGCCAGACAAGATGTGGCCGTGAAGATTTTTGGTGAAGATCTTATACAGTTGACGGCTTTATCTAAAAGAATTGGAGCCATTATACCACAGATAAAAGGTACGCAGGATTTATACCTTGAAGAAGTGATCGGCTTGCCACAAGTGGTCGTGAAAATTGACCGTGATAAATTGTACCAGTTTAATGTTTCTGTGGAAGATGTGAACCGTACGATACTTGCCGCTTTTGCGGGAGAGAGTGCTGGCTTGGTGTATGAAGGAGAAAAAAGATTTGATCTGGTAGTTCGTTTGGAAAAAGACAGTCGGCAGGACATTGATAACATTAGAAATGTTTTCGTAGCGAATAAAGAAGGAAGACAAATTCCTTTGCATCAATTAGCCGATGTGGAATTGGTTCCGGGACCCAATCAAATTCAGCGTGAAGATACCAAACGCAGACTCACCATCGGTTTCAACGTTCGCGGGCGCGATGTAGAAAGTATTGTCAACGAAATGAAACAACGCATCGATCAGGAGATCGATTTTCCTCCGGGTTATTATGTCACGTATGGAGGACAGTTTGAAAACCTGCTGGAAGCCAAAGGCAGACTGGCTATTGCTGTGCCCGTGGCTTTGTTCCTAATTTTTGTGTTATTGTTCTTTACGTTCGGATCGGTAAAACAATCGGTATTGATTTTCTCTGCCATTCCATTCTCCGCGATTGGCGGAGTCTGGGCGCTGTACTTGCGGGGAATGCCTTTCAGTATTTCTGCGGGTATTGGTTTTATTGCCTTGTTCGGTGTAGCGGTGTTGAACGGTATTGTGTTGATCGGAGAATTTAATCGTCTTAAGAAAGAAGGATTGACAGACATTAAGGAAATCATTCTTCAGGCCACATCTATTCGTTTACGTCCGGTATTGATGACAGCAATGGTGGCGTCCTTAGGGTTTCTTCCCATGGCTTTATCTCAGGGATCTGGCGCTGAAGTACAGAAACCTTTGGCTACAGTAGTCATCGGTGGCTTGCTGTCGGCGACTTTATTGACTTTAATTGTACTTCCTGTTTTGTATACTTGGTTTGAAAATGGATTTAGAATGAAACACGCTACAAAATTACCGATGCTTATTTTCGCTTTATTGAGCATGTCGTTTGTTACCTCAGCTCGGGCGCAAACTACTCCCTTGACTATGGATTATTGCATTCAACAAGCTTTATCTCATAACAACAGTGTGAAATCTGCAGAGTTTGCTGTTGCTCAAAATAAAGAATTGCGGAAAACATCTTTTGACTTAAGCAAAACAAATGTGACCGGTATGTACGGTCAATACAACAGTTACCGCAATGATTTAAACGTCACGGTCAGTCAAAATGTTTCTTTTCCTACGGTATACCTGAACTTATCCGATCTCGCGAAGGCGAATCTGGCGAGCAGTGAAATTAGAAAAGATGTCGTTCAAAATGAATTGGTCTATAATGTAAAACAGACCTGGTATCATTTGTTGTTTCTGGCGCACAAAGAAAAATTTCTGGAAGATCAGGACAGCATTTACGAGCGCTATTCCAAAGCGGCAGCGGCTCGCTACAGAACAGGAGAGATCAATATTCTGGAAAAGATTACGATCGAATCACAGTTGGCTGAGATTAAGAATAAACTGTTTCAAAATAATGCGGACTTGGATATTGCATTGAATCGCATGGCAACGTTGCTTAACAGCAAAGAACAGTTGACCTTTAGCGATTCGCTGCTTACGAAACGTTCGTTGAGCTTATCAACGAAAGACAGTGCTTCTTTTGCTTCCAATCCTGCACTGGCTTATATGAAACAAAAAATAGCCGTCACTGAAAGTCAG
>JACMQM010000076.1 GCA_014376985.1 Cytophagaceae bacterium | reverse complement strand
CCATGTGGCTTATTTATCAAGAAAGTAATCAAACGTATCGCTTCGAATACCTAAGCGTAGCGTTTCCACGGGAATAACTTCGTGTGGTGCAATGTTACCCAGGTTAACATTTGAGCCCAACAACTTGATGAACCAAACTTGTTGATCACGTTGTGGTGCTTCCCAGATTATTTTTTCAGATGGAATTTGTGTTAATATTTCTTCTACCAAGCCGGATCTTACTTCTCCTGAAGCCCTGAACAGTCCTACATTCCCGCCTTCTCTTGCTTCACCAATTACTTTCCACGCACCGGCATCCAATTCTGATTGCATCAGTTGAATCCATTTGTAAGGAGGAATGACTTTTTCTACGTCTTTAGATCCTACTTCCGATAACACCGTCACTTGTTTGGCCAGTATGCGAATATATTCGCATTTCTGATCGTGGTTCATGTCTACCGAGCCATCTGAAACTTCCGCAAAGGGCATGTCAAACTTGTCCAATATCTTACGATACTCTTCAAACTGGTTGCGGACAATAAATGCTTCAAAAAGAGTTCCCCCAAAATACGTAGGAATGCCGGCTGCCTTATAAACTGCCAATTTTTCTTTCAGCTTAGGCGTAACATAAGAAGTTGCCCATCCTAATTTTACAATATCAATATAATCGCTTGCTACCTCCAGGAGACCTTCTGCTTCACGAATACTTAATCCTTTATCCATCACCATGGTAAAACCGTCTTGTCTTGGTTTCAATGTGCGTGATGGAATTTGTGTTAACTTAAAATTGTCGTACATGCACGCTATTTTCTATACTGATCAATAATTTTATATAACCCCTTTTGAGTTTCTAGTCTCGGAAAGAATTCGAAGAGGATTTGATGCATTTCAAAGTCCAAAATTAACGCATTTTCTAAATAAGTAAAGGCTTCTTTGTATTTACCTGCACTAATAAGATAGACAACGGCTCTATAATACAACTCCGCCTCCTCTGGAAGCTCCTCTATACCTGCCATGACAAGGTCATAGGCCTCCGCAAAATTTCCCATTTCAAAGTGAACAAAACTCCAGTTTTTCCAGATTTCAGGATTTGTAGGGTCTAAAACACAGGCTTCCTGGTAAGCCTCGATGCTGGATGTCACATTACCCGTTTTATACTCCGCATCTGCTTTGGCTAACCAATAAGAAGGGTTGTAATGATCTAGTTTAATGGCCTTACCATAGAAATGTATAGCTTCATAAGGCTTGTCTTGTGCTTCTAAACAGCGTCCGATGCCGTAATACGCTTCATCATAAAATACATTAATTTTAGACGCTTTGCGGTAAAACTCTATCGCTTTGCCATATTTGGCCAAACGTTCCATACAAAACGCAATGCTGTAATAAATATCTGGACCAGGACCTTCCAGGCTTAATGTTTTATTAAAATGATCCAGTGCCAACTCATAATTCTCTTCAAAGACATACAGTTCTCCTAAATTAAAATGAGCCGGTGCGAAATTATCATTGATGGCAATCGCAAACTCATAGGCATCTTTTGCTTTGCTGTTATTCTCTAACTTCAAGTAAGCAATACCCAAGCAAAACCATGCATCACAAGAATAAGGATCTTTATCGATGATGGTCTGAAAAAGCTCAATCGCTTCTTCCTGACGGTCTAGAATTTCCAGACAATAAGATAAATCATAAATGGCTTCTTCAATAGAAGAATCTATCGCTAATGCTTTTTGATAATAAGACACGGCATCATCAAACTTTCCCCAATCCTGAAGGATCCCGGCAAGAGCAATGTATAAATCTGCCTGGTCTTCTGAGTCTGCGAGCAGCAGTTTTTCACTGATGTATTGTTGTGCTTCTTCGTATTGTTCCTGCAAGCTTAAGTATTGAACACGCAACAGGATTGTTTCCAAATCATTGGGTTGGTACAATTCTACTTTGTCAATTAGCTCTTCTGCTTTGTCATAATACCCCTTGCTCAACAGCGCAGTCGCTTTCAGCACCATCATTTCAGAAGAAAAAGGGTGCTGTTCAAAACCAATTGTCGAGGCTTTTAGTGCTTTATTTATTTTAGCATGTTCCAGATAAAAATGTACGATGATTTCGTAGATAGATACATCTAAAAAGAGCGGCTCACCTTTCTGAAGACTTTCTTCAAAACCCTTTACAGCCTTCAAATCCTCCTGAGACGTTCTGTTTCTTTTCCCCATAATGGTAAAACGAATAGCTGAATGAATTGGTTTATCTAAAGCTAATAAAAATAAGCATTTGCTCTATATAGCTTTTACAACAAGTTATGAACAGCGGTCTGCTTTTCAAGCTCCTTGCATACCCAATGAATAGAGTCGTCTATGTTACGGAATTCGTAAGACAAAAGTGCCTTTATTTTGTCATTGGCATATTGATGGCTATTCCCTGACAGACGGGCGGTTTCCTTTGTAATCAGAGGTTCAGAACCCGATATCAATGAACGAACGTGTTCTATCCTCCAAAGAAGTTCTTTCATCCATGTACTGGCTAATTTCTCTGGAGGTGTTTTACCAAATTCTTTTGCTACCTGTTCAAAAAAGTATTTATAACTCACTCTTCCTCCATTCAGTACAAAACGTTCACCATTTACTGATTGCTTCATTAACTGAGTTGCTATGGTGCAAATATCTCTGACATCCACATAGTTAAGTTGACCTTCTGTATAATACTCTCCGCCTTTTAGCACATAGCCAAACAGTTTTGTGCTGCTTTTCTCTATGTCGCCGGGACCTAATATGACAGAAGGATTTAAGACAAAACCATTTAGTCCTTCCTCAAAGCCTCGATAAACTTCCAATTCGGCAAGGTATTTTGATTTGGCATAATTGGTATTGTTCTGAGATTCTACCCAAAGGTCGGTTTCGTCTATCAAAGGCTTATTAACAGGCCTGCCCAAGGCGGCAATAGAACTGATATGAATAAATTGCTTGACTCCTGAAATCAATGCTTCATTGACCAACGTGGCAGTACCTTCCACATTCGTTCTGAACATTTCTTTTCTTCTCGAAGGAGCGAAAGAAACGACCGCAGCAGTATGTATAACTTTGTCAATCCCTTCTAGTGCATTGCCAAGAGCATAGGAATCAAATAAGCTTCCAGAGCACCATTCAATTTGTTCTTTTATTTCTTGAGGAATCAAACTAAGATCGGCACCTGGTCTTATGTAGCCTTTTACCGCATGACCTTCATTGATAAGGCTTGCAGCCAGCTGGCTTCCTAATGATCCATTGCAACCGGTGATTAAAATCATGAGAGCAATGAGTTATTTAGTAAAGGCAGTGCGATAGCCTTTTTATAATATTCATCCTTTATTGCTTTCTGCAATACCGGGATATGTCGTGCACCATGACAATCTGTACCAACGAAATTAACTCTTCCTGCATCGATCAACTTACGTGCGATCTTTCTTACCATGGGTGAATAATAACCGGTAAGAGAAGATAAGTTTAGCTGAAACAACAATCCTTTATCGTGTAGCTCGCAGTATCGATCCCAGTCTTCATGCAAATAAATATAGCGTTCCGGATGCGCCAGTATTGGCTTGAAGCCTGAAGCCTGAAGTAAAAAAATAGCTTCATCAAGATAGGGGGAAGGGTACATGAAAGACGTTTCGATCAGTATATGATTACCACTGAATGGCAATAATTTACTTTTGTCGTTCTTCAACATGTCCATGAATACTTCATCTAAAAAGTATTCTGCTGACGCTTCCAGGTTAATTTTTATTCCTTTTCCTGCAGCGTATGCTCGTACTTCATCTCTTTTTTTTAAAAGCAATGCGGCATCGTTATTATATACCCCACCCATGACATGAGGCGTGGTAATGAGCGTTTCATAGCCTAATGCTATCAACGCCTTAATGGTCTCCAATGACTGTTCCAGATCTTCTACTCCATCATCGATACCAGGAAGTAAATGCGAATGCATGTCAACCTTTAAGCCAGGTACAAATACTTCTTCCTTCTTATTAAACAGATCAGAGAATATCTTTATCATTTAATTTTCAATACCTTTTTCAACCAATCCACAAAAGTTTTACCTGCTGATTCCTTATTACCATTCTCATAATAACCGTATCCATACCCATACCCATATCCATAGGTATGAATGTTTTGGACAGCATTAACGATCACGCCCATCTGCTTGAAGTTAGCGGTTTGTACCAGCTTATTCAGATTAGCTTTAAAGGATCTCTTAGAATAATTAATACGAAGTACATAGAGAGCCAGATCCACATGTTTCATAATGAGGATACCATCTGTTACTAATCCTACAGGCGGGGAATCTATAAAGACAATGTCATACGTTTCATGCAATTTGTCAACGAGCATTTTAAATTCATCACGCATGATAAGTTCTGACGGATTGGGAGGAGTAGGACCAGATGGAATAAAATCAAGATTAGGCATACTGGTATTCTTGATGCATTCAGCGGTCGTGTGTTTACCAATCAATAAGGTACTCATCCCCTTGTCGTTGCTTACACCGAAAGACAAGTGTACTTTGGGCTTGCGCATGTCAAGATCCAGTAACACAACTTTCAATCCTGATTGTGATAATATACCGGCAAGGTTAACCGCGACAAATGTTTTACCCTCGCCACTGATCGTTGAGGTAATGGAAATAGTTTTCTTTTTGCCTTTACTATTGGTCATGAAATCCAGACTGGTTCTGATCGATCGCAAGGCCTCACTGATTTGAGATTTCGGATTTTGATCCACTATGAGTTTGGAAACATCCATCTTCTCTTTGGTGTATTCCGGTATTCCACCCAATACCGGCAAGTTGAGGCCGGACTCTATTTCTTTCAGTGAACTCAAAGAAGAATCTAACAGATAACTGATCAGAACCAGAACTAAACTTAACAAAACTCCAAATCCCAGAGCAAAACCATATGCCATTCTACTTTGTGGAAACACAGGTACAGCAGACAAAGAAGCTTGGGAAAGGATTACGAAATTTGGAATTGCACCGGCTCTGGCGATCTCAAACTCTGTTTCCTTTTCCAGTAAAAGCAAATAAAACTTTTCATAAATATCATAATGTCTTTTCAATCGTGCCAGTTCCGTTTCTTTGGAAGGCAAATCTGAAATCTTACTTTCTAATTCCAGTATGTCTGAATTAATGCCATAAATCTCTTTTTGCAGAATGTGCTTATTTTTATTCAGCTGGTTTAATACCGAAAGTTTAGAATTATTAAGCATACTTTGCTTGCGTCTAAAGGCGACGGTTCTATCCGTTTGCGCACCCTTTACTCGCGCCATTTCTAATCTTAATTTATTGTAATCGTCGACTGATTTAATTAATTGTCCATCTTGAATACCGAGAATAGCGGGAGAAAAAGATTCTATCTCATGTTCTTTTTCTATACTTTCTTTCAAGTCATTGAACAAATAAAGCTGCTTAAGCAAAGTCGTTTTCTCCAATTCCAAGTTGTCGATTTTAGCGTATACTTTGTCGTACAGTGATTTGATTTCAGCGCTTTTATTTCTTATAATAAATGCTTCCAAATCCTTTTCAGCATCCAATAAATCTTTTTCTGTCTTGCCTAGCGAACTCCTTAAAAAGTTCAAAGTTTTTTCATGCTTAGATGTTTTTAACTCTACCGTTTTCTCGAGATAGACGGAATCTATGAGATTGACAATGAAAGCTGCCTTGCTTTTATTGTACTCTTTAAAACCCACTGATATTATACTGGCTTCAACATTTTCAATACTAACACGGAGATTTTCCCGAAGATAGTTCTGCGTAAATTGTTGACTGTATACAATACAAAAAAAGTTTTTTGATTCTGTTGCGGAGAAAAAAACAGTCTTGTTAATTTTAAAAACCAATCCTGTAGTAGTAATCAAACTACCGAAATTGGCATTGCCCTCTATAGTTTCTTCATTCAATTGATATGAATACTTGTACTCAACAGGAGACTCAACAGTAATATTTATTCTTTGATTGAGCAAACCTGGGTCGATAACAGTATACTCGAGTTTAATTGGGTTATTTTGAAACCGCTCTTCAAATAAAATATCTCCGAGGGCAAAATAACTTATCTTCAGTTCTTCAATCGAATTGAGTTCATTTAAAACCAGCGAAGACTTAATAAATTCGACTTCACCTACCAACTTAGACGATGGTGAATAGTCGTCCATTGTAGCCTCCATCTTAGAAAAGCCAACTGCTCTTGCTTCGCTATTCAAATCCAGCTTAAGCTGTGAACTAGATTCAAATACCGGTTTCGTGTATCGTATAAAAAAATACGCTCCCAGCAAGGAGCAAAATAAAATGAGAGAGATCCAAACTAGATTTTTTCGAAAAACTACAATTAATCTGGTTAAATCAAATTCCTGAGAGAAAACATCTGCATCTCTTTGATCCGAGAAGTTTTGAATAGAGGGTTGATTTTCAAAATCACTCATATAATTTTACTTATTGATCAATAAGGTAAGAGTTAACAAACTTACCGCTAAACTGACAATAGGAAGAATATCTGTCATAGTTTCCCGGAATATTCGTTTGATGGGTTGAATATAAATAATATCACCAGGCAATAACTTATGTTGCGCCTTTTGCATACCTGCAATCGTTGATAGATCGATCAACTGCACATCAGGATTGGAAGGATTTCCTCTTATCAGTCGAATGCAATCCGTACGCATGTTCTCATTCAATCCTCCATACAAAGCCATCGCTTCTATTAGATTGACATCTTCGTTTTCTAACTTTATAACTTTAGCATTGAGAGGACCTATTACAACAACACGCTTATTGACGATACGCGTTTTTATAAAAGCCTCTTTATAAAATTCGTTATACCTCTCAGACAACAAACTATCCGTTTCACGCAAACTCAGGCCATCCAGCTTAATTCGCCCTATCATAGGTAAAAAAACCGTTCCGTCTTTCTGGACTAAATATTGTTCTGTTTTAGTTCCACCTGATGAAGCCGCTGCGCTAGTATTTCCAGTGGCTATATATTCCTGATCAGGATCTATAATACGTTCTCCATTGCTGCTGTATGCATTGAGTTCAATGATATCATTTTTATGGATGGTAAATATTGGATTATCTTCTTTTAAGACTGATTGAATAGAATCATTCATTAAGTTCTTATCCGTTCTGAAAAGTCTGTATTCGTTTCTTACACATCCTGAAAGAAGTAATGCTATTTGTACAACCGCGCAAAAGAAAAAAAGTAGTCTCGTAAATCTCATGTGTTAAAATACTAAATCATTGACAATATCTTTCAAGAAAGGCAACTCGGCATCCTTTTCAGACAAGATTGGATTACTTACACCCCAATTGATTCCTAAAGCCGGGTCATTCCATCGTATCCCACCATCTGCATCCTTATTGTATCCGCTGGTACACTTATACATCACGGAACTTTCCGCTAGTGTGACGAATCCATGAGCAAACCCAACGGGTACATAGACCATGTTCTGTTTATCCGAATCAAGAGGAATTAGTAAGTGCTTTCCGAATGAATCTGATCCTTTGCGAAGATCCACCACCACATCAATGATGCTCCCGCTAAGCACTCTAACCAGTTTCCCCTGAGCAAATGGTGCTTTTTGAAAATGCAGACCTCTCAATACTCCCTTTGCGGAAAATGACTGATTGTCTTGTACAAAATGATGAGGTAAACCGGCGGAACGAAAGGCATTTTCATTGAATGCCTCAAAAAAGAAACCTCTTGAGTCATGAAAAACCTTTGGTGTAATTTCAAATACTCCCCGAATAGTTAATTCCTTTATTTCCATGTGAACTGATTACTGTCAAATATAAGTATTATTTGGGATTTCGATTCATAAATAATGTATATATGGCAATTTACACAGGTTTGGCAGATCGCCCAGGCCATGGTCTTTGAGTCTCCCTAAAGTGAAAAAGTAAAAAAAATACGTTAAGTTTGTGTTGTCTATTGAACATCCAAATCTAAAGCAACTATGGCTAAAGGCTTTCTTCACTTGCACATGACTGTGGTCATTCTTTTTATGCTCTTCTTCGGGTATAAATTAATTCTATTGTTAGCTAACAAAAAAGCTTCACTTGCTACTTTTCGACAAAAGACCAAAGTGGTGGACATGATACTGGGAAGCCTGATTCTACTTACCGGAGGGTATCTTTTGTATGCTTCGCATTCCATTGAACCTTACCTTGTAGGCAAAATCATTTTAACGCTT
This sequence comes from Cytophagaceae bacterium, assembly GCA_014376985.1. Lineage (GTDB taxonomy): Bacteria > Bacteroidota > Bacteroidia > Cytophagales > Cytophagaceae > JACMQM01. The sequence continues at coordinate 10,068 of JACMQM010000076.1, read as the reverse complement.
GTGGCCATTCCATTAGGAATTATCAGCATGAAAAAAGAGAACAAACTATTTGGATTATTGACCATGGCGATCTTCGTCTACAATTTCGGCGTTGCTGAAACCCATAGCCTCACCTTCAAAAGAGAGAAAATCGTCATCCAGCCTGAAGCCGTAGATACTACAGCAGCATCGAGTAAAACTCCAGCCAATGCCATATTAAATCAAAATGAGGAAGTTGCCCTTAAAAATGGCAAAGCTATCTTTACACAAGTGTGCTCCGCATGCCATGGTCAGGATGGAAAACTCGGTCAAGGCGGAGCAAAAGATTTGAGCAAAAGTACGCTGAAACACATAGAAGTGGTTCAAATAATTACAAAAGGCAAGGGGCTCATGCAGCCTTACGATGGAGTATTAAGCGAACAGGAAATAGAGGCCGTAGCCAGCTATGCAGAAGGTTTAAGAGCTAACTAATGACAGACAAAAAAGATCTCACATTCTATAAAGACAAAACCATCTTGGTCTCTGTATACGGTAATCAAACACCGGAATGGAGAATGAAAGATGAATTGGATGAACTGGCATTCCTAGCTGAAACGGCAGGCTATGCCACGATTAAAACATTCACTCAAAAAATTCAAAGACCGGATTCAAGAACGTTTGTGGGCAAAGGTAAACTCGAAGAGATTCGTCTTTTCCTGGAAGAACATCCTGCAGAAACAGTCATTTTCGACGATGATCTTTCTCCTTCGCAAATGCGCAACATTGAAAACGAACTGAAGAAAACGGTTTATGATAGAAGTTTGCTGATCCTTACTATTTTTCTTCTCCGTGCCAAAACAGCACAAGCCAAAACACAGGTAGAACTAGCAAGGTACGAATACCTATTGCCACGATTGACCAATATGTGGACCCATTTGGAACGCCAGCGCGGAGCCACTGGTACCAGAGGTGGTTCAGGGGAGAAGGAAATAGAAACCGATCGTCGTAACATCAAGGCTCGGATTACTTTGTTGAAAGAACAACTGTTAAAAATAGACAAGCAGGCACAAACCCAACGCAAAGCGCGTGCTGAATCCATCCGTATTTCATTGGTCGGCTATACCAACGCAGGCAAGTCTACTGTTATGAACCTGCTTTCTAAAGCAGATGTACTGGCAGAAAACAAATTGTTTGCTACCCTTGATTCTACTGTCCGCAAGATGGTTTTGGATAATATACCTTTCCTTATTTCTGACACGGTAGGATTCATTAGGAAATTACCTCACAGTTTAGTCGAGAGTTTTAAGTCTACGCTGGATGAAGTAAGAGAAGCGGATTTGTTAATCCATATTGTAGATGTATCTAATCCTGCGTACGAAGATCATATCAACGTAGTGAATAAAACATTGGCAGAAATAGGTGCCGGTGACAAGCCCATTTTATTGGTCTTCAATAAAATCGACGCCTACCACTATCCTGAAGATGCGGAGCAGCCTTTTGATGCAGCTGTTTTTTGGGAAAACTTCAAAAAGACCTATGCTTCCCACGCAAAAGCAGTTTTGTTTATATCCGCAAAAGATCATACGAACATCACTCATTTCAGAGAAACGATTACTTCCATTGTTAAAGAGCGATACAAAGCATTATATCCTAACTACTTGTATTAAGGCTAAATAATCTTTATTTTCGTGCCTTATTGGCATCGTAGTTCAATGGATAGAATAGGAGTTTCCTAAACTCTAGATGCAGGTTCGATTCCTGCCGGAGCCACTATACAATTCTAAGTTTTTAGTATCTTAATAGTACAGATTATGTTACTAAATAAAGTGCCCCCTAACACGGCGTAAATTGAGAGAATTTTTTAACAATGTCTGACATTAAACAAAGTGAATAATTACAATTCGCTTCCTAAAAAATATCCATTGTGATAATCTTTATGAAGTCATTTCTGTTGAACATTGCTTCTCCAAAGAAATGGGGCCCTACAGTATTATATTTCATTTTATCTTTCGTGTCAGGAAGACAAAACTTGTTTGCTCAATATGTAGTGCCACAAACAGGGGCACAGAATATTACTGTATGTTTAGTAACATTAACAGATAATGGTGGCAGTTCCAACTACCTGCCTAGTAGCAACGGCACGCTTACTATTTATCCGGGAATTACGTAAGTCTGGCTTTTACTTCACTTTCTCTTCAAACAACTTGCTGCGCTTACCTTGCTATATTTGATGGACCCAGTACTTCTTCTACTTTAATCTGGACATACTATAATCAAAATGATCCCGGTATTATCAAGGCTTCCAATCCTTCCGGTGCACTTACCTTGTTGTTCAATGCAAGTGGAACCAATCCCAGCACAGCAGGCTTTGAGGCTAACATCTCTTGTAAAACCACACCTCCAATTGCTGACTTCACTGCATCTAACCCTTTCTTGAATCCTGCCTGGGCACTTCCCGGCGCAGTGAATTCCGGGCATTTCTACATCAGAAACTTTAGTACTGTTTCTGTACCCGCCACTAAGGCTGGTTATTACTTGTCAATAGATACTATTTTGGATGCACAGGATGTTCTACTATCAAATGTTAACGCTAACGTTCCTGCCATGGGACCTTACGGAGGAGCTAGATTTAACTATTCATTTACAGTGCCTTCCCGAACGGCTGTTGGAAACTACTTCGTGATTTTTAAAGCGGATCAAAACAATACTGTTGCAGAATCTTCCGAAACAAACAATACAACATACGGTGCATTTTACGTAGCACCGGCAATTGCTGATTTTACGAGTGAAGGATACACTGCTCCTTGCGGCGTGATCGACTATGATGATGGTAGACAAGAAGCAGATGAAAACGATAACGTATTTGGTACACCTTTAAAAATATCGAATACAGCCGCTGTTTACAATGCGCAAAACAGCAAGCTTGCCATTTATCCTAATCCTTCTGGAGGCACAGTTAGCATGGACTTAGGCAATCTCAGCGGCGAAATGATAGAGCTTACTGTATGTGATGCTTTTGGTGAAATCGTTTCAAAGAAAATTTTACAAGATAATAGTGCACTTAAAAACTTAAGTTTTGCATCCCTTTCCTCTGGTTTTTATACTGTCGAATTAAAACAAGGAGATCGTCAATACCTTGAAAAGGTAATTATAGCCAAATAATTCGGGGTGGATTTGAGTTCAAAACATGTGTTTTATCTGTACTATTAAGTATTGCCTCTATTTCATTATAACCCATTCTTACTATACGCCATATTTTCGTATCAATAAAATTACATTTTAAGACATTTAAGTATTAACTTAGTCTATAACTCTTTAGTCCCGAGAATCTTAATGTCCGCTTCATTATGCTAAAAAGATTTTACTTTTTTTTTATTTCACTCGCATTTATAATCATGCTTTTCGGTTTGAAAGAGGCCAATGCTCAATATGCTTATTGGGGATTTAAGGGAGGTATTCAAGCCAATAAAATCACTGGGCTTTCCTTTGATTCTAAAATGACCCCCGGATTCAATGTAGGTATCTTTGGTAATTTTATTCTATCGAAAAAATTTGCGTTACAGCACGAACTACTCTATACTCAAAGAGGTTTTGGAGGTACGACAAAAGATAGTTTTGATGTCAAAGGCACTTTACCTTATATTGAATTGCCCTGGTGTCTTTATTACAATATTAATAGAGCCTTTCATTTACAGTTTGGTGTGCAGCCCGGCATTTACATGTATTTCAAACAACCACAACGCGACAGCTCTGAATTTTCCAAGTACAATGTTAACCCGATTGATTTTGCCGGTATACTGGGTGCGGGCTTTATCATGGACAACAACCTGCTTTTTGGTATACGACTTACTGTAAGCACCGGTCAGACGTTTAATACCACCGAGTTTGGCGGAAGGAATGTGACATTGCAAGCCTATATAGGATATGCGGTGAACCGCAAGGTGAAAAAGAAGAAAAAGAAATAGGCATAGAGTAAATCACTCCATGCCTATCTATATTTTTTAGAAATCGCAGGCTATTAGATGCCAGCTAATTCATTATAAAACTCAAAGTATTTATTCTCGATGCCTTCTTCCATTTCAAGGGGAAAGGTGCTCACCGTTCTCTTTTGTGCTTCAATCTCCTTGAATAATTTACCGACTTCAGCAGAATATGATTCTTCTGTACGTACTACGGCATCTGCGTATTCCATACCGATCTTAATAAAGCCTTCGTAATCTTTTGTCTTCAGGTTACCCAACATGGTATCTTCGATGTCCAGCATTCTTACTTTGCTGTTTAGATCTCCTTCAAACTTGTGTGTGAATGGATTGTTGTACACCGTGAATACGGATTTGGCATTCTTAAACACAGGATCCTGCTTGTATCTTGTCTTCAAGTATAAAGGTACAAGACTAGTCATCCAATCGTTGCAATGCACGATGTCTGGTGCCCAACCTAATTTTTTTACTGTTTCCATTACTCCTTTGCAGAAAAACACAGCTCGTTCATCATTGTCTTCAAAGAACTTATTCGACTTATCTGTAAAGACAGATTTACGTTGGAAGTAATCTTCGTTGTCAATAAAATAAACTTGTAATTTGGCATTGGGTATAGAGGCCACTTTGATGATCAAAGGTTTCTCTTCGTCGCCAACAGAAATATTGATCCCTGAAAGTCTTACAACTTCATGTAACCTGTTTCTTCGCTCGTTAATCAATCCGAAACGGGGTACAAGGATTCTTATTTCCATTCCTTTCTCTTGCATGGCTTGAGGAAGGTGTCTGAGCATTTTACCTACTTCGGAATATTGTAAAAAAGGTAGTATTTCACTAGCTACATAAAGAATCTTGAGACTGGACATAACTTAATGGTTAGTTCACACTATATGGGGGCATACAAATTTACAAAAAAACTTACCCTTTTTCAAGGATTATCGAAAAGAAACTATAGTTTTGCACCCTTTTGGTATAAATTTACTTCATGCAGGTCATACAAGGCATAAAAGAGTTGGAAGGGTTTCGCTCTTCATTTGGTAAACACGAACAACTGGGGCTCGTTCCAACCATGGGAGCTTTGCATGCAGGTCATCTTTCTTTGCTGGAAAATGCTCATCGAAATACAGATCACACCATGGTCAGTATCTTTGTAAACCCTCTTCAATTCAACGACAGCAAGGATTTCGATAAATATCCAAAGCAAATAGAAAAGGATCTTGAGTTACTGAAAAAAGGAGGTTGCGACATTGTTTTTCTGCCTGATACTAAAGAGCTTTACAGTGAAAAACCTATTCTCTCTTTTCAATTTGGTTACCTGGAACAAATCATGGAAGGATACCACAGACCTGGGCATTTTAATGGGGTAGCCATTGTAGTGAGTAAGCTCCTGAATATAACAAGACCTCATAAAGCATTCTTTGGAGAAAAGGATTTGCAGCAATTGCGCGTGATTCAATACCTAGTCAAAGACTTGTCCATGCCCGTAGAGATTGTACCTTGCGCGACGCTGCGTGAGCCCGATGGATTAGCCATGTCTTCCCGCAACATGAGATTGAATGCTGCTCAAAGACAGCGCGCTTTGCTGATTAATCAATCGCTGCGTAAAGCCAAAGATTTGTTGGGTAAGCTTCCACACCAGGAAATAGAACAATTAATTGAAAAAGACTTCTCCGCTGAGAAACTAGAATATTTTAGCATTGTAGAAAAAGACTCGTTAAAAAAATGTACCGATCCCTTTCAGAACAAAGAAGTTGCTCTTTGTATAGCCGCTTTTATCGATGAAATAAGACTGATCGACAATATTATAGTTTCCTCTTAGTATTTTTCTTAGTTTTGCAGGCATCCCATTTATAGCATGTTCATAGAAGTATTAAAATCAAAAATACACCGTGTAAAGGTAACGCAGGCAGAGCTTCATTATGTTGGAAGCGTTACTATTGATGAAGACCTGATGGACGCGGCACACCTCATTGAAAATGAGAAAGTGACCATCCTGAATATCAATAATGGAGAACGCTTCGAAACCTATGTCATCAAAGGTGAAAGAAACACCGGAACCATTTGTCTGAACGGACCAGCCGCACGACGTGTACAATTGGGAGACATCATCATTGTCATTTCATACGCCAGTATGGATTTGGAAGAGGCTAAAAAATGGAAGCCTTATCTTATTTTCCCTAACGAAAACAACAAACTTTCTTAACACCTATTCTGTGAACAGCAAGCTCAAGCAAATACTTCAATATGGACTGTCGCTTGTAGCGGGATTGGTTCTACTTTGGCTCTTCTTTAGAAAAGAAGACATGGGTGCTATTTGGCTCTCCATTAAAAGTGCCGATTACAGTTGGGTATTGATTACTTATGCGTTAACGCTCATCGCTCATTTTGCCCGTGCTTACCGCTGGAATTTATTACTAAAACAAACAGGCTATAAAGTTTCTAACGGAGAAGCTTTCCTTGCCTTGCTTGCCGGATATGGTGCTAATCTTGTTTTACCGCGTGCCGGAGAGATAGTACGTTGTACAATATTAAGAACCCGTCAAAAAGTTTCTTTTGATACGAGTCTAGGCACGGTAGTGGCAGAGCGCCTGGTCGATTTGATCTGCCTTGTGTTTTTATTCACTCTTGCTATTTTCTGGCAGTATGATATTTTGTTTGGATTCACTCAAAAAATTATTTCTGGTTTAGTGAGTGAAAAGATCTCCATGCAAGAGATTCTGTATTGGGTCCTGGGACTAGCAGTAGTCAATATTTTCTTGTTTTTCTTCATTCGCCAAAAAATAAAAAACTACCTGAAACAATCACAGCATCCTGCTGTCACTAAAATCCGTGACTTTATAAAGGGTGTTAAAGTAGGCTTTTTCAGTGTTCTGGAATTGCCTAGCAAATGGGCTTTTCTATTAAGTACAATTGTCATCTGGGTATCTTATTTTTTCATGGCTTACCTCATCTTCTTCTCTCTGCCTGCTACTTCTTCATTAGGCATGGGCGCCGGATTGGCTATTCTTGTCATGGGAGCATTCGGCATTGCAGCACCGGTACAAGGAGGTATAGGTGCTTACCATTGGATTGTTAGTCAGACATTATTGTTATATGGTATTGGAGAAACAGCCGGTAAAACGTATGCGACGCTGGCCCATGCTTCTCAAATGGCGTTTACGATTTTGTTTAGCTTAGTTAGCTTTGCACTTATTTTATTGATTAAGCCCAAAACGGATGACCTCAACTAAAATCCTTTCGCTGGATGATGCTCAGAAGCAAGTAGCCGAATGGAAAAACCAAGGCAACGAAGTCGTTTTTACCAACGGTTGTTTTGATATTCTGCATCTTGGTCATGTAGACTACCTGGAGAAAGCGAGTAAACTGGGACAAAAAATGGTTGTCGCGCTCAATACCGACAAATCCGTCAGTCAATTAAAAGGTCCCGAAAGACCCATCAACAATGAATACGCCAGAGCTCGCATCATTGCTTCGCTTGGATTTGTAGATGCTGTCATTTTGTTCGGCGAAGAGACACCTTTGTCAGCTATTGAGACGTTGATACCTGACATTTTAGTCAAAGGCAACGACTATACCATCGATAAAATCGTTGGCGCAGATTTTGTTTTAGAGCATGGAGGTAAAGTAGAGACTATTCCTTTAGTGGAAGGTTATTCTACTACCAATATTGTCTCTAAACTAAAAAAGTAATCCCATGATAATTGTAATAAGTCTTATCACACTAGCGATAAGCTGGTTTGTCAGTCGCAGATTGAAATCAAAATTTGAGGAATATTCTAAAATTCCTTTACAATCCGGACTTACCGGTAAGCAAATCGCCGAAAAAATGCTGGCCTATTATAACATCCGCGGTGTGAACGTGGTATCGGTAGAAGGACGTTTAACGGACCATTACAATCCTGCTGACAGAACGGTAAACCTGAGTCATGATGTCTATTACGGTAATAGTGCAGCTTCGGCGGCTGTAGCCGCTCACGAATGTGGTCACGCGGTGCAGCATGCTAAAGCTTATACCTGGTTGCATTTACGTTCGGTTATGGTTCCCTTTCAAAATGTCAGCGCTAAAGTTCTTAACGTTTTAATGATGGTTCTGATATTTGGTGGAATGTTTCTGGTAGGCAACAGTTCGATTCCATATATACTTGAAATCATCATTGCCTGTAACCTTGTGCTGACTTTGTTTGCTCTTATTACTCTTCCGGTAGAGTTTGACGCGAGCAAAAGAGCCTTGGCTTGGATTGACCAGCAAGGCGTGGTAACCACCTCAGAACATGCCATGGCGAAAGATGCTTTGAAATGGGCTGCTTTAACTTACGTGGTTGTAGCGTTAGGTGCTTTGGCCCAATTGCTGTATTACGTGTCCTTATTATTAGGAAGAAGAGACTAAGTCAACCTTCTTACGCACTATCTTATGAACGGAGAGCAACTTTTTAAGTCGTTCTCCGTTTATTTTTTTAACTTAAAATCAACTTATAAATACTTAGTGCGCGTGAGGGATAGAAGCAAAAAGCCCACAGCGAGGCGTAAAAGAATGTTTTATGAAGTCATCACGATCCGAGCGAGGACTTGTAGCGTATAGCCCGACCCGAAGGGGCACGCCCAGATCAATTACTCTTATAGACTAGCCTAACAGATCATTAGTTTTTATGAGAATAAAAGCTTAATCTATTATAGAAATACATAGTAAAAAAATAAATATCAATCCCATGATTTTTAAACTGACCGAAGAACAACTTGCCGTAAGAGATGCCGCAAGAGATTTTGCACAAACAGAGTTATTGCCAGGCGTTATTGATAGAGACGAGAAGCAAGAATTTCCGACGGCACAAATCAAAAAGCTTGGAGAGCTTGGGTTTCTGGGAATGATGGTAGCTCCGGAATATGACGGTGGTGGCATGGATACCATATCATACGTTTTGGCTATGGAAGAAATTTCTAAAATAGATGCCTCGGTTTCTGTTTGTATGTCTGTGAACAACTCACTCGTTTGCTGGGGACTTGAACATTTTGGTAACGAAGAACAAAAACAGAAATACTTAAAGCCTCTCGCAAGTGGAGAGAAGATTGGAGCCTTCTGTTTATCCGAGCCGGAAGCAGGATCCGACGCTACGTTTCAGCAAACTACGGCAGAAGACCATGGCGATCATTATATTCTGAACGGTACGAAGAACTGGATTACCAATGGTAATTCTGCTTCCATTTATCTGGTCATCGCACAAACGGACAAAGCCAAGAAGCACAAAGGCATCAACGTGTTGATCGTGGAGAAAGGGATGGAAGGTTTTATAGTCGGAAAGAAAGAAAACAAGATGGGCATCCGCGCTTCTGACACGCATTCCCTCATGTTTCAAAACGTGAAAGTGCCGAAAGCCAATCGCATCGGTGAAGACGGATTTGGTTTTACTTTCGCTATGCAAACACTTAACGGAGGCCGCATCGGAATTGCCTCGCAGGCATTGGGCATTGCTTCGGGAGCTTATGAAAGAGCACTCGCCTACAGTCAGGAAAGAAAAGCGTTTGGCGTACCCATTTTCGAACACCAAGACATACAATTTAAATTGGCAGACATGGCCACCCGCATCGAAGCTTCTCGATTGCTTTGTCTGAAAGCGGCATGGTTAAAGGACCAAGGGAAAGACTATTCCCAAGCGTCTGCCATGGCAAAATTATACAGTTCGAAAACTGCTATGGATGTTACTATAGAAGCCGTGCAAATACACGGTGGATATGGGTTTGTAAAAGAGTTTCATGTAGAACGTATGATGCGCGATGCTAAAATCACACAGATTTATGAGGGCACCTCAGAAATTCAAAAAATAGTCATTGCACGCAGTTTATTCAAATAACAACATTTAAAAACTAGCTTTTCCTGAGGTTAAATATCCCTTTTTTCCAATTTTAGCTGACGGAAGTGGCTTTTTATTAGCATATTATTAGTAATTTTTAGATCTTTATATTAGTATTGTACAATACTTTTTAATTTTTATTTGTAGATTTAATATAGATTAAATCCTATGGAAGAATACAACAAAATTATAGAATCGATAAATGTTCGATTCTTAAGATCTCGAGCCACGAAGGTTATACAACCTTTGACGGTATTGAATTACTATGACGTCAGCAATACGCTTAT
>JACMQM010000075.1 GCA_014376985.1 Cytophagaceae bacterium | reverse complement strand
CTTCCCTCTTCGCTCTGTCTGTGGATTGAAGAAAATCAGATGCCTGCTGTAAAGTCAATTCTTTACCGTCTACTTCTACCGTCATGGCAGCATTGATGGTGCCGAATTCGTGTGCTTCCTGTTCCAACTCAGCCATCAGCGTAATGTTCTTTTCTCTGAACAATGCGATGTCTGTTTCGATGCTGCGAATGATATTGGCCAATCCTGGATTTTTTTTCAGTTCGTCTTTTAAAGGATGCTGAACCAGTTTCAAATTTAAGTCATTGCTGTAAGGCGCAATCTGTGGTTGAATTTCCGCAACAAAAAAGTTGAAATGATCAGACAGTTCTTTATTTTGCGTATCACAAGTCATGCGTACATAACGCCATCCCATTTCTTCCTCCAGAATAGACTCTAATTCGCTACGGTCCTTCAACCATTGCTGCAGGTCCGCCATGCCATTCAAATGCCTTGACAACAAAGTTTCAAAATAAGGTTTCAGATTTTCCCAGGTGGTTACTTTCCAATCTTTGGGAAGGTAGTGGCGTTGTAATTTTATAGCTTTCATAAAACTAGTTGTAAGTGATAAGTTGTAAGTGGTAAGTATGTATACTCGTCACTTCTTAACCATTGTATTATTTAATCGATTTCAACTACTGTATTAGGAGCTACAGGACGGCCTACACAGGTGAGTACGTAACCTTGTTTGATTTCTTTTTCACTGAGTCCATCGCAATCCGGCATGGTCACTTTACCGCTGGTACATTTGCCCATACAAGCAGTACATAAGCCACTTTGACAAGAGTATGGTAAATCAATATCCAGATCCAATGCGGCTTCCAGGATGGATTTATTTTTAGGTACATCGATTACATATTCCTGTCCACCATAAAAAATAGTGACAGTATCTTCTCCTTTTACAGGCTTCGCTGCCTCGTCAGGAATACTTTCAAAGGCAGGCGGAGCACTGAAGAAACTTTCTTTGTGAATAAGTGTTTCCGGCACATCCAGAGCAGTCAATGCTTCGATGGTGTTTTCCATCATGCCATTGGGGCCGCAAACAAAGGCATCAAATTTATTGGCAAACCAACCTTGTTGAATCAATGTTTCTTTTAATGAAGACGGTGATAACTTGGCTGGAATGACTCCGTCTTTTGTAGGCTGACTAAGGTAATGTAAAATTTTAAACTTACCGGAATGCTGCGCTGCGAATTCATCCAGTTGCTTATGGAAAATAATTTCACTTTCCGAACGATTACAATCCACCAATAAAATTTTGGAAACCTGATCATTTGACAAATAGTCTTTCAACATGCTGATGATCGGTGTAATGCCGCTTCCTCCGCCTACTAAAAGAACTCTGTCCTTCGTTCTTTTATCCGAAGAAAAATTACCAATAGCAGCCATCACTTCTACAAAATCTCCGGCCTTGATGTGATCAGGAATATAATTAGAGACCAATCCGCCAGCTACCTTTTTGATGGTCAAAATAATCTCTTTTTCTGATGGATGAGAAGAAGCAGAATAAGAACGTCTTACTTTTTCTCCGTTAATGGTAAGAAGCAAAGTAAAGAACTGTCCCGGTTTATAAGAAATGGATGGATTCGGTTGCTCGAGAATCAGCGAATAAGAACTTGGAGTCTCTGGTTGTATGCTTTTTACCTTCAGGTAATAGTAACGTTCTGACATGCGAATAGATGAATATTATGTAATGCAATTTTATGAAGTATATGGGAGAATTACTAGGCCTGTAGGTTTAAAGAATTGAGGTACGTGCGAGGAGGTATGGGTAGGCTTCATCGTACCTCCTAGCTCCTCCCTCGTACATCCTTTTAAGATTTCCACACTCCTAACATTCTTCTGGGTGATATTGAGCAAATTGAGTATATTTGCCGCTTACAAAAACACAAGAATGAAACTTCAAGCACTCACCGCTATTTCTCCTGTTGACGGACGTTACAGAAATCAAGTACAGGAATTAGCCGCCTTTTATTCCGAATACGCGTTGATCAAATACCGCGTGCATGTAGAAATCGAATACATCATTGCTTTATCGGAGCAAAAACTAAAAGGATTCACGCCTTTTACAGAAGCACAAAAAAAGAATATCCGTAAGATCATTGAGAACTTCAGCGAGAGTAATGCGCTTGAGATCAAGAAGATAGAGAAGACGACCAACCACGATGTAAAAGCGGTGGAATACTTCATTAAACAGGAGTTTGATAAATTAAAAATCAAGGATCAAAAAGAGTTTATCCATTTTGGATTGACTTCTCAAGACGTCAACAACACCTCTATCCCCTTGTTGTTGAAAGACAGTATTGATGAAGTCATACTTCCGATTTTAGATCAAGTGATTGCTGAAATCGCTCGTTTGGCAAAGGATTGGGAGAATATCTCTATGTTAGCGCACACGCACGGACAACCGGCCTCTCCTACTCGTTTAGGTAAAGAGTTATTAGTGTTTCACGAGCGTTTAAATAATCAATACGCACAACTGAAACAAATTCCATTCTCTGCTAAGTTTGGTGGAGCAACAGGTAATTTCAATGCACACCATGTGGCCTTCCCTAAAGTAAACTGGGTGAAATTTGCCGATCAGTTTGTCAATAAAACATTGGGATTAAAACGTTCAAAGTATACGACTCAGATTGAACACTACGACAATATCGCGGCGCTATGCGACGCCTTCAAACGCATCAATACGATACTCATTGACCTGGACAGAGATGTATGGCAATATGTATCGATGGGCTATTTCAAACAAAAAATCAAAAAAGGAGAAGTAGGCAGTTCGGCTATGCCGCATAAAGTAAATCCTATTGACTTTGAAAACTCTGAAGGTAATTTGGGAATTGCGAATGCTTTATTTGAACATTTCAGCGCAAAGCTTCCCATCTCCCGTTTACAAAGAGACTTAACCGATTCTACGGTATTGAGAAACATCGGTGTTCCTTTTGCACATACCGTGATCGCCTTCAAATCTTTACTCAAAGGTTTGAGCAAACTGGAGTTGAACCAGGCGGCATTGGAAGCACATCTGGACGCTAACTGGGCTGTGGTTTCTGAAGCTATTCAAACTATTTTAAGAAGAGAAGGTTATCCTAATCCTTATGAGAAATTGAAAGATCTCACCAGAACCAATACACACATCACCGAAGAAAGCATCATTGATTTCATTGTCTCTTTAGACGTCAGCGAGGCCTTGAAAAATGAATTGATGAAAATCACACCACATAACTATACCGGAATTCGCTTTTAATTCTCATGAAAAAAATCATCAGCTGGGTACTTCGTAACATTCCCCGTCCGGTCTTGCAATTGATCACGCCGGTGGTGATGTTCTTCGTTCGCATATTCTATACCGGAAACAAAGTTGAATGTACCGTTTGTAGTTCGACCTACAGTTCCTTTCTCCCTTATGGCAGATTGACTCCACGTCAAAATGCCTTGTGCCCAAATTGTCTGTCATTGGAAAGACACCGTTTGATTATTTTGTATTTGAAAAATAAAACGGACTTTTTTACTCCAGGCAAACAAGTCTTGCATATTGCGCCAGAACATTGTTTCCTCAAGAGCTTTGAAGCCCTTCACAAAGACGGCTACATCACAGGTGATTTGTATTCGCCATTGGCAAAAGTAAAGATGGATGTTCACGCCATTCCTTTTCCGGATAATAAATTTGATGTTGTATTCTGTAACCACGTATTGGAACATGTCACAGACGACAGGCTAGCCGTAAGAGAAATCAGACGCGTGCTAAAACCAGGCGGCTTTGCGATCCTGCAATCACCGGCGGATTACCGTGTGGAGAAGACTTACGAAGATCCTAGCATCACAGATCCACTAGAAAGAGAAAAAGCATTCGGACAGAACGACCACATGCGTCTGTTCGGCAGAGACTACGGACAACGTTTGGGTGAATCCGGTTTAAGGATTGATCAATACGAAGTAGCGAAGGAATTGTCGAAAGAACAGATTGAACGTTACCGATTGGATAAGGGTGAGATTTTGTACTGTTGCGTAAAATAATTGCTATATTAGATCTACTCAAATTTTTAACCCTAACCTTATGCATAAACTTTTACTCTCTCTCTTTTTTATTAGCTGCATGACCAGTACTTATGGCCAATACATACCAACTCGCAGCGAACGATCGGGTAACGGAATTACTCCTGATGGCGCAGGTTATGTATGTAATTTCGGCAGCGACAAAGCAGACAACTGTTACGCAAATGAAACCACGACAGATAATTATAACCAGTTTCATAACGTCAATTATACTTGCGATTTAAATACTACATTGGGTCATTTCAACTTCTCCTTCAATGGTTCACAAACAGCAACGGATAATTTGGTCAATCATTTTAGCTATAAAAATTGCCAATTGATAGACTCCAGACCAGAGGGACCTGTAGACATGTCCGATGTAAACAATCAGTGGATTGAGTTCAAGGTGAGAGCTAATGTAACGGTTGAAAAATTTGGTGCTTACATCGGTGTTGTTGACCAAAATGGCTTCTTTCAGCTGGGTAACAGTCCGGCAAACACAACTGCTGCTTTAGTATCTAATGAGTGGACAACAGTAAGAATTCCTGCCATTTTTGAAAACGATTATGGTATTATTTATGATCCTTCTAAAGTCATTGGCATTGCTTTGTATGCCAAGAATACAGCAGATCCTCAACCAAACGGTATGATTGAAATTGATTACATTCGACTTGGTTCCGCTGCAAGTTCTTCCATTGCTTCTGGCTTTGTTAGCCCTACAGGAAACGGTTACACTTTTGGTTTTGAAGGAGATGAATTTCATACCTGTTTGGATCAACTAAATGTTTCTGGTAATGCAAACTTTGATTACCAGGTAGATTTAACCAACGATCAATTATTAATCACTCAAGCTGATGCCAATATTAGTAATGATATTTTCAGTGTTGAATTTACAGACCAGGATTGCTTTCTGGCAACTGTTGATTTAAGTGTTGAAGAAAACAGAATTGCTCAAATTAAAATCACATCTGATCAGGATGTCCCTTCTATTGGAATTGCTTTAATGGGGAGATTTTCTGATAACAGCAGAATATATTCAGATGTATTGGCTACTTTTTCATTGTCAGCAGGAGTGGAAAAAACAATCAGTGTTCCTTTGTCTTTTGCAAATGCATTAGGTAACCTTATAGGCGGAGCACATGTCAACGGAATCGGGTTTATAGTTGATCCTGCCTCTAATATTGTATTGAGAAAAGGTGCAAGAGAACAAATTGCCCCCGTTCATTATACTATTGACTATTTGAAGATCGGAGACGTTGCGGGCCCTGTGACTTCAATCGTTCCTTCTATCAATACACATCAATTGTTTTCCATTTATCCCAACCCTACTCAAGGTCAAGTATATTTGCAGCTATTGGATATACCATCACAGGAATATAGCATAGTAGTAAGTGATTATACGGGACAGCTTATCAATAGCTATTCAGAGACTTCAACCGCTTTTAATCTTGATCTTTCAAGTTATAAACAAGGCATGTATTTGATTAAAATGATTTCGGGATCATCGGTTTACACAGAAAAAGTAATCTTGAAATAAAAGTTTTTTTACATAAGCATTAAATAGTCAGCAAATTGCCGGCTGTTTAATGCTTCACTTATTTCTTCTTAGATTTAAAACCAATTGGAGCCCGCTCAGGTTGCTCAGGAGTCAACAATTCTTTTAAGTATTTAAAGATAACCTGTATATCACTGTTGTGCTCGGTGACCTGACCTTCTAATTTTTCAAGCTTTAGTAACACTTCTTTATTGGTAAACAGCATCTCTCTCAGCTTGGTAAACATCCT
>JACMQM010000074.1 GCA_014376985.1 Cytophagaceae bacterium | reverse complement strand
TGCACAAGGTAAATAGCCAGTAATAATAAGAGCACAAGAATGGTATAGAACCACCAGGTCATCCAAAAAGGAGGCAGAATAATAATTTTAATGTGTGCACCCTCTTCGTTCCATACCCCATCGTTGTTAGATCCTTTGACTCTGAAAATATAAGTACCGGGATCTAGGTTGGTATATGTTGCTGTTCGCTGTGTTCCGGCGTAAAGACTTTTTTCATCGAAGCCTTCCAGCCAGTAGGCGTAATGATTATTTCTGGAGCTGTTGTAGTTCAACGCAGAAAACTCGAAAGAAATCGAGTTTTTATTGTAAGGTAAAATGATTTCTTTGGTTTGGCTAATGGAGCATTGCAACAAAGAGTTGAGGGTATCCGGCAACACCTCTTTGTTAGAAATTTTGAAAGAGGTAATAACAACAGGCGGAATTTTTTTATTGACAGTATTCAACAGGGGATCGATAACCAAGTAACCATTGTTCGTTCCAAAATACAGCAGGCCCTGTTCGGTTTTGTATTTCGAATTGAGGTAAAAGGAGCAGGAAGGTAATCCGTCTTTTGTAGTGTAGCCTTTGCCTTTCCGGGTAATAGTATTGAATAGACTGACTCCGGTATTAGTCGCTAACCACAAACAGGATTGATCATCTAGCACCATTGATTTAATACAGTTGTTGGATAAGCCTTGCTTGGTGGTGTAGGTAGAATACAAGCCTGAGTTGGGATTGAAACACATCAAACCTGCTCCGAGTGTTCCCAGCCATAAATTGCCATACGCATCTTCGACCATATCCACAATGGCATTGATATCTCTTTCGGTACTCTTTTCGCTTTTGAATGTATAGGTAGTAAAATCATGGGTCTCCGGAACATACTTTGAAAGCCCCGCAAAGGTGCATAACCATAAGGTGCCTTTGCTATCGGTATAAAAACATTCTACCCAATCCGAAGGAATAGAACGCGGATTATTTTTATCCTGACTAAAGTGCTCAAATTTTCCAGTAGCAACCCGCAGGACATCTATACCTGTACCAAAACCTGATACCCATAAATCCTTATGAAAAAATGTTAATGCTTTCGTATGGGGATTAAATAATTCGCCTGCTGAATTGGATTGAGGGATGTATATTTTAAACTCGTCTTTCGATCTGATGTATTGCATTAAACCGCCACCGTAGGTAGAGATCCAGATGTTCGTCTCTTCGTCTTCTACAACGCTGATGAGTTTATTAGAAGAGAGCCCATTTTTTTCAAGCGTATACTGTTCATAGGTTTCTTGTCCTTTTTCTTTTTTGTATAAACCATCTCCATCGGTAGTGATCCAGAAATCACCTTTGGAATCTTTTAAAAATCCTGTGACGATGCCTTCTCTAATAGAATGGTCGGAAAGGAAATTATTTTTTTTCAATACAAATAAATTCGTAGTAGAATTGGAATAATTGATGCCATTCAAATATGTTCCCACCCACAAATCTCCTTTACTGTCTTTGTATGCGGAGACAACATTTTTAGAAGAGAGTTCATTTTTATAATGCACGAACGACTCATCTTTTGTATCAAACAAATCTAAGCCACCTCCATCTACCGCGATAAAGTAAGAATGATCTGTATAAGGAATCATGCACAACACATTGTTGCCGCTAATGCCTGTAGGGTCCTTACTGTTGTATTTGTATTCTTTTATTTCCTGTGATTCACGAATGATTTTGATGAGCCCATGACCGGTGCACAACCAGATGTCGCCTTCAGGGTCTTTATATATTTGACGGACATCGTATCCCCTTCCATACAAGCCGCGGCAATCTGTGTACTGTTTGGTGAGCGGATTAAATTTCAATATACCGTCACTTGTTCCTATCCAGAGTGTAGAATCGTTTTCTGATAAAAAAGTCAGAAAATGTTTACTCATATCTTCGAATGGATAGGTGTATTGTAATGCCGCTTTGTGAAGCGATTCTATTTTAAACAAACCGTCGTTCATAGAAGCGATCCAAATGGCTCCTTTTGAATCTTCTGTGATGCCACCTATGTCAATATTTAATTTTTTTAACGCCTCAAATTTATTGTTCCTGAAATTGCAAAAATTGTCGTGCAGCGGATCGTAGATATTAACTCCATTGTTGGTTAGGATCCAGAGATTCTTTTTGGAGTCGTTAAACAGAAATTTAATATTGCGGGTGCTTAATGTCGTGTTTTCATTTTTGTCGTTGTGATACGCTACAAAATTATATCCATCAAAACGATTTAAGCCGTCTTCACTACCAAACCACATGTAGCCGTTTGCATCTTCTGCAATGGCGCGAACCGTATTTTCGGACAAGCCGTCATTGATGGATAAATAAGAGAATCCTAATGTTGGTTTTTGTTTTTGTGCCTGGAGTCGGTAAGGAATAAAAAGAAGAAAAAAATAAAAAAGCAGACCGCCCATTACGATGTGACAGCGCAATTTATCGAGTAGCAAGAGTGCCGATAATTTCTCCAAATAATTCATCTCATTAGCTTGGTAAAAAACTATTCATGCTAATACGATGCTCATCAAAAGAAGGATGACGCATTCCATTATTTAAATGATTAAGAGCTACTAGGCTTTCTTTACAAATTCAGATTTTAGAGCCATCTGTCCAAATCCGTCAATTTTGCAGTCTATGTTATGATCACCCTCGTCTGTTAAACGGATGTTCTTCACTTTAGTACCCGCCTTTAATGCTTTAGGGGCACCTTTCACCGGTAAGTCTTTCACTATTACTACCGTGTCGCCATTTTGTAAGATCGCACCATTAGCGTCTTTAACAACAGTTTCTGTACCAATGTCTTCAATCAATTCCTCCGGACTCCATTCGTAGTTACACTCTGGACAAACCATGAGAGAACCATTGGAGTAAGCGTATGGAGATTTGCATTTGGGACAGGGAGAATTTTCAGACATGGAGAAAAGTACTTATAAAATGGACACAAATATAGTTAAAACTGACCTTAATGCATCTTAACCATAATCAATCCGCTAACTATTATCAATTGCCGTTCCACAACTTGTTCCCTTTTCTTACATGCCTCATACAATTTAGTTTCTCCTCTAATTACATTGTTATTTATTTAAGGGGCCTACAGCCCCCCAAGTGCATTTTTTAAAATGTTAAAACGTTTAATTTTAATAGTTTAAATGGAATTTAAACTAAATAATAGTTTTTCATTACTCGTTATTAGTCTTTATTTTATTATGTTTCGTCGATTAATATGCTAGATTCGTATGGTTTAAATATTAAGTCTCTAACATTATATGAAAATAAGAATAACGCTCATTATCTGGTTTTTAGGAGTTTTTTCTTTTGTGCAAGCTGCTACAACAAGCTGGACAGGAACAATTAGTACGAACTGGTCTACAGCAGGAAACTGGACGGGTGGAGTACCCACGACCGCAATTGACGTTGTGATAGGAGACGCGTCTTTCACAGGATCATTTCAACCCGTTTTAACCAGTTCTAAAAACAATTGCAAGTCCTTAACCATTGGAAGCGGAATTAAAATAAGTACGCTTTCTATGAATAGCAGCAATAAAAACCTGATTGTTTGGGGAGATATAACAATTGGTTCGAATGGTTCTATTTTGCATTCAGTTAAATCAACTTTGAAATTGACCGGCAACTGGGTTAAAACAGGTACTTATACGGCCAGTAACAATAGTGCTACGGTGTCTTTTGCAGGAACAACCCAAACAATAACGGGAACGACCTCCTTTAGAAAATTGACGATTAATGCCGGTAGCACCACGACAACCAATTCTCCGCTCACGGTGAGTGTTACATTTACCGTATCAGGATTCTTTGATCCTAACACCAACCTGATCACTTTGACGGGTGCAGCATTTAACGTGTCATCAGGCGGTGGCATAAAAGTGAAAACCGCAACGTTAGCTGGCAACTATTCTATTAATCCAACAACAATAGGTAGAACAAGTACGATTGAGTATGCGTCTGCTTTAATTCCGCAAACGGTTTCTGCTTTGAGCTATGGTACATTAATCATCAGTGGAGGAACCGTAAAAACTGCTGCAGGAAGTTTCACCCTTCAATCCAGTGTTTCAGGTGCCGGCAACATTCAGATTACAACAGCCAGTACATTTGATATTTCTACCTTTACAGTTAATAGGGGAACCACTTTATCAGGCGGCGCATTGACGCTAGCGAACTCTTGCACCCTTAGAGTAGCAGTCGCTTTCCCGCTTAACTTTTCAAGTTATAGTCTGGAGCCAACTAGTACAACAGAATATTACGGCGCAAATCAAACGATTTATGCAGTAATTTATGGACACCTTAATCTAAGCAGTGCCAGTGGTACGGTTACAAAAACATTTTCATCCTCGCCAATTACGATCATTGGAAGCCTCACCACTTCTGTAAGTGCTGGCACACTTACAGCCCTCACTGCTGCTGCTTTAACTATCAATGGAAACGTATCCATAGGAAGTTCTACGACCTTTAGTGGGTTAACTTTTTCACATGCTTTTGGAGCAAGTTTTGCCAACAGCGGAACGGTAACAGCCACAACAGGCACTTTCACATTTTTAGGATTGAATGCTTCGATCAGCGGCACAGGGACGTATACAATTAATAACCTCACCTTAACCAGAAGCGGCATCACGGCAGCGGCAACAACAAGTATCACTTTGTCTGGTAATCTCACGACATTGAGTCCTGGCGCGTTTCAGCATTTGTCGGGTGGTACGGCAACCCTGACAATGAACGGTACCGGGAAAACCATTTCAGGTTTATCGATTAATCTCTATAACGTAGTCCTGGATGGAACCATCAGTACTGTGGAAGACCTTATTGTTACTGGAAATTTAACCGTTAATGCCACAAAAATTTTTACAGCAGCAGCCGGAAAAATTTCTATGACAGGCGCCTCAAAAGTAATTACAAACAACGGAACGCTTACATTTTTCAACTTAGACATTTCTTCTGCCGCTACTATTACTACCGCTACCAGTTTTTTCATCAAATCAAATCTAAGTGTTAGTGGTGCTCTCTCGGCTTCTGCGGGCACCGTTACATTTAATGGAACATCCATTTTGTCGGGATCGCCTAATTTATTTAACGTTACCATAAACGGCACCATACTCATTTTGAGTAATTATTCAGTACTCGGAATTGCGAATGCATTTGCTGTAACAGCGGGAGCATTTGACGTGACAACCAGCACACCCAATACCGTAAATTATAATGGTTCAGGAGCGCAATCAGTACTTGCTGCGGTCTATAACCGTTTAACATTTTCTACGGGTGGCACAAAGACCGCTTCAGGCAATACTACTTGTAATGATAACATTACCATTAATGCGGGTGTCACCTTTAATGGAAGCACATTCACTCATAGTATCTACACGGACTGGTTTAACTATGGTATGTTTACTGCTTCTTCCAGTACCGTGCAGTTTTTAGGTGCCACTGATTCTTATATTACAGGTGCTACAACATTCAATAACCTTACCTTGAACAAATCGAATGCAGCCTACACCTTACAACTTATTAATAGCATCTCTGTAGCTATTGTAAATATGACAATAGGAGAAATGCGGACAGGATTGAATGCGATTACCATTACAACTACACGGACAGATACAGGCATTATTTTAGGAACCATTACACGTACACATGCATTCGGCAGTGGCATTGCTTATGCATTTGAAAGTGCTGTTAATACAATTACTTTTCAATCCTTAGGTACAGTAACTTCAGTCACTGTCACTGTTACCTTAGCGCCAGTGACTGATTTCCCTTATATTTCTTCAGTTAACAGAGAGTATAATTGTTCTATCGCAGCTATGGGAGTTTATATGGCAACCTTACGTTTGCATTACTTAGACTCAGAGCTGGAAGGAAACGATGAAGCCAGCATGACTTTGTGGAAGTATAGCGGAAGCTGGTCTAGTGCGGGTAAATCGGTCAATGATGCCACTGCAAATTGGGTAGAGTATAATTTGCTTACAAACATAGTGGGCCGATGGACATTAGGCGGAGGACAAAGTGTTGTACAATGGACCGGCGCTTTAAGCACGAACTGGGGAACAGCAGGCAATTGGCAGTCGGTACAAGGTCTTCCTTCTATTCCGCCTGGTGTAAATGATATTGTACTCATCGGCTCTGTAGCTCATACGAATCAACCGGTAATCAATTCGGCTGTCACTATCCGCAGTCTGCGATTATATAGTGTTACTGCTTCTTCATTAACACTTGCTTCCGGATCTTTTAGTGTCGGCGGTTCTGTTTTAGGTACGTGGACATCCAATGCCATCCATAGCATTAATGTGGGAGCACAGACTTTTTCCGTGGGTGGCGATTTAACGCTTAGTAATGGCACGGCCTTACAAGTAATCAATTTAACGTATTCTACAGGCACAGTCACAGTAGGAGAAAATCTCACTCAAAGCGGTGGCGCAAGCATTACCGCTGCCGGAGCAGGCAATCTGGCGGTGGCAGGAAATTTCAATTATGTAAGCGGAACATTTGTTCCGGCTACATCAACAATGACTTATAATGGAGTGGCGCTTCAAGCCATCGCCCCTGTATCATATTATAATCTTACCATTAACAAAAGTTCTGGCACAGCAACCAATTCCTCCGCTCTTACATTGGGTGGAAATCTTACCGTATCTACCGGAGGGCAATTGTCTTTGCAGGCAGACCTAACAGTTGCCGGACAGGTTACGATTGGAGCAAGTACGATTGTGGATGCGTCAAGTTATGTGTTGAAAGCAGGTGGAAACTTGACCCGCACAGGTACTTTTGTGCAAGGCACGGGTACGGTAGAATTTAATGGTACGGGGGATCAAAATATTTCTGCTACAGAGTTTAATAAATTGATCATCAATAAGGCGTCTGGTATTGCATACGCCACGGGCAATATAACGGTCAATGGAGATGCGACAATTCAAGCCGGTACGCTAGATATTGCAACTTATAATCTTGCCCGAACAACCTTCGGAGGAACGCTGACTCTGGCGCCTGCAAGTATACTTAAAATTGGTGGCGCGTCGAATGCCCCTTCTAATTTTTCTGTACAAATCATGGATGTCACAAGTACGGTAGAATTTAACGGGGCAGTCGCTCAATCTATTCCTGATTTGTCATACGGCAATATCGTTTTTACAAACGGTGGATCCAATGCAAAATCTATTCAGACATTGATCAAAGTTGCCAATGATTTAACCATCAATAGTGGAGCAACGCTAAATGGAAATGGAAACACCATTACGATCAGTGGAAACTGGCAGAATAATAGCAGCTACGTTCCCGCTTTGGGAACGCTACGATTGTTGGGCTCAAATAAGATACTAGGAGGTACCAATACGTTTTACAATGTGACGTGTATAGGATCTTACTCTACAGTAGCAGGTACAACGACTACAGTGCTTGGACTGTTTACCAATTCCGGCACTTTTGTACAATCCAGCGATGTCGTTTATTATTACGGAAGTCTTCTCAACAATGGTAGTTTTACATTGAACGGCATAACTAATGTTATGGGTTTGACCTCTCAAACATTAGCTAATAACGGGACGTTTATTTCCGGTTTGTCGGGTGTGGTAAATTACAATGGAAATGTGTCTACGCTTATTTATTCTACTAACCCTCCGCAATACGCAACGGTAAACGTCAATAACACTGCAGGCATTACAGCCATACAGCCATGGACGGTAGTGGTGGCTATGACTATAGGGGCCGGTGCCACGTTTAATGGAGGTGGATTGACGCATGTTATTCTGGGAAGTTTTACCAATAACGGAACAGTGATCAATAACGGCGGTACGTTTAGATTTTCTCCCTCAACTGCGACAACAATTAATTTTGGTACTACTTTCAGTTCTACAGGAGGCGTTACCTTTACCGGTGCCGGTGCTATTACGATTGTCGGCAGTGGGGTCCCAGAATTTGGAGCAGTCTTGGTATCTAATACCAATGCTGCAGGCATCACCCCATCGTCTAACTGGAATGTTATAAGTGGATTTACTGTTCAGGCAGGTTCTGTTTTCCATGGTGGTGCATCACTAACGTTATCTCTTTATGATGCGATCACAGTTAATGGGATCTTTGACGGAGGCACTTCCAGTGTGGTGATGAACGATGTTGGCGATATCGGTGGAGTGGGCGATCTTACGTTTAATCATTTGACCATCAATTCTACTAACGCAGCATTGATAGACTTTAATGTCACGGGTAACTTTATTCATAATGGAGCTTTTGGTCCAACAGATTATACAGTAACCTTTTCCGGCAATGCTGCTGCCCAAATTAGCGGAACAGTAATGCCTGTCTATTTCAATACATTGGAAGTAGCGAAAACAGCTTCTTTATTGACGTTGCTGGCGGATATTTATGCCTATTCTTTGATCGATATCAATGCAGGTTCAACAGTAATAGCGAATACACAAACCATTAATCTGGAAGGTGATTGGAATAACAATGGAGTATTTTCTGAACCAAGGCCAACCAGTACTGTGAATTTCATCGGCACGTTTGCCCAGGTTATCGATGGAACATCTAACACAGACTTCGGACATGTAACGCTGAACAATGCAGCAGGATTGACACTCAGCACACCACATACTATTAATGGCACACTGACACTCACAGCCGGTACGTTAACCAGCAACGGCAATTTAAATCAAAATCTTTATTTTGGCGCCATTTCAGGTACGGGCTCAGGTTTAACAACAGGAAATATTCGATTCTTCAAAACCATTTGGGGAGATCGTTACCATTATATTTCTACGCCTATTGGCGGACTTAATGCCGCCCAATGGAATGATAATGTGACATTAAAATTTAGCGCCAACAGTAACTTGTATTGGTACGATGAAACAGTAGTAAGTCCAAACCAGCAATTAAGATGGACAGCAATAGCAAGTACGTCTGCTGTGCTTAATTCTTTTAAAGGATATGCCTTGTTCTTTCCGAGATTTATTTATAATACGATGTTTGATGTAACAGGTGTGTATACACATGGTGCTACCTTTTCCAGTGGAACACTTACCAATACCGCTTCCGGCACCCCGGCTTCTGATGGCTGGAATTTATTAGGCAATCCTTATCCTTCAACCGTCGATTGGGATGCTGCCGTTGGTGTAACCAGAACTGGAGTGAACAATGCCATTTACATGTGGGATGGTCGATTGAATAGGTATGTTACTTATGTGACCGGCGTAGGAACCAATGGAGGAACGAAGTATATTGGTTCTATGCAAGGATTCTATGTCAAAGTTGCGACATCAGGAGGAACAGGTTCTGTTACCTTAACAAACAGTGCCAGAGTGACGTCTAATCTTACAGATGTTTGGAGAGTTGCTTCACAAGAAAGATTGCTTCGTTTGAGTTTGTCAAATGGAGATTACAAAGATGAAACGATCATTCGTTTTTCAGATCGAGCAACAGAAAATTTTGATGGGGAGCTAGATGCTTATAAATTGATGAACGATAGTCAGGTGCCTTCTTGCTATTCTTTTGTCAATTCCGACAACTATGCGATCAATAGTTTGTCTTCTGATTTGACAAATTCTACCATCCCGATCAAAGCGGATGTTGCTTTCAATGCTAGTTATACGTTCCATGCAGATTTAAGCGACTTTGAAGAATTTGATTCTGTTATTTTTGTAGACAAATTAAAAGGGGTCAAGCAAGACCTTAAAATAACCCCTGAATATACTTGTGATTTAGTGAAGGGTGATACAACGACTCGCTTTTATATCAATTATAAAAAAGAATCAACAGTAACAGAAACGAACACTGGAAGTCTTACCCGTACTATTACAGTGTCTGCTTATGAGCAAAAAATCACGGTTAAGTTTACTGGTAACAATTTAAACACGGCAGATGTTTCTGTATATAATATAAAAGGCAATGAAGTATACAAAAGTAAAAACCAAAGTATATCAAACGGTAGATTAGAAATCAATTTGCCTAGCGTAAATGCAGGAATATACATTGTAAAGATTGAATCTGCACAAGGCTCTAAAATGCAAGAAGTATACTTGTCAGATAAGCAATAGTGGACTTGAAGTTTAAAAAGCCGCGCAAAGTTTTAATCTAAGAACAGGTAATGGAATCAGTAAGACAGTTTTAGTCTGGGCTGATTCCATTATTTTTTTAAACACCAAAATAATCGTATAGGTATTCATCTGATACCTTAAATAGGCTAATAAAAGACGGCTGTCATTTTTTGCAAAGAGTTAGTTCAAAAATCACCATTACTTTACTGGAGTTATAAGCATATTGCGCACAAGTATTGATTGAGTGGCCCCTCTTTTATGAAAAAAAACAGTATCATCTTTCTTGCATTTTTTTTAAGCTCCTATGCCTTTTCTCAGACGCCCACCCTGCAATACATAAAAGGTTGCAAAAATATTGTGCAATCCGATTACATACAATTGCCGGATAAAGAGATTGTATACCCGGTAACAGGCATTACAGAAATACACATGGAGATCATCACCGCAGGTGGAGGAGCAGGAGGCGCTGGTGGTGGCGGCACATTTGCCGTGATAGAGATGTGGGTGATAGACGCGAAAGGAAAAATTGTATACAATAATATTTATACCGTCAATCCGAGAATGCTTTCACCCGGTCAAATGGTGATGGATGAAGATTACAAGATGTATATGAAGAGGAATGAAAAGGAACTCAGGAAACACAGACGGTCTATCTAGCGTTTTGTTTTTTTATATGGCTAAATTATAATTACCGATTCAATACCTTAGTCTTGTTGTCTACTGGCCATACAATAGAAAAAGAAACACCAAATCAGGAATCACTTCCGCGCTGATGTCGCCGCCGTGGTTGTGAATGATCTTGCGGCAGTAAGCCAGCCCTGCTCCATAGCGATTTTCTTTTTGCTCACCGTTCAGGTGTACGAAAATATCAAAGATCAAAAATGAATACCAGAGTCGTATAAAAAAGAGTCTGATGAGGTAAATTTATTTTTTCGTTCTTCTATTTTTTGCTGTCCTATAAAGTAATTAGCGGCATAGAGCAGTAATATGTTTGAAGTAGAGATGACGGTAAAATTAACAAATGACTCTGTAGAAGCTCAGTAAATCTTGTTATAAGACCTTGCTATCTCTTGCCTGTTTTAGCTAGTACCAGGGTTTTAAGGGAAGCAGCAATTGTCAATCTCAATGTTATAGAGGCTTCACAGGATGTGGGTAATTAGTTCTACATATATATATATATAGAACTAATGCTTATGCTTAGGCAGTTTAGAGTATCTTTATGGATTAATTTTTTGATCAATGAGCTATTATGTCCGAAAGAAAACAAATTAAAGTCTTGCTTGCGGATGATGATGAAGACGACCGCTTTTTCTTTGAGAGAGCATTAACAAAACTCGCAATGCCTATTCAGTTTGATAGTGTACAGGATGGAGAGGAATTGATCCATTTCCTTACTAAAAACAAATCAGCACTTCCCGATGTTCTGTTTTTGGATATCAATATGCCGCGCAAAAACGGTTATGAATGCCTGAAAGAAATAAAGTTAAACAAAGACATAAAGAATTTACCGGTTATCATGTACTCCACTTCGTTGGAAGAACCCATAGCTGATTCATTGTATGATAAAGGAGCTCATTATTATTTGCGTAAAGGCACCTTTCCTGAGCTTGTGAAATACCTGCAACTTATTTTGGCTATGCTGGAAGAAAATGAGTTGAAGCGCCCGTTAAGAGAAGATTTCGTGGTTAACCTCATGGAAGTATAATTTAAATTTTATTTGCTATGAGAGAAAAAAGTTTGGAAAGAGGTAGCGGAGAAATACTCGTTGTCAATAAAAAAAAATTACTCAAGGCTAATAAAAATCATTCTTTCCCAGTGGTAGCCATCGGCTCATCCGCTGGTGGTCTTGAAGCCGCATCTACGCTGTTTGAAAACCTGTCTCCTGATACAGGCATGGCTTTTATTTATGTTCAGCACCTGAGTCCGGATCATAAAAGCCTGCTTACGCCTATTTTGTCCAAGATCACAAAGATGAAGGTGCAGGAGATAGAAGACATGGAACAAATGCTTCCTGATAATGTATACGTTATTCCAAATGACAGAGGAATTGAAGTTACCGATGGACACATTAAACTCATACCAAGATCACAAGGGGGACGTGCTGTTTCCATTGACGTCCTTTTTTCATCGCTTGCGGAAACGCACAAAGAAAATGTGATTGGCGTAGTGCTTTCCGGTAATGCTCAGGATGGCACTTTAGGCTTAAAAGCGATCAAAGAGGTAGGTGGTATAACCTTTGCTCAAGACAATTCCGCACAAGCTGACAGCATGCCTAAATCTGCCATTGCTTCCGGAGTGGTTGATTTTATTTTATCTCCTAAAGAAATCGCATACGAACTGGTACAACTGAGTAAAACGGGACTTTCTAAGTTTAGGGCCAAACAGAAAGTAAAGGATGTAAGCACTGAAAAAGTAGAAGTTACTATTAAGGATGACAATCCTGATCTTGTAAATATAATGGAGATTTTGCATCAAAAAATTAATGTTGATTTCAGTCTCTATAAGATGGCCACCGTAAAGCGACGAATCAATCATCGGATGATTCAGTGTGGTATGAAATCAATCAAAGAGTATGCTAAATTTCTTCTTAAAAAAAATAAAGAGATTGATTTATTATACAAGGACCTGCTCATTAACATCACCAATTTTTTCAGAGATGAAGAAACATTTAAATATTTGAAAAGCACTTTTCTTCCAACGCTTCTCAAGAGTAAAACACCAAACGATACCTTGAGAATCTGGGTGCCGGCCTGTTCTACTGGCGAAGAGGTTTACTCGCTGGCTATACTGATTGCAGAAGTGCAAGCTGCAAAAACAAAGAAAATCCCTGTGCAGATTTTTGCAACTGACCTCAGTGATAATGTCATTCGTGAGGCGCGCACCGGGGAGTATTCGGAAAGCGACATGAAAGCGGTTGGGAAAAAGCGCACCGAACGTTTCTTTACGAAGACAGGAAATAATTACCTGGTGGTGAAAGAACTTCGGGATATGTGTGTTTTTGCGCCGCATAACCTTTTGCACAACCCGCCTTTCTCACGCATCGATTTCATTAGTTGTAGAAACCTTTTGATTTACTTTGACTCAACCGCACAAAAAAAGGTACTTTCTACCCTGCATTTCTCATTGAATGAAGGTGGTTATTTGCTGCTTGGAAAATCCGAAACCGTTGGTACTTCCTCCCTGCTGTTTAATGCGGTAAGTAGTACATTCAAACTCTATGCTAGAAAAAAGAGTGTGGGTGTCAGAAAAGCACCAGAACTGGCCCCGGACTTTTCAGGAAAATTGATGTTGGATAGGATTGTAAAAACGCTTTCAGGAAAGAAGGACAGAGCCACCTCTTCAGAATTGGATCATACGATTGACGCTACGCTGCTCTCGCTCTTCATGCCTGCCTGTGTAGTCATTAACAAAAGCATGGAAATTATTAAATTCAGAGGACTAACGTCTTTATACCTCGCACATCCTTCTGGTAATGCCAGCCTGAATATTTTAAAAATGACCAGACCAGAATTTGTTTTTGAACTTCGCAATGCGATCTATGAAGTGATAAAAACCAACAAGCCGGTATCTAAATCAGGCATTCATTTAAATCATGTGAAACAAGACCTGTTTGTACAATCGGTCTCATTGGAAGTACATCCACTTGACATTGAATGGGATGAACCGCTGTATTTAATTGTTTTCTCTATGCAGCAGACCGAACAGCTGGTTGAGAATAATATTGCACAGAAAGATCACCGATTTCAAAAACAGATAGAAGAGTTGCATAAGGCAAGTGCTGAAATGGGCATGGTCATTGAGTCACAGGATCGCGCTTATGAAGAATTACAAGAGGCTAATGAAGAAATTATTTCAGCCAGCGAAGAATTTCAAACCTTGAATGAAGAGCTGGAGACTTCTAAAGAAGAGATTGAAGCTACAAACGAAGAGCTCTTAACCACCAATCAGGAATTGCATATACGCAATGAGCAATT
>JACMQM010000073.1 GCA_014376985.1 Cytophagaceae bacterium | reverse complement strand
CCTTTCATTAAATTCAAAAAACGGATTGTAAGCTACTTAAAATAGATGTCCATTTGGATCTTTGAAGTAACTGCTGTATCCTCCTCAAAATACTTTCTGTGGGGTCTTGGTCAATCGTGGCACCTAGCGCTTCTACCGTTGCTATCACTTCGTCTACTTCTCGTCCCAACTTGCCGTTATAAGCTGGCGTAATGCCTGAAACGCCCAGCCCTTTGGTAGAGACATGGGCATCTTCAGCTAACGATTCTCTGCTAAACAGCAATAAGACGATGCCGTTTAGTTGAAAGAATGCAACACCTTCCTGACTGGCGCTTGATGTTTTTCATCCTAAACCTTTCGTAGAAGTCAATGAATGCTTTCAGATCGAGCACTCCTAAAGTGATGAGATTGATTCTTGCTTTCATCTTTATAGGGGTTAGTTGTTAGTATAAGGGAGTACTAAATTGCTTCTGCGCAAAAAATCCAGGTGCTTACTTTTATAGTGTTACCGCTAAATTCCAGATCAGGTTCTTCTTTTTCTACTACTTGCTTTACCTTGAATCCCGCAGTATGCAGTAAGTCTGTTAATAAAGTCTGATCGTAAATTTTAAATCCAAATTGTGTCACCGGAATATTTTCCATGGTAGATTTAGAGCGAACTGTTAAAAAGAATTGACCGCCTGGTTTTAATACGCGGTGTATTTCTGTCAACTCCACAGAAGGATTGGCCCAGAAATAAATGGTATTGATCGTAAAAACTTTATCGACGCTGTGTGCCTGGAAGGGGAGTTGATCGGCAGCAGTGTTAAAAAATTTCACTTGTCCTGTTTCTATAAAAGGTTTGTTCAACGCAGTGGCTTCGCTGATCATCAGTTCGGAATAATCACAACCGAAATAAGTGATGGAGTCATCGTTACCCAAAATGTCTTTGATGAAAAAGCCATTGCCCATCCCAATTTCAACAACGGTGTCATTGCTTTGTACTTTCAATTCATCAAGTGTAAATGTATTCATGAGTGCATTGCTGGCATTCATGTTTCCTCCTACTTTTTTACCCATGTCACCATCAGGCTTTCGGAGCTGTTGTGCGAGTTGTTGGAGGAAGTCTTTATCCATGATGTTAACTTTTCTGTCTTAACCCCTAAATCTCCTAAGGGATACCGATATACTTACTGGACCTAATTTACAGCAAGTATAATCAGTCTTATAAATGATAAGTAAATAGTTACTCCATCCTTTTTCTTTTCTTTTGCTCCCCCAAAATAAAAGAAACAAAAGAAAAGGGCGCCACGAAAATAGCGAATTAAAGAAGACATGGCGGCTCCTTTAATCGACACGAAGTTAATTTCTAACCATGTCTTCTTTAATTCGCTATTTTCGTGGACACCTGTCGCACTATAGGTTAAGCTATTGATGCACTAGAATCGATTAATAAATTTCTTACCATTTACACCTTATCACTTACCACTAGCAATACCCAAATTATAATGGGTCTGATAAGTATATAGTTGCCACTAAAGTAACTTTCCAGCAAATGCTGTTCAGTATTTTATCTTCTCGCTATTTCAAAGTAGATATTCATTAAGCGTTACAGCAGAGTCCCCTTCAGGGGATTTAGGGGTCAGGCAAATGGTTAAAATACTTTAACTATTTTATACACCATCCCATTAAACGTCGCCGTCTCTGAAACCTTACGATTAACGAATGCCGCACCAAGAGGGGAGGTTGGTGCAATGGCGATATACCCTGCATTGTCCGCGTTGATTTTTCCTACACTGATGGAAATATAGAAATTGCCTTTGTCGGTCAGCACAAGGCTACCTAATCCGATGACGTCTGATGTTGAGTTGGGATTGATTTGACTTAATGCTTTTTTTAACTTGATGGTTTCTTCTAATTGTTTGGCATTTTTATCTTTTTCAATCTGCATCATGGCGCGGGTGGTTTCATACTTGTCACCAGCACTGCTTTTCTCTTCGTTATTAGCGGCTTCCTGAGCG
Source organism: Cytophagaceae bacterium (assembly GCA_014376985.1). Lineage (GTDB taxonomy): Bacteria > Bacteroidota > Bacteroidia > Cytophagales > Cytophagaceae > JACMQM01. Next base: position 13,932 of record JACMQM010000073.1, on the reverse strand, counting down.
TCTTTCATCGCTTTTTGATACATCTGTATACGTTCGTCCACAAAGGATGAGCAGAGGTCGTAAAGTGTTTGTTTGACGTTGTGTGATGCCATAGTGAAAGGTAAGAATTATCAGGCAAAAAAAATCCCGTCAAACTAAAAGTTTAACGGGATTGTAATTTCAATGGAATAAGCTTATGCTGATACCACTTTGAATTTCAATTCTACTTTCACTTCTTTGTGAAGATCGATGCTTGCGATGTGCTCACCAGCTTCTTTCACATCCGATTTGAAAGAGATTTTTTTACGGTCTACAATCAAACCTTTCGCTGCTAGCGCATCAGATACCTGAAGAGTAGTTACTGCACCGAAGATCTTACCTGTTTCACCTACTTTTGCAGGGATGTCCAAGGTAGTTTCTGCCAGTTTCGCAGCCAGTTCAACAGCGCTAGTTTTTAGCTTTTCTGCTTTGTGAGCTACTTGTTTCAATGTTTCAGCCAATTCCTTCTTTGTAGAAGAAGTAGCAAGGATAGCAAAATTGTTAGGAATCAAATAATTTCTTCCGTAACCAGGTTTTACTTTTACCAGGTCATTTTTATAACCCAGACCTTTTATGTCGTCTTTTAGTATTACTTCCATGGTTCAATGACTATTTAAGTGAATCAGTCACGTATGGCATTAAGCCAAGGTGTCTTGATCTTTTTACCGCTTGAGAAACTTTGCGTTGATATTTTAAACTCGTTCCAGTCAATCTTCTTGGAAGAAGTTTGCCTTGTTCGTTTACAAATTTCAACAAGAAGCTAGCATCTTTGTAGTCAATGTACTTGATGCCCATCTTTTTGAATCGGCAGTATTTCTTTCTTACTTCCGTTCTGTTTACAGATTCATTTACAAGTGTCATACTGATGCCTCCTCTTTTACTGATTTTTTGAACTCACCATTTTTTCTCTTTTTGCTGTAAGCCAAAGCATATTTGTCTAAGGATACAGTTAAGAATCTCATCACGCGTTCATCACGACGGAATTCCACTTCGAAAGTTTTGATCAACTGAGGATCAGATTCGAATTGAAGTAAGTGATAGAAACCAGTGTTTTTGTGATCGATCGTGTAAGCGAGTTTTTTCAAACCCCAGCTTTCTTCGTTCACAATTTTAGCTCCCTGATCAAGCAAGTATTGCTTGAATTTTAGTGCGGTATCCTTCATCTGTTGGTCAGATAAAACGGGAGTTAAAATGAATACCGTCTCGTACTGTTTCAGGCTCATAAATTATTGTTTATAAATTTTTTTAAGGGTCACAAAGATAGTTATTTATACTATAAACACAAAAAAATCCCGCTATTTCAAAGAAATAACGGGATTAATAAATTATAAAAGGGCTGTTTAGCGAACCTTGAAAGTTGTTTCGCCAATCAGGGCATCTTCGCAGTAGATCTCTACTTTATAAGTACCTACTTTATAAGGGCTTCCCTTTTTGTATTCGAAAGACAGTCTTTTAGCTGTCTTGTCGTACAATACGTTGGTTTTCAATGTGTAGTAAAGTTGTTTGCCTTCAAAGGTAAATTCTCCACCACCAGTAGATGTCTCATATAAAGCTGCACCGTCCGGTTCGATCAGTCGCATGATAACTTCTCTGTCTTTCACATCGGCTACTTTATTTTCTTCCAATGTAAAGGCAATTTTAACTTTGTCTACTTTTTTCGCTTTCACGTCATCAGCAGGGCGAGCTTTGCCTTTGGTATCCAATGCTTCTACCACAAACTTGTCGGCTCTCAGCACGGAGGCTAAGGTTACCTTGACCTGGAGGTCTTCTTTTTCCTGGTTCAACTTAGAGATGTTGTTCTCTTTCTCGTTGATGGTGATTTTCTGTTTCGTGATGATGGTATCCTGTTGAGCAAGGAATGCTTTCAAGTCCGCAATTTCTTTTTTACCTGCTTCGAGTTTCAAATCGAAATCACGTTGCAAATCAGCATATAGAGCTTTGTATTTGCGGGAGTCACGAGAGGCTTTCGCCATGTTCACCTGCAATTGTCTGATCTCTTCTCCAAGACGGGTAGTGTCTCCACCAAGGTCCAATATGGCTTTTTTCATACTGTCCAACTGTACGATTTTCAATTCAAACTCTTTATTGAGTGAATCGATTTTTACAGTTTGTTCAGTAACTTTTACAGTTTGCTGGTCTAGCGTATTTTTCTGATTCAACGTCACAAATCCCCAGATCCCGTTGGTACCTATCAATAGCAGCACCAACAAGATGATCAGTCCTTTTTTATTGTCTTTTTTCTCCTCAGTTGTCATTCTTGAAAAAGTTATATTGAACTATAAATTTATACATATCGCTGTACTTTGCAATCATATGGGTGTTTTTTTTGTAGAATTTGATGGATAAGATATCGATTTGTTAAAAGGATACACAAATATAATAGATGCTTTTTATCTAGGAAGAAGAGTTTAAGGACGGCTTGGGCGTGCCCCGCCGGAAAAGGCGGGTCGGGCAGAACTGCGTTCGCAATCTTCGCACTCCTTGCTCGATTGTGCTGCAAGTCCTCGCTCGGAGCCATCTTTATAATATATAGTTTGCTTTGTTGCTCGCTGTGGGCTTTCCGCTGCAATCCCTCACGCAACTTATTGGGCATTAAGTGTACCTCAATACAAAATGTTCTTTCACTTGCCCTGATTTGAAGAAGACAATTCCGAATTGGAAGAGGTCAATGGTCTGCTTGACTTCCGGCATTGCCTTGATGGTCTCCCAGGCTCTTTCCATTTCCGGTGACCAATGGATATCATCCAATATGATGACAGAATGTTCGCTAATCTTTTTCAAACAGGTCTTGAAAAACTGCACCGTAGGTTCATAGGCGTGGTGGGCATCCAAAAAAGCAAAGTCAAGCGAAGGGATGCGGTCCATCGCTGCATGCAGCGTTTCATGGATATTGCCTTCTATCAGTGTGATGTTGTGTGTTTGAAATTCAATAAATGCTTTTCTCGCTAATACGGCATAATCAGGATTGCCTTCAAGGGTATATACACTGGCTTTCTTATTGGCTTTTGCTAAATACAGTGTGGATACTCCCAGACAAGTTCCTAATTCCAGAATGTAATGTGGCTGAAAATGCGATACGAGCCGAAAGAGTAATTCCGTATCTTTTTCAGAATGACTGGATCGTTTGTAAATGGTGTTGATATGTACTTGTTTGGGCTGAGTAGGAATGTTAAATGAACCAGCTCCTAAATCAACCAGTGTGATTTTACGATTATCTTTTTCTAGCGATTGCCTGTAGGATTTTAATTCTTCAAAGGCATAATATTTTTTGCGAACGCTAATGATTTGGGTATACAAATCATACACAAAAGGCGAATGTATGCCATGAGCATTTGTCGCTGAAAAAAAATAGCGTATAAATGATGCGAGTCGGGAAAGTATCAAGTTGTTAGTTGTTAGTTGTTAGTGGCTAGTTGTTAGTTGCTGGTTATATCCTACATGACTAATAACTAATAATTAACAACTAATTTAATTTATAAGGCGTCATCAGTACAAACTCAGGAATGATTACATCAAACAGTTTGCCGTCGATGATACGTTCCATGGTATACGTGCCTGACATTTTACCAATTTCTGTTTTTAAGTTACAACCGGAAACATATTCATGGCTCTCTCCCGGTTCAAGCACCGGTTGCAAGCCTACGACTCCCTGACCCTCTACTTCTCTTACGGTGCAGTTGGTGTCTACAATGAACCAATGTCTTCTTAACAATTGTACCGTATATTCGCTGAAGTTATCGATGCGTATTTTGTAGGTAAAGACATAGTGAGATTGCATAGGATTAGAATAATCCTCTTGGAAGGTTGTTGTAACACTTACTTTAACTCCGTCTGTAATCTCTGTGGCCTTCATAAAATACGGGTTGGATAGTACTAGATGTAACAACTAAATTTAGCAAAAGTTTATATAAAATAAACTTTGAAAGTATATATTGTGGATAATAATGAATGAATGCTATGAGTGATGTGAAAATCGAGGAATCGTGGAAGGAAAGGCTAAAAAAAGAATTTTCGGCCCCTTATTTTTTAAAATTAACTGACTTTATTAAAGAAGAAAAAAAGATATATCAGGTTTTTCCGTCTGGACCTCAAATTTTCAATGCTTTTGATAAATGTCCTTTTGCCGAAACGAAAGTGGTGATTATCGGTCAGGATCCTTATCACGGCATAGGACAAGCCCATGGCCTTTGTTTTTCGGTGCCTTTAGGAGTAAAACCACCCCCTTCTCTGCTCAATATTTTTAAAGAGCTAAAATCTGATATCAATAAAGAAATCTCAACCTCTGGAAATCTGGAACATTGGGCTTCTCAAGGAGTGTTGTTATTGAATGCTACACTTACGGTACGTGCAAATACCGCAGGCTCTCATCAAAACAGAGGATGGGAAGAATTTACAGATGCTGCTATTCGCGCATTAAATGAAGAAAAAGAAAATTTAGTATTTTTGTTATGGGGAGCCTATGCACAAAAAAAAGGGAGCTTCATTGATACCCAAAAACACCTCGTATTAAAAGCCGCACATCCTTCTCCGTTTTCTGCGTACAATGGTTTTATGGGGTGCAAACATTTTAGCCAAACGAATGAACACCTGGGAGGGAAGGGAATTCTACCGATTAAGTGGTAAGCACAGTGTCAGTTTTTAGTACTTGTGCCTAGCGGGACGAGTACTAAAAACTGAAAAATATAGATGTTGAGTCTCCTTTAAGGGATTTAGGGGCAAGCCAGACAGAGTTAACGCAAATAGTTTAGTAGCGTCCGACAGCACTAGGTTTAGACTTGACACCCATAAAACACCATAAATAAAGAGTCCCCTTGTATCACAAGAGGACTCTTTATTTATGGTGTTTTTATCTTTTACTGATCTTTGACAACAGACCACTAATTATTACCCTTTCGCAATCTCCCGAAGTCCAATCATATTTTGTGTTTCCGTATCCCAAACTTTCAAACGCAGGCATTTGTAGATATCAACAGGATTAAGCGATGTTGTTTTAGCGGATTGTAATTCCGGGATTTTTTCAAATGCTTCGGGCAAACGGTAAAAAGGAATTCTAGCGTTGAGGTGATGGATGTGATGGAAACCGATGTTGCCAGTAAACCAATGCATCAATTTATTCATTTTCATGTAGCTGGAAGAATTCATCGCTGCGCTGATGTAGGTCCAACCTTCTTTGTCCTCGAAGTGCGTGCCGGGGAAATTATGTTGCGCGTAAAATAAATAAGATCCCATCGAACCGGATATAATGGCAGGCATCAGAAAACCTAATGCAAAGTTTAACGGTCCACATGTTATATAGATCAACACCGCAATACTGTAATGTGCTACCAATGCGATAGCTGCGTCCCAATGCTTATCGGGGCTGCGCAACAATGGAAGCAAGCTCAGTCCAAAGGTAAACGTGAAAATGTGACCCAGTAAAATTGTCAAAGGATGACGGATAAAGAGGTATGCTCTACGATCTGAATTCTTTAAAGACTGAAACTTTTCTTTTGTAATGATTGGAAAGGATCCTACACTGGAGGCAAAGAGCTTTGAGTTGTGTTTGTGATGGTAATCGTGTGAACGCTTCCACACACTTCTTGGTGATAGTATGTAGAGTCCGAATAGAGTAAAGATAACATTGGCCATGGCTGAATTTTGCAAAATGGTTTTATGCAAATAATCATGGTAGATGATAAACATCCTCAAAGAAATCAAACTGGCCAGTATGGACAATACAATTTTTAAAGCAATAGGTTCAACCCAGAAAATAGAAACATAAGCACATACAAGAAGTACCAAAGTAGAAATGGTATGCATCCAACTTTTTGAACGCTCCTCTTTAGCAAATGGTTTAGTAGCTAAAATCAGTTTTTTTCCTTCAAGAATCATAGTAGGTGTAGGTGTTGTAAACAGACACTTAATATACGGTTAATTATTCAATTTGTTTTCTTCTACGTTCTGAAGAAAGGTCTATTTGAGAAATAAATACCCCTAAAAGGGGATTACAAGTTTGATCTTAATTTTCACACCCAAACATTCCCCATGTTAGGCGTGTAAATAAAATTATTTCATCAACTATTATACTCCATTTAGGAAAGGTAAATTTTAAAAGTAGAGCCTTCATTCACCTCACTTAAAACTTCAATTTTACCTCCCATGGCATCTACCTGATTTTTAGTGATAAATAGTCCAATGCCTTTTGCATCGCTGTTGCCATGAAATGTTTTATACATGCCAAACAGTTTTTGACCATGTAAGGAAAGGTCTATGCCTAGTCCATTATCTTTGATCACCAGCACCAATCGATTGTTTTCCTGATACAAATTTAAACTGATTTGCGGTGCTCTATCCGGATGGCGGTATTTAATCCCATTGGTAATTAGATTCAATAGAATACTTTCCATGTAGGCAGGATTGTATAATATAGACTGATCCTTTTTTATGCCATTGAGAATCAGCGCATTTTTTAATTTAATCTCTCCTCGCAAGAGATCGGTTGTTTTTTCTATGTATTGATGCAGATTAATCTCTTCTCTTTGTTTGCTGATGTTAGTTTGTATTTTGACAATTTCATTCAGGTTCTTAACGGTTTCATCCAGCGAATTATAAATGTCGTGGAGGTGAGCAATGGCTTCGTATAATTCTTCTCTCGTTTCTGAAATATCAATTACATCCAGGAGTAGTTTGAAATTGCTGGAGTGCGAACGTAAGTTGTGAGAAACGATGTAAGCAAAATTAAGTAAACGTTTGTTTTGCTCACTGATGATATCCAGTGTACGGCCCAATTCATCTTCTTTATCTTTCTGCCAGGTGATGTCTGTATGTGTGCCCATGATACGAACAGGCTTTTGATCGGCTGTCCGTTCAATGACTTTGCCCTTACTTAATATCCATTTGTAGAAGCCATCTTTACACAGCATACGGTGTTCGTTGACATAACTTAGTGTATGACCTGTGTAATGCATTTCAAGATCTTTCTGACACCTTTCCAAATCTTCCGGGTGGACAAGAGATGACCAGGCTTCATACGTATTGGGTATTTCATGGTCTTCATAACCAATAATGCTTTTCCATTGATTAGAATAGAACACTTCATTGGTAATCATGTTCCAATCCCATACACCATTGCTGGAACCTTCTAAGGCATACTGCCAACGTTGTTCGCTTTGTCTCAGTGCTTCTTTTGTATCGAGTATTTGACTGATGTCTGTAGCGATGCCGATGAATCCGGTGATGTTACCAAGACTATCTTTAATGGCCGTAATGTCAACCTGCACAGGCAAGGTCGTTTGATTTTTGCGAACGTAAGTCCATTCCTGAGAATCATAAACACCGACCTTTGCGAGTTCCGTTAATACATTAACGACTTTTATCGGTTTGCCTAAAAGTGCTGCTATCTTTTTTCTCTTTTCTTCTATTTCTTCTGCCACATGAATAGCTAAAGGACTTAATTTATTGACAACCTCTTCTCTTTTATAACCGAGTAATAGTTCTGCTCCTTTACTGAAATGAGTAATCGATCCTTTGGTATCTGTGGCAATGATTGCCACATGTGCATCTGAATCAAAAAAAGAAATCAGTTCCTGATTGACTTTCAGCAACTCTGTTTCTTTCTCCTTCCGTTCGGTGATGTCTTGTACCTGTGTAATGAAATGACTGGACGTACCATCCGGGTTTTTTAGTATGGATATATTGACCAGTACCCATATAGTATGTCCAGTTTTATGGACATACCTTTTTTCTCGTTGTATATTTTGGAAAGGTTCGAGAGCTGATTTTTTAACCAATGACAAGTCCATTGATACCTCATCAGGATGAGTCATATCCATGAATGTTTTCTGAAGCATTTCTGCTTCGGAGTAACCTAAAATATCACATAACTTTTGATTGACTTTAAGCCATTTTCCTTCTACAGAAACAAGCGCCATACCGATAGCAGAGTATTTAAAAGCCGTACGGAATTGCTCTTCGCTTTTTTCTAATTCACGCTGTATATTTTTTTCTTTGTCTATATCCTGTATGGTGCCAATAAGGCGTATGCATTTGCCTTCACTAAACTCAGGCAACCCGATAGATCTTGTCCATATTGTCCTTCCTTTAGCGGTCAATAGCTCCAACTCTAAATCATAGTGTGTTCCTAGTTCCAAGGCATTCTTTAACGCTTCGATGATTTTTTCTCTGCTTTCTCCTTCTTTAAAAAAATGAATAGCGGTACTTAAATCTGGTTGATAGTCTTCCTGTACTTCGTGAATCATTTTGGTTACAGGTTGCCAATAGACGATATCATTTTTGAAATCTATTTCCCATCCTCCAATGCGTGCTACTTCATTGGTTTTATTTAAAAAAATCTGAGAGTTCTTTAATTCTAGTTCAATCTCTTTTTGTTTGGTAATGTCAAAATGACAACCGACCATTTTAAGAGGTTTGCCACCTGTTGCCCAACTGATCACACGTCCTGTTGATTGCATCCAGACGATATGGCCGTCTTTGTGTCGGTAGCGTACTTCTACTCGGTAGGGTATCTGTCCTTTACTCGCAATGTGTTCTTCCAACATTTTCGAGCTGGTCGTGAAATCTTCAGGAAAAACTATTTTTTTCCATGTTTCTCTGGAGTGCTCTGCATCTATTGTAGGATAGCCTAAGCTTTCTTTAAACTCGGGGCTTACATATAGTTTTTCCGTCTGGAAATTATATTCCCAATAGGCGCCTAAAGCATCTTGAAGTACGTTCTTATAAATATTATCCATAACTAAAGGATTGGCTATCTTCCTTTATGAAAAGTATATTCTGTTGAGAATATACAATTAAAAAACAGTAAACAACATGCCAGGAATAGCTTAGCCAAAATAAAAAAATACTGTTTCATTCTTTAGTTAAAATGATTAAACGGAATAGGTTATTATAGAAATTTATTCCGTTTAATTATTTCTGAATTTTTATTGAAGTATAAAATAGAATAAAAAAAAACTCCTTCGGGGAGAAGGAGTTTTTTGCAAAGTATAAATTGATCAATCAATCAGATCGAATAAACGATTCCATCTGACTTTATGAAATAAGTTTTCTCCCGGATCTAATGATAGCCATATGATAAACGCTTTTCCTACAATATGATCTTCCGGTACAAAGCCCCAGAATCGAGAGTCCTGTGAGTTGTGTCGGTTGTCTCCCATCATGAAATAATAGTTTTGTTGAAAGGTATATTCGCTTACAGGAGCACCATCAATCCATAAATGTCCACCTTTGTTTTCTACTGTTTTCCAACCTTCATAATCCCTGATCGTTGATTCGTAGGTTTGAATGTTATAAGCATTCAATGTAATCTTACTGCCTTCTTTCGGAATCCACAAAGGTCCGTAATTGTCAACGGTCCAGGACTCAGAAAATTTAGCGGTAGGGAACAACAACGGATTGAAACGACGGTCACTAACATCTAGGAATTCAATTTTGGCAGCCACATGATCATCCACTAATTGCTGTGCAAGCTTTGGAGTGATGCTCAACAAATAGCCGGATGTGCTATCTCCGAAGCTTTGTAAATTTTGCTCTCCGTTATAATTGGGGATTTTATATTTTTTAAAAATTCGATCACTGACTACTCCATTGGTTGTTACCCAATAGGTATATTGCATTTCAGCTGGTGGTGTTATTCCTTTGCCGTTAATGAATACCGCTCTGTTTTTAATTTGTATACTGTCTCCGGCTATACCAATGCAGCGTTTGATGTAGTTCGTTTTAAGGTCAGTAGGGTATCCTTTGTCATCCGGCCAGTTGAATACAACCACATCGTTATTCTTAACGTGGCTGATACCGGGTAGACGATAAGTAGGTAATTTAATGGCATCAGAGTAGGATGGCAAGTCCGTCAACCAGATCTTCTGATGGGTAAGAGGTATTTGCAAAGGAGTAGACGGTGTGCGGGTTCCGTAATGGAATTTACTAACGAATAAATAATCGCCTACCAGCAAAGATTTCTCCATGGATGGAGTAGGAATAGTAAATGCTTCCATAAATATCCATCGAATCAAAGTAGCAGCGATGACTGCAAACAAAAGCGAGTGCCACCATTTTTCTTTGGCTTTCGGTTTGGTATCTTTTTTCTTTTCCCAGAATTTATAGTTCATTGGTATAGTATTAAGGTGATGAATGAATGTTTTCTAAGGTGTAGCTGGGAAGGTATTAGGGCGTGTCCCTTCTGGCCGGGCTATCCGCTGCAAGTCCTCGCTAGTGTCGGCTTCAGTGCATGAAAAGATTTAGGCGTCTCGCTGTGGGCTATCCGCTGCTATCCCTTACGCAGTGCATGATATAACGTATTGATTATTGTTTTATTTTTAAAAGATCATCCATCCCAAAAACTCCGGTTTTACCTTTCAACCACTCAGCGGCCAATACAGCTCCCTGCGCAAATCCTTCGCGTGAGTGTGCTGTATGTTTGATCTCTATCGCATCGATTGCTGATTCGTATACGATGGTATGAGTACCTGGAACGTTCGCAATGCGCTTGGAAACAATCGGCAATTCATTCGCTTGGCCTACTGCTTCGTTTACCCAGTTTGTTTTACTCGGGTAATTTTCAAGAATGCCTTCGGCTAATGTAATGGATGTACCACTTGGCGCATCTTTCTTTTCGGTATGGTGAATTTCTTCTGTGGAGATTTGGTATTCAGGATATCCATTCATCACTTGCGCCAACCATTTGTTGAGGTGAAAGAAAATATTCACACCTACACTGTAATTGCTCGCGTAGAAGAAAGCTCCTTTGTTGTGTAGACAGATCGCTTCGATCTCTTTTCTCTTCTCTAACCAGCCTGTTGTACCGCATACCACAGGGATACCGTTTTCCAGGCAATATTTCAAATTATGAAATGCTTGTTCAGGTTGCGTAAATTCAATAGCAGCATCTGTTTTGCTGCCATTCAGGGTATGAAGCAGATCGTGATTGTTTTGATCTATTTTGAAAGTGACTTCATGTCCTTTGTGCAGTGCGATTTGTTCTATGGCTTTACCCATTTTCCCATAACCGATCAGGGTGATGTTCATTTCTTCAACGAAAAGTTTAATGTTAATCCGGACGCAAATTGGTGATTATTTGCCGTATATAAAAATGGTTTCACATGCATGGAAAGATCATCGCTGACATCGAATTCCATCAAATGACGGTCTACATAAGCATCAATGATGTTTAAGGCATAAAGCGCTACGCCAAATACTACCGACATATCTCGGTAGCGACGGTAATCATCTCTCAGAATACGTAGGTTTTCAGTAGAATAACCACTGATAGAAGGATCTATCGACGCATTCGGGTCACTTATGCGTTGATCGTATCCTCTTTTGTAAAGTTGAAATTGTCGGTTGTTGTCAATGATAAAATAAGTAATCACACCTGCCCCGACATATATAATCGGCGGTTTCCAATACCTTTTATTATGAAACTGACCAAGTCCCGGAACAATCGCCGACATCAAAGCGGCTTTGTTAGCGGCGACGTTCTGCGGATTTTTAGCTTTCTTTTTCGGTATACTCTCTTCTTGGGTAGAAGAAGTACTGTCGCCGGATTGACCGTAACTTCTTGTTGATACAGCAAGGAAGAAGAAGCAAAGAATAAGTATGTGCTTGTACTTCATCAACACCTGCTATAAATTAAGAAGGTCTAATATTCTATTGAGGTCGTCAACAGAGACAAACGGAATCTTGATTTCTCCTTTACCTATTTTGTCGCTTTTGATATTGATCTTGGTTCCAAAGTGAGAAGACAAACGCGTTTGTAATTGATTGATTTCACCACTGTTGGAAGGAGCTGCATTGGATGCTGTTTTCGCTGCAGGAGCTTGCGCTGCCGGCTTTTGACCAATGTTGCGTACCAATTCTTCCGTTGCTCTTACCGAAAGGTCATCGCTCAGAATCTTGTTAAAAATATACAATTGCTCTTCCGCTTTTTCTACGTTAACAATAGCGCGGGCATGCCCCATGCTCAAACGTAGGTCACGGATAGCAGCTTGAATGTCCGGAGGAAGTTTCAATAAACGAAGGTAATTGTTTACCGTTGTTCTTTTCTTTCCTACGCGATCGCCTAGTTCTTCTTGCTTCAATTTGCATTCAGAAATCAAACGTTGGTAACTCAAGGCTACTTCGAGCGCGTTTAAGTTTTCACGTTGTATGTTTTCGATCAAAGCCATTTCCAACATTTGTTGATCGTTGGCCTCGCGGATGTAAGCAGGTAATGTAGTTAAACCGGCTCTCTTAGAAGCTTGCGTACGACGCTCTCCTGAGATCAACTGGTATTTGCCGACAGAAAGACGACGTACTGTAATCGGTTGAATGATGCCATGCAGTTTGATGGATTCACTCAATTCCTGTAAAGCCTCTTCTTCGAAGTGTGTTCTTGGCTGGTAAGGATTCATCTCGATACTATCAATGTTGATCATATCGATGCTAGGGCCTGTTACAACTACTCTTTCTTCTCTTCTAAGAGGTTGTTCCGTATCTTTCAACAAAGCTCCTAATCCTCTGCCTAAACCAGTTTTCTTCTTCGGGTCGCTCATTACTATCGTCATGTTGTTTATACTCTCTAATGTCTATTTGTCAAATTCCAAAATTGAAATTCCAAAAAAGATCCAAATACCAAGCGTTTTATTTTTGACTTGATACTTGTAATTTATTGTTATTTGGGATTTAGTATTTGTTATTTTATTACTGTTAAACAGTAATTACTTAGCTACTACCATACCGTTACGTTCCAATATTTCCTGTGCTAAATTTAAATAGCTGATGGCTCCTTTACTTTCTGCATCGTGCGCAATAACAGGCAAACCAAAACTTGGTGATTCACTGAGACGCACATTGCGCGGTATGATGGTTTCAAAAGTCAATTCCTGGCAATGGTTGCGAACATCTTCGACTACCTGATTGCACAAACGCATACGCATGTCGTACATCGTCAACAATACACCTTCAATTTCCAATTCAGGGTTATAGCCTTTTTGAATCAATTGCACCGTATAGAATAATTTACCTAAACCTTCCAACGCAAAGTATTCGCATTGTACCGGAATGATAATAGAATCAGCAGCTACTAAAGAGTTGGCGGTAATTAAACCCAAAGAAGGAGAGCAGTCCAATAAGATAAAGTCATACTTATCTTTGATTTTACCCAACACTTCTTTCATGCGGAACTCTCTGTTTTCCAGACTTACCATTTCCACTTCCGCACCTACAAGGTCGATGTGAGAAGGCAACAGGTCCAGATGCTTTACATTGGTAGCAATGATCAGATCCGTAGGATCTAAATTGTGCACCATGCACTCATAGACTGAATTTTCAATTTGCTTGGGATCAAAGCCCAATCCGGAAGTAGAGTTAGCTTGAGGATCGGCATCGACCAATAAGGTTTTATATTCCAGAGCGGCAAAGCTGGCAGCTAGATTGATGGCTGTAGTAGTTTTTCCTACTCCTCCTTTTTGATTGGCAATAGCAATTATTTTACCCATGCGTTTATCGTTAAAAAAGACTATGATGTTAACAGAAAGAGAACCTTTTTAATTCTCCACTTCTACAAATATAAATTATAATCTCAGACCATTACCGAGACCTCTTTCATTAAGTATTACCACGTTTATTCACAAAATGGGGGATAAACAGTGTGGATAAGCTTATAACTATTTGTGTAATAGTGGTTAGTCGTTGGAGGTTAGTCGTTAGTTAAAATTTATAAAGCTTCTATACTACTAATTTAAACACCAGAACCGCAGTGTATTTGCGGAGTTGAATATTTATTTCTAAAAATAAGAAAAGCTGCCATCGGCAGCTTTTCTTATTTACTAACGACTAATCTCTAAGGACTAACCACTATTTTTTCTTATTCTTCTTTATCTCCTCCTGTGCTTTCATGGCATCTTCCACTTTCTGCATCCATTTGGATTTTTTGCCACCCTG
>JACMQM010000072.1 GCA_014376985.1 Cytophagaceae bacterium | reverse complement strand
CCATTGGTCGTGCATTTGATTTGCATACCTTTTAAAATCAGTCCTAGTTGACCGGATTTAAAAACAGTACTGTCGGGATAAGTTAAGAAGATTTTATACTGAGGATACGTTTTGTTTCCTTCCACCGATTGACGGTTGGTAAAAGGATCCATATCATTTCTTGTTCCCGTACTGTTGCTAGATACAACAAAGCCATAGGGCTGCATTCCATTAAAATTTACTTTGGTTACAATACCATCATCGGCATAGATGAATAAATCTGCTGTAAAAGCATTGCCATAATCCTGTGTCGTGAAGTCCCAGGCCCTTGACCACAGCCTTCCTTCAAGTGTATGATGTGAAACGATGTTAACGACAGAAATATCAAACAGCTCAAAAATCTGACGGTATTTAATGGTATCTGTTGCCGGTATTACTAAAGGATCATCTGGATTGAATTCAATATAGTAATCTCCGTTGTAAGTAGGCTTGAAGACAAATGGGTCGTAACCACCTGTTGTTTGTATATAAGGTGCAAGTGAAGGCCCTGCTATGGCTTGATTGTAAGAAGCTATATATCCTTGACCATTACCGTTTGGAAGTTGTTGAGGTTGATAAACAACATTTCCTTGTTTGTCTTTGATGCGAACAAACATATCGTGATGAAATATGGCCATTTGAAAACCAAATAAGACAACCTCCTTCTGGTAATCAGAAATTGTGAAATACAATCGTTCGGAAGAGTCAGCTTCGTAAGTGGCAAACTTTCGGAGCGGACCGTTGTTGTCACTCCTATCATAAATCTGTAAACAGCTTTTGCCTTGACTGTCTTTTCTCAATTGTTTGGTTCCTTCCGCTATACTTTTGCTATGAAAAACAAGCATCAGCAAAGAGACAAAAGCCATACAATTTTTTACGCCTGGATGGAATAGCATATAGAGCTTGTAAGTTTCGCTACCATGTTAGCAAATTGTTATCCATTAACCATCTGAAAATCAGTTAAAACGTAAATGTTCCACGTAGGATGCCATTTAGTGTTCTAAAAATACTATAAGTGCGGTTTTCGAGTGCCTGTTTAAACTATTTCATACGCTTGGATAAACAACAGTAAACAACAAAAAAGAAAATATGGGGTCAGAATGTAGATATAATTCTACCATTTGCTACAGGTAAGCTTTCTTAAAATGCGCTATATTGATCGCATTATTAGTATAAAAGAGCCATTATGTCTTCAAAAATAAAAGCAATTATCACAGGCGTCACCGGCATGGTCGGTGAAGGTGTCATGCACGAATGTCTTGATCATCCATTGGTAGAATCTGTCTTGGTCATCAATAGAAAATCTTGCGGAGTTTCACATCCTAAATTGAAAGAAATTATTCACGCTGATTTTTTTAATTTCTCTTCCATAGAAAATCAATTGAGTGGCTATAATGCGTGTTACTTTTGCCTGGGTGTTTCTTCCATAGGCATGAAAGAAACGGAATATTTTAAGAAGACGTATACGCTTACTTTGCATGTAGCAAAGACCTTGAGTAAACTCAATAATGACATGACTTTCTGTTATGTTTCGGGCGCAGGAACAGACAGCTCAGAAAAGGGTAAATCTATGTGGGCACGTGTAAAAGGAAAAACAGAGAATGACATCTTCGCTTTGCCTTTCAAGCAATCGTTTGCTTTCCGCCCTGGTTACATTCATCCGACAAAGGGATTAAAGCGTGTTCATAATTTTTACAGGTATATGACCTGGATGTATCCGTTGTTGTTAAAGCTTTTCCCAAATACTGTTTCAACATTAAAGGAATTAGGATTGGCTATGATTGCCGTATCATTAAATGGTTACGACAAGAAAATCATTGAACCCAATGACATTCGTATTCTGGCGAAAAAATTCCAATAATTATAGAATAAGAGCCAAAGGAACTTAACTTTAGAAGGTGCCAGAGATCAGGTAGAACGGATTTATTTAAAGAAGAGCAAATAAATAGAACGCCATGGAGAATAGAACTTCACGTAAAGTAGCGATTGTAGGATACAACCGCATTCCATTTGCCCGTCAGAATACGGCTTACACAACGGCGAGTAATCAGGACATGATGGTGGCTACTTTAAACGGTCTCATCGAACGTTATGGATTACAGGGACAAGTAATCGGTGAAGTGGCGGGTGGCGCAGTCATTAAACACAGTTCGGAATTTAATCTGATGCGCGAGTCTGTATTGAGTACTTCACTTGATCCTTCTACACCTGCTTGCGACATTCAGCAGGCTTGTGATACCGGTATTGAATCCGCGGTGTACATTGCTAATAAAATTGCTTTGGGACAAATTGAAGTTGGTATAGCGGGCGGTGTGGATTCATCCAGCAATGTGCCTTTGGCATTGGGAGAAAATCTGAGAAAAATATTATTGGCGGCGCGAAGAGCTAAAACCACCGGCGCTAAGATTAGCCAGTTTCTGAAAATTCGCTGGAGAGATTTTACACCTGTAGTTCCTGCGAATGTAGAAACACGAACCGGCCTTTCGATGGGAGGACATACCGAATATACTGCCAAGTATTATAACATCAGTCGAAAAGGCCAAGATCAGTTTGCGTTAGAGAGTCATCAGAAAATGGTGAAAGCTTATGAGGCTGGTTTTTTTGAAGACATGATGACACCTTATTTGGGTTTGACACGCGATAACAATTTGCGTGGAGACACCAGTATTGAAAAATTGTCCACATTAAAGCCAGCCTTTGACAAAGTCAATGGATCTCTGACAGCCGGCAATTCATCACCGTTGACAGATGGCGCATCTTGTCTTTTATTAGCCAGTGAAGAATGGGCGAAGGCCAAAGGATTACCTGTAATGGCTTACTTGTCTTATGCAGAATTAGCAGCGATAGAATATGTTCAGCATAAAGAAAATTTATTATTAGCTCCTGTCTATGCAGCCACACGCATGTTGGCTAAAGCGGGATTGACGTTGCAAGACTTTGATTTTTACGAAATACATGAAGCCTTTACCGCTCAAGTGCTCGCTACACTTAAAATATGGGAGAGCCCGGAACTGATGAAACAATTTGGCTTTGATAAAGCGTTAGGTGCCATCGATCGTTCAAAATTGAATGTACATGGAAGCAGTATTCCCGCCGGACATCCCTTTGCCGCTACAGGCGGAAGAGTATTGGCTACATTAGCAAAACTACTACACGAAAAAGGATCCGGTAGAGGATTCGCTTCCGTATGTGCCGCCGGTGGACAAGGCATTACGGTTATTCTGGAAAAGTAACTTACCTTCATCTAAAAGATTGTAATAATCAATCTCTTTTATTTGTCTCATAATATACTATTCATTTTAAAAACCTAAAAAAGGCGACCTCAAATGAAGTCGGCTTTTTTAGGTTGATTTGGTTTATCGAACTATAATTTTTGTAATCAATAAATCCTGTCCATCGATGGCCCGAAGAGAATAAATTCCCGTCGGCAGATGAGAGACATTGATTTGTTGCCCGTCGCTTGCATGGATCGATCCGGCAGCATTACCATAACTATCAATGATCGTTAACGTAACAATAGTTTGTTCTGTATTATTCAAACTAATGGTGATCCATTGATCTGCTGGATTAGGGAAAGCGCTGATTGATTTTGTTTGACTTTCAGCGGCTGCTGCTGCGGTTGAAAGACGCACTCTGGCCGATGAGGCTGCATCATTAAAGTTATTGCTGACCAAACAAGAAACATCTGATCGCACAATTAAAGCATTGCCTAAGAAATTGTCGTCTCTGTACAAAACAATTTCATAACCGCTTTGTACTCTAAGTGAAGAGATGTCATCATTCACTACACCCAATGCTCTTAATTGTGTCAGCGTGTAATTCTCAACGCCCAATGGTATGGCATATCCTGTAGTGCTATAATTACAATCTTTGTATACCGTCACTACAGTTGCAGGAGGAGTGATGACAGTCACTGTAACAGCTGCTATACTGCTGTTACCTGAATTGTCTGTTGCTTTCGCATTGATAGTATAAGTACCCGCTGTTACATTGGTCCATGTAAAAGTATATGGATTTGTAGTATCACTCCCTAAGAAAATAGCACCATTATAAAATTCTACCTTCGTAACAGTACCGTCATCACTCGCTGTAGCGGTGATACTGATGCTTGCGGGTGCAGTAAATGTTGCATTGTTAGCAGGTGAAGTAATAGCAACGATAGGAGGAGTGCTTGTATTGGTTACAATAACAGCCACACTGGCTGCCGCACTGGCCAATCCAAGGTTGTCAATGGCAATAGTCCTGATCGTATAATTTCCAGCAGCAACGTTTGTCCAGGTAAAACTGTATGGACTTGTTGTGTCAGATCCCAGCAAAGTAGTACCATTGTAGAAATCTACTTTGGCTACACTGCCATCGTCTGTTGCTGAGGCATTGATGGTAATGGATGCCGGTGCTACGAACGAGGCATTATTTGCCGGAGATGTAATTGTGACTACAGGTGCCTGGTTCACATTACTGACAGTTACCGCTACATTTGCAGTCGTACTTACTGAACCTAAATTATCGGTAGCAATGGCATTGATGGTATAGCTTCCTGCCGCTACATTTGTCCAGGTAAAACTATACGGACTTGTTGCATCAGATCCTAATAGAGTAGTGCCATTATAGAAATCTACTTTTGCTACACTGCCATCATCGGTCGCATTAGCGCTGATTGTAATGTTTGCAGGCGCTGTAAAGTTTCCACCATTAGCCGGTGCCGTGATGCTCACTACTGGAGGCTGGTTTGTTGTACTCACCGGCACAGTACCGGAAATTCTATATTCTCCTATGGATGCATAATCTGAATATCCTGTCGTTAAATCTCCCTGACCTGTACCATCTACTTGTAAGTAATAAGTGCCTGCTGTCAATGTAGTACTGATGGTGGCTGCTAAACCGGTTAATGGATTTGTTCCGCTTTGACTTCCGGATGCGGCAGCGGTTGGATTAGCTGTTGATACAACTGTACCAGATGCATTGGTTAATGTTAAAATAATATCCAGATCAGCATAGGTTGGGGCTGGCGTGGCAGTCAGTGTTACCGCACCGCCGGATGTAGTGAAGGAGTACACATCAACATCTGTCCGTATAGTAATGATCCCATAATTTTGCGCGGCTGTCACTGCACCTGTTGCACCAATGGCTAATGCTTTTGCCGTAGCTGGTGTACCGCCGTCTTCATCCGTTTTATAACCGAAGCCGTTTGTAGCATTGGAGATGATGGCTACATCGTCTTCTGTTTTATTGGCATTAGGATATTCTCCTTTACTCCATTGCACTAAACTTTTAGAGTAGCCTACACCCATGATCGGTGCCCAAATGCCGGCGCCACTATAGTAGTTTTCGGCTGGAGTTGTTCTACCATCGTGAGACAATCCGAAGGTATGACCCAACTCATGAGAGGCTGCTTCTCCTGCTCCCTTAGCTCCAGAGTTGAATACCCAACAAGGAGTGTCATTGTTCCAGGAGAAGGATTTTAAATAAGCGACACCTCCGGAACCTGGCGCTGCTGTATTCGTTGGAGTGAAAATACAACGCATTCTTTTGTTAACAGGTGCGGCATTGAATACGGCAAGATCCGTGGTGATGTTAAGTTTAAATGCACGATAGTCTTCACTTACTAAATTGAAAATATTGGTAATGTCTGTTTCTGTAAAATTTCCAGGTTGTGCATCGATAGTATTACCTCCGTTCCAATAAGTAGTCGTAGAGACTTCGCCATCAAAATCCAGGTAAGCAACAGCGGTTGCTCCTGCTAAACTTTGCAAGTGGTAAATACTGGACGTAGCTGGAGGGACAGCCTGTACGGCATCTGTACGACTGGAACTTGATTCTGGATACGTACTAAATCCTGTACAAATTAACGAATGAATATCGGTTACTTCTACCTGCACCATTCCATTGACATCGGTATAAAAGCGATAGGCTTTTTCAAGGGCAGGGATCAATAATATCCCTTCTAGTTTACCGTCAATAATAGTAAACATAAAATGAGAGCCTATGATCCCTTTTATATTACCTACAAGGGTTTCAACATGATCAACCTTGTAACTCTTGTTCAACACAGCTGGATAGGCCGCATCGCTGGTTTGGATTTGAGGTTCTGCACCTCTTTGAGTTTTAGAATAACTGAGTTGATTTTTGAAATCATCTACTGAACCCAGTTTTTTTGTTTGCGCAAAACCTACTATCGTGGTTGTAATCAATAAGCAGAGTATTAAACAACTTTTTTTAATACCAATGGATATTAAATGCAGATTTTTTTTGCACTTAAATGGTGTAATTAATTTTTTCATAGCTGCTGTGTTTAGTTGGTTATTGCATACTCGTATATGCATACTTGATATATATAATAAAGAAGCGGCTATTACAGATAGATTAAAAAAAATTAAAACTGGGCAAATTGTTCAACCATGTGTGGTGTGTAGTTATTGCTCATTTAGATTTGGTTCTATAGCATAAAAAAAGGGCGACTTAAGTAAGCCGCCCTTTTTGATTTCCGATGGATGAATTTTATTGTTTAATAATTTTATTGGTCATGACCTGTCCATCTATTAAAGTCCTTACGCCTTACACGTATGCATTGAGCAACCTGGCTACGGGCTCTTATAAATAACAGCGCTGTTGTTAGCTCTCACGGTTGCTCCAGCTGTGGTTTGTGTTTCAGGTCCGGATGTACCTGCACAACTTGCACTTTCAAAGTTCGAATAGAAAACACAACCTGATGCATCTGCATTGGACAGGGCATCCAGACTGCCTATGCAGTGATTGGCTGTCATGAAATAGGGTTTATCACCATTGCGTGTATTGTTGATCAAAGTACCAGTACACAACGTATTCCCATTCATGATCAATCGCGCGACAGATCTTTTTTGATTTTCCCATCCTGCGGCTTCAGGGCAATTGATATTTACGTTACAGCTTCCTGCTGCTTGTGGTAGAATTGCAGAAGCATGGCTGCGGTATCCGTGTACAATGACAGCAAGAACTACTTCACCGGCAAACTCAACGGCAGCAGGCTCTACATATTCCAATGTCACTTCATCGCCGGCAATGGTTTCTGTTCCGAATTTTCCTGTCGGTTGATTGTTGCGCTTAGTGTAAGCCCCCAGGATGATGCTGGCATCGGCATTGTACTAGAAAAGTTTCGAACCTTCCGGTAAATGAAAATTACTGTATAAGAAATTGACACTGATGGCGCCAGGGCATTTTACTTTGTATCGCCAGATTTTACTGCCGTCTGCCAATTCTTCCAACGTACCTTCTTTCTTGATGTCCAGGTTTACATTGAAATTATAACCAAAGCGGTATGGATATTTTCCCTTGTCGAAAATGGCATCTTCTGCCTGTAATTTATCTAACGGAATCTCATCCGTCGTATAAGTAGGAAAAGATTGTCGGGCATTAGAGGAAGTTTTTAATTGAAAAGATGGAGGTGTACCTCGTTCATTTTCTTGCGCTCGAGTGGAGAGAGGTAATAGCACGATCAAGCCTATTCCCCAAACCAAAAGTTTAGTGAGTTGTTGGTTTATTTTTATAAAAAGTGTGGACTGGTTGAAAAACTGTTTAGCTGGTGATTGACTTTCGCAAGGCCAATCTTAAAGACTATTGTACAGAAGGCAGAATCTTACCGGGTTATGTAAGAAATAGTTGAGTGTTTCGGCATATGTGTATTGCAGTTTATTTTATTTCACTTTTTATTCCCGATAAACTTAAAATTCAAGTATTTTAGTTGTTTAACTTTCTAAATACAATACGTTTAAATTTAGTTCTATTATGCATTTGTTCTATAAACTTACGCTTTTAACTTTTTCTATTTCATTCCTGTTGTCTTGTCATTCCAAGCAACCGGTGAAAAGTAATGAAGTCACTGCTGATAAGAAGCAGGAAAAAGAAACAGTAAAAAAAGAACAGAAAGAAGTTAGTCATAGACTGGAAGACGGCACTGTCATAAAAAAAACCAATCAAAGGAAAATCAATTTTACGCTGGAGGAAAAGATTGGGCAGATGATCATGATGGGAATCAATGAGCGTAAACTGATAGAAGAAAAAGACGAACTGAGACAAGAAATCATCAGGGGTAAAACGGGTGGCATTATTTATTTTGAAAAAAATATCAGTCCTACTTATTCCAAAGACATGCTTAAGAAAATGAGTATGGATCTTCAAGCATTAGCAAAAGTACCTTTGTTCATCAGCATTGACGAAGAAGGAGGGAAGGTACATCGATTGAAAGAGAAATATGGCATGATCAAAATGCCTTCTGCAGAATACCTGGGTAAACTTAATGATCTGGATTCGACTATTTATTATAACAAGCAATTGGCATCACTCATGTCTGAAGTGGGTATCAATCTTAACTTTGCTCCTGATGTTGATCTCGCCCTGAATGTTAACAATCCGGTGATAGCAAAAGTAGGAAGAAGTTATGGCGCTGATCCCGATTTGGTTTCCCGTCATGCCATAGCATGTATTAAGGCGCATCATGAATACAATGTAAAAACAGTCATCAAGCATTTTCCAGGGCACGGAAGTTCTGCTACAGATTCACATTATGGCATTACCGATATTACAAAGCAATGGCAGTTTATAGAATTATTGCCTTACAAAGAAGTGATTCAATCAGGCTTCTGCGATGCTGTCATGACGGCACATATAGTCAATTGCAGATTGGATACTACTTGTCTGCCTGCTACACTTTCGAAAGTAGTGATGACAGATATTCTGCGTGGCGTAATGGGTTTCAATGGCGTGATTTTTTCTGATGACATGCAAATGCACGCCATCAGTAAAAATTATGGATTAGAAAATGCCATCAAATTGTCCATACTCGCCGGTGTAGATGTAGTAGTGTTTGGTAATAATGTGAATCAGTCTTACCGCACGACATCCGCTGAAGTGCATGCCATCATTTTGAAGTTGGTGAAGTCTGGTGAAATCAGCGAAGAAAGAATCAACGAATCGTTTCAACGCATTATGGAGTTGAAGGAGAAAAAATTTAAGTAGGAATACAGTTTACATATTCACTCTTTGTTCTATCCTCGGCCTGTTCCTGGCAGGCCGAATGTTTATGGATTGGTTATACATGCAAATGACCTGTCACGGGACAGGTCATGGTGTAAGGTTAGTATAAAGAAACAGAGCGGAGAAGCAGTTTATTTTGTTTCTAGTCTGTACAATGTACGGGTTAGATCAGGCCCCTGATACTCTATCGTTGCTGTTTTTTCTGTAATGGTAATGACTTTATATATTCTGCTCCATTCTCCCGTCTTACTTTTGCAGCTGATTTTTCCTTCTGCAGTTGAAGTCCAACTTCCTAAGTATTCCTTACCGTTTTCAATAATGAAGAAAGTCAGGTCTTTATTGAGGATAAGCTTATCGTTCAATTGTTCTGCTTTCGGCTCTTCTTCTGTACCAAAGGTTTCGTACTTAATAATTTTCCATTCTTTTCCTGCCAGTTCATTTTTGATTTGAGCTGCTGTAATCTGAGCTTTCAGTGTGTAGCAACATAGGACGAGCAAAAGGGATACTATTGTTTTCATAGTCGCGGAACAATGGAAGTACTGGTGCAATAGAAGTTGGTCTTTTTGCTTTACTTTTCAAATAAGAAATCCTTTAATTTTGAAAAAAAACAGGTTATATGCCAAGAACAAGCATAATGCCTTAGTGTAACAAAACATAAAAGGATTGAATTATCGGGCTTTCAGAAACTTTAATGTTTCTATTCTTCCTGAGGTAGTGTATACACTCAGAAAATAAACACCTGGTTTCAATGTCGCCGTTTCTATTTTGATCGGATGAGTATTGTTGGCAGGCACATTAATGGCGCTCACCTGATTTCCAATCAAATCAAATACACGAATTGCGGATGGTGTTGCATTGTCCGTCTCAAAAAATAATTCTATATAGTCGTCAGCCGGGTTGGGAGCAACTCGGAATGCCGGCTTACTATCCTGAGCAAATACTCCGGTAGCCAGCAGCATAAAAAGTAAAAACGCTATGTAACGATTTAGAGCTTTCATTATTACAAATATAACGGTTTGTGTTGATAAAAAGATTCGCATTTTAAAAAAAAAGACAAAATAGCAAAACTTGAAATAATGGGTACTTTATCCTGTTTCTTATAGTTTTTGAGGCAAATAGGCAGGATTTATGCTATAAATCTATAATACTGTCTCATAAATGAATTTATAATTAATATTTAAGTATTAAAGGAGAAGGTCGTTTCCCTTCAGGGATTTGGCCTAATTAGTAAATTTCTGTCTCAAGAGCTATTAACAACAACGGTGCCAGTCACAAATTGGTAGAAAAATTGCAATATAGTTAGGACCCCTGCGTCTATCGATCTGTTAGAAAGGAATTCTAGAGAAGATTACATGTCCCCATTTAAAAAATTTAAAAAAAGAATCAGGCTGGCTATTAATCTGACTATTTACCGTCTGACCGATTGGGGGGCTGAAAAAAATGTAGAAATCGAAGAGAAGACGTTGGTCATCGTGAAAAATGATTTCATTGGCGATTACGTTCTATTCAGAAACGTATTGCCCTACATCAGGCAAAGTGAAAAGTATAAAGACTACAAAATCATACTGATCGGCAACATTACCTGGAAGAATCTGGCAGAAACGTTAGATGCTCAGTATTATGATGAAATGATCTGGGTTGCATACGATAAACTGTTTAAAAACTTTCGCTATAGATCTCGTACAATCAAAAGCCTTTTATCAAGAGGATTTGACACTTTGTTCTATCCCGTATATACTGGAGAATATTACACAGAAACATTTTTAATTTCTAAAATCAAAGCGAACAAAAAGATAAAAATTACTCCGCTTCCTTTAGAGGATTTAAAGGAAGAGCATATTTTTAATGCGATGATTCATACACCACACGAAAATATGTTTGAAGTTTATCGGTATAAAGAAATAGTAGAACTATTTTTAGGGATATCTATACCAAATTTTGAGTGGAGAAGTTTGTCTTCTGATGCTTATACTTCACAAGCTGTTACAGAAAAGCCTTATGTAGTTTTTTTTCCAGGATCAAGCGCTTATTTAAAAAGATGGCATACTTCAAATTTTGTTAAAGTAGCAAAGCATTTGATTAAGCAGCATAATTATACCATCGTATTAACTGGAGCTAGAAAAGATACTAAGTATGCGAAGGCTATCATTGCCGGCTTAGAAAAACAGTATAGAAAGCAGATGATCGATTGTACTGGAAAAACATCTTTGCTAGACCTTGCCAGCTTGATCAAACATTCGGATTTATTGGTGACCAATGATTCTGTTTCTATACACATGGCTGCCGCTCAAGCCAAGGAAGCCGTATGTGTGTTTATGGGCGAAAATTATGGTCGCTTTATACCCTATCCTAAAGAGGTTTATTCAAAAGGAATATTTATTTGTCCTCCTTCTGTAAAAGCGATGGTGAATGACAATGAAGAAACAAGAACTTATTTGTCTTTGGATTATAATCCGAAAATTGACGAGATATCGCCAGAAGCTGTCATTGATGCTGTTGAAATTATATTACGCAGAAAAAATAAAAATGCTTTTGTAGAGTAATGATTAGATTTTAAAAGTCATAAAAAAGGGGTACAAGAAATCATCTTGTACCCCTTTTATTTATTTCGTATGCTTATTCTGTTTTCATTATTTTTCTACTTGTCACTCCGCTGCTTGTGCTGTATTTCACAATGTATAAACCAGCTTTTAGTGAAGTAGCATCAAATGTAAATTGATGTGCCCCGGCAATCAGGTAACCTTCTGATAGGGTTTGTACCCATTGACCTGTTTGGTCGTACACTTTTACAGAAGCTTCACCTGCTTCTACTGCTACCACTTCAATAGTTGTTTGCGAAGCAAAAGGGTTAGGCGAGTTGAATACTGTTTTTTCATTCACCGTTGCCTCGTCAGCAGTTCGTGCTGATCCGCATGAACCTACCAGTGTCCAGGCATCTGACCAATATGCGCCGGTCCCTGGAGCATAGGCCCAGGCAGCACCGTTACACCATCCGGAATAAGGATAAGGGTTGCATTGGTATTGGTTATTCACATTTTTCACTTTGCTTCCTGCCACATAGCCATTGTTCTCTGCATATTGAGCGATAGAAGAACAAGCATTGTTTACGACTGTATTTACTGTAACACTTACAGCAGAGGAAGAAGAAGTTGCTCCGCTGTTGTCTGTTGCTTTCGCAGAGATACTGTATGTACCTGCTGCAATATTGCTCCAGCTATAGCTGTATGGAGAAGAATTATCTGTAAACAATAAAGTAGTACCGCTATAGAATTCCACTTTGCTCACTGTACCATCTGCATCTGTTGCATTAGCCGCAATAGTGATTGTTGCAGGCGCATTAGCAGAAGTATTATCTGCCGGAGAAGTTAGGTTGATTGTTGGTGCCTGGTTTGGAATCGTAATGGTCGTTACAATAATATTCACTGCAGAAGAAATAGTTTCTGCACCTGAGTTATCGGTTGCCTTCGCTGTGATGGTGTAAGAACCTGCTGCAATGCCTGTCCAGCTATAGCTGTAAGGAGCCGAGTTGTCTGTTCCTAATAAAGCAGCACCGTTGTAGAAATCCACTTTGCTCACTGTACCGTCAGCATCTGCGGCATTCGCATTGATGGCAATGCTTGCCGGAGCATTGAATGAAGCACCGCTTGCAGGCGATGTGATATTAACCGTCGGCGCTACATTGGGATTACTGTTGACAGCAGTAAATGTAATTTTGTCGACGTTAAAATCAGTACTGGTTGCAAACAATCTCAATACTTTTTGTCCTTCAGTCAATGCTATATTATTGGCTGTGGAAAGTTGGAACGTTGCCCATCCGCCTGTATTAGGCACTATAAAGGTAGCGATCGTTACACCATCCAATTCCAAACGGAAATTTTTACCGGCTGCAGTAGCTGCTACATTGGCATCAATTTTATAAGTGCCGGCTGTAACGTTTACTGTGTATTCCAGCCATTCGTTGGTTACAATGTAACCGACATTATATCCTGTTCCATAAGGTTCAACGTCTACTGCTTCTGTCGTTCTGAAGGCGCCGCCTTGGTTTGCAGTAGTTGTTTCATTGAATGCAACACCTTGTCCGCCTAAGTCATATTTTTCTGCTTCGATGATTCCAGGTATTGTTTGAGGACTTCCACCGTAAGGAGTTTGCGTTACTGCCACAGGGTTTACAGTTACTGTTACCGCAGCAGTTGTAGTTGTTGCATTAAGATTATCCGTTGCTTTAGCGGTAAGGTTATAAGTACCCGCTGCAACACCGGTCCAACTGTAGCTGAAGGGCGAAGAGTTGTCTGTTCCTAATAAAGTAGCGCCATTATAGAAATCTACCTTACTGACTGTACCATCTGCATCTGCTGCATTCGCGTTAATTGTAATGCTTGCTGGTGCCGTGAAAGCACTACCGTTGCCAGGAGAAGTGATACTGACCGTGGGTGCTTGGTTTGGATTGGTAACAGTAGTTACCGTTACAGTAACAACTGAAGAAGTAGTTGTCGCAGTTACATTGTCTGTTGCTTTTGCAGTAAGATTATAATTACCTGCTGCAACACTGGTCCAACTGTAGCTGTATGGCGATGAATTGTCTGTTCCTAATAAGATAGTACCATTATAGAAATCTACTTTACTTACTGTACCGTCAGCATCTGCTGCATTTGCATTGATGGTGATGCTTGCAGGTGCTGTGAAAGAGGTGTTGTTAGCTGGCGAAGTGATGCTAACTGTAGGTGCCTGATTAACCGGTGCTGAACCACCAGGTATCCACCAGTTACCAGAAACAAATAGCATACACATAGCATTATAAGTATCTTCGTAATAACCATCTTTTGATCCCTTCATATAAACCCAACCATCGTTTAACCATTTTTGGTTGTTGGGGTCAATGACAGAAGCAGCAACCATTGGGGAGATAAAACATCCGGATTCATAATCAGAACCTGATAATGCTGTTCCGTTCAATTTATATCCTGCACCAAACTTTGCTGGATTTTCTCCTGTTTTACTTCTTGCCCAGGATACCATTTTATTCAAATAAGGTTTAGGACTTGTTGTACCATAATGTGCGAAATCCATTACAAGACGCAAAGGTACACGGCAAGCATTATAAGAATAATCACCTGTAGTACTTCCTTCATCCGCCTGAGGTTTACCTGGAGGCGCTGGTTGTGCAGGATCATACATGACGAAATCAGAAATTAAACCTGTGTTTGGAGAATAATTGGTATAAATTCTTTCATACACATTGTATAAGTTTGCTGCCAGTTGATCCCAGATCATATCGTTTGTATGTGCCTTGAAAGCTCTCATGTGATCAAACATCCAATCAGAAGGTCTTGTACTAAGATGATCACTTGTGGCATCATCGGCCAATCCTAAACGCAGTGTGCTGTAGACATAACTGGCTTTTAAACCATTCGTAATCATTTTTTGAGCAGCAGCTAAATAATTGATCGTGCCATTTGATCCCCATTGGTAATGTGCAAGTAAAAGCGAGTATGCGATGTCCATGTCACCATCGGTTGCTGAACCCAGATTAGCATTGTGTTCGTCAGCAAATACCTGCCATTGCATAAGATTGTTATTATTAGCACTTCTATGCGTATCGTACATGCCATATAAGCCATCGTAATAAGTTTTTGCATTAGCATCAGCTCCTGCCATCAAGGCTGTAATTACCATGCCGTATCCGTGTGCTTCTGATTGTGTCACGGCACTGCTGCTACCACCGGTACTTCCTGCCGCGATATAATAGTGATTTGCATTGGCAGTTGATTTTTTTAGATACTTACCTTTCCAGTAATTATAGTAGGTCACTACGTCTGAGTTAAGAGTAGCTTGTGCTACACTCGGTTTGATGCAGCCCGGATAATTCAGTTGCTGCGGAAAAGGTTTGTTTTGTGCAAAAACGGTTATAGTATTTACTAAAGCCAGAAAGACCAGAGTAAATAAGATTTGTCCTTTTTTCATCATCATGTTTGTTTTGGTTGAAAATGATTAAAAAACGGCAGGTGAATAATGTTGCTGGTTGAAAGAAACAAAGTTTCCTGCTGTTGGCTTTCTGCGATGACTCGCTGAATTCGCTTCAACAATAATACAAACAGCGTTGTCCGTTGTGAAAAATTTAGGATAGACAAATAAAGGACAACGCCCTGTTTCGGACAAGGACATAATAAGGACAAATTGTCAAAAAGGGCCAATCGGATTAAATTTAAATGATTCGGTAAATGATACTGTAAAGATTTGCGTTAGGGATTGAGCCATTGTTTGAGCTCTCTCGCCGCTGTTTGCTGAGAATAACAAATAGAACGGATCGGCGAGAAGCGAGTGGCGAAAGCCCGGTCTGGAGGGAAACGCCCCGAGACATCAAAAAATCTTTTGTTAAAATAAATGTATCTATTAAATAGACCTGTAAATGGATAAGAAATTTTATTAATAGAAATGATGACGTTCCCTGCGGGCCGGGCTTTCGCCACTCGCTTTTTTCTTTGAATCGATGCTATCATTATTAGTACATAGAAAAAATCAAAGAAAAAGAGCTCAGACAATGTCTCAATCCCTAAAGCAAGCCATAACACTCAAATCTTAGCGTAAGGCATTAATATAGCTGTAAATTAAAAATTCAATAGATAATCTACCAGCTTATTGTCGCTGTCAATATCCAGTTTTTCTTTTAATCGGTACCTTCTTTTTTCAACGGCAGCCACTGAAATATTCATATGGGCGGCTATTTCTTTGTTGGACTTATTCATCCGGATGTAGGCGCAAAGTAATAACCAGCTTTGATCCAGTTTAGGCTGTTTTTCCCTTAAACGTTGTAAAAAATTATGGTGAACGTGATCAAAATGTACCTGGAAGTTTGACCAGTTGTCATCGAAGTCAAAATGTTGATCGATGGTTTTAACCACCTCTTTAAATAATTTAGGATTGACCTGTACGGTATCGTTATCGACGTCTTTGAATTTTTCTTTCAGGTAAACCAAAAATTCTGTTTTTTGATTGAGCATCGTTGCCATAGAAGCCAATTCGTTATTTTTTTGAATCACGTTTTCCTCCAATTGTTGGTTTCGTATCGCGATCAATTCTTTTTCTTTTCTTAAAATCTCCGTGACGTGCTCTTGCTCCATAAGTGTAAGGGCCACATTCTTTTGCTTCTCCAGGTATTCTTTTTGTCTTTTAAAACGGTATAGAATGTACTTGCCCGCAAGAACCATCAATCCTGCTATGATCAAGGCATACAGCAGGTAGGCGAGAACGGATCTGTACCAAGGAGGAAGTATGCGAAAGGTATATGCACTTTCTTCACTGATGACGCCGTAGATATTTTTTGCACGAACGTAAAAGGAATATTCTCCCTCGGATAAATTGGATAATACAATTTGAGTATTGTTGGTCCATCCTGACCAGTTTTTTGTTTTCTCACCGGATGGTGTTAAAGCATATTGGTAAATAATTTTTTCAGCCCCTTCATAAAACAAGGCAGAGAAACTGATGCGCAGAGAATTTAAATTATAATCCCATTCACTGATGTTTTGTTGTACTAATGCAGATGCACCATTGGTTTGCGTAAAATTACCACCGAACAAAAGACTGTCATTTTTAAAATTGGCCTCTACTTGTCTTACCATTACATGAAAAGGTGCTGTTTTTTTACTTTTATAATTGGTGTTGAATAAAACGAAGCCTTCTTGTGAACCAATGATGGATAGGCCTTGTCCAAGGGGCATGACAAATTCATAACTGCCTACCAGACTACCGCTGAGTTTATGTAAAACGTTATGTTCTGTTTTGTATTCCTTATCCGATACTTTTCTATACAGAAACAAATCACTTTCTGGGAATAGCCAAATGTTGCCGTCTTCGTATTGCGTAATTTTATTGATGTAACGGTCTTTGCCAAATATGTCTTCTAGTTCCTGATCTTTAATTATTTTTTTCTCAGCCGGATCCAAGCGGTATACGCCTGCCTGTGAAGCGAAGACGATATGTCCATTCACCAAAGAAACATCCAGAAAAAAATCCGGTGCAAAGTCATTGGATGCATTATAATTTTCAGCTGAAGCGATGCCTTGCAAGTCAGCTGAAAGTTCAATGCGGTAGATGCCTTTATTTCCATGACAGACCCAGAGAGTTCCTTTATCGTCTTCAACAAAAACCCGGCATGACTCATTGAATCCTTCTAGCTTGCGTAAGTATTTCCAGGTATTGTTTTGAAATTCATACAATTCAAAACCTGTATAAGTGCCTTTGACAGCATAACCAGGTTTAGAGTGCAAGGCTAAAAATTTCCAATTGTCATCATCGCTATAGATACCTTGTATTTTGATCGCCTGGTCACCTTTGACTTGGTATAATAGATTCGTTTGACAGCACATCAACGTGTTGTTGGCAATGGACAGATTCCAAACCTGTCCTTCAATTCCTTTCACTGGTTTAAAAGTGCTTTTTACAAAACGAGTGTTCCAGTTTGTGTAGAACAATCCCTGTGAAGTGCCTAAGTATAATTTATTTTCAAAAAGCACAGAAGAATAACCCATGCCCGGTAAGCCGGAAGAGTATCCGATAAAAGAAAAAGGGCTATTGATTTCCAAATAGGCTATACCGTTATCCAGCGCCAGCCAAAGGTCTCCGTAGCTGTCGAGGTAGGCATAATGAATGTCATTGCTTTGTAATCCATTTTGGATATTGATGTTTTTCAATACATCTCCCTGTGCATTGACAATGTAAAATCCATTGTCGCGTGTTGCGATCAACAGGTTTTTATCCGCGAGCTCAATACAATGACTGATGGAATGTGAGGCGAGAAGGGAAAAGACATTTCCCGGAAATGGTTGCATACTGTTGCCATCCAGCAAACTGATTTTATTGTGTTCGACCACAAGCATAGCGTTGTTGCCTTGCGGAAGCAGTGCTTTGATGTCTGCATCTTTTAGTAAGTGACCACCATTGACCAAAGTCAGCTTGTCATTTTTTAAAATCAATAAACCTGTTCCTTGCTCTTGTACATAAAGTGAATTCCCTATTTTTTTAGCATATGTAAAACGCCCCTTTGGCGATACAGGAGTAATGCTGTTAAATTGTCCGTTGCGATAAGCAAAAATTTTGGAAGCTGAAAAAAAGAAAACCGTATTGTCTTCAGAGATAACTTCCCAGAAACTTTCCGGTGCTTTTTCTTTTGCAGGAATTTTATCGTAGAGAGATTGGTACCTGCCGGTGCCAGAGGAATCATAACTCAGGTACCCCAATTCATTGTCGCAGCCAATGTATAATTTTCCTTCTTTATCCTGGGCCATTGCATAGCCGCTGGTGCCATTGGTCAAGTGTGTACTTTGCCAATAATTGCCGTCGTATTCCATGATGCCGTATTCATTTCCAAAATGCATGATCCCCCTTTGATCCTGCATGATGTAAAAGTTACGCGGATGCATTTCATACATTTTCGCCGAGTAATTTTTGATGGTACAGATCCCTAATGCGTTCGATGTCTGAGCTTGTATGCCACCGGAAAGCAATAGAGAAAGAAAGACTAAGAAAGAAAATCTCATAGCGAAGAGCAGGTATAGCTGTTCTCCAAATTAAGTAAAATGCTGGTGTTATACAACAGGCCATTTGTAAAACAAAAGCCCATCGTCTTTTGCAAAACGACGGGCTCCCGTGAAAGGTTGATTATTTATTTATGGAAATACAACACCATGGTATTTGGTAACGTCAAGCTCAGGTAGAGTAGAACCATATTTAGCATTGATGGATTGAATGAATTGATTAGCGAGTAATGCATTTCCAAGTGGAGTTAGGTGTACACCATCTAAAGAAAACGCACCTCCTGAAACAAATGTTGTACTCACATTAATTCCGTCAAATGTTAAACCCGTAATAGCAGATTTCAAAAAAGCATTAACATCAACGAAAGCCAGATCAAACACAGTAGCTGCAGAGCGAAGCTTAACATTATAAGCTGTTGTCGCATTATTGATTGATGTGATCTCAGCTGTAGTTAATACATATTGAGTAGTGATAGGCTTGGTAGATCCCCAGCCTTTGCATTTTAAAGAATCTTGCGGAACGCTCAATAAAACATGTTCAGAAGAAGTAATTTGTCTTATTCCTCCAGGGGCTGCTGCGTCCTGAATCATGAAAGCATTTGCTCCCTCATGAAAGGTGATGCCAAATGATGAATAGGCAGCCGTAAGGCCAGCTGCTTGAGTGGCGTCCAAGACTAAACCATTGTAAGGAACTGTAGTGAAATACGGCAAAGAAGTAATATCAGGTACTGTGCCTATAATCCCCTTTGCGCCCCCTGCTGTTAGTCCTGCCAATGTTGCATCAACACTTGCATCAAATCCTACACCTGGTGAGCCAGCAGATGGAGTAATCACATCTTGAGCACCTCCGCTTAATGCATATAGAAGCACATCATTATTACCGATGAATAAAGTAAAGAAGGTAGGATTAAGAGCTACTGCATCGGAAAGCATAGATGCTGTAATGGGAGCAGAAGCCATGCGATAGAAAAACGGATTGTAATTACCTGCTCCGTTTGCTGGATTTCCGTAACCAGGTACTACCACATGGATAGCTTTCGCACCAGGAACTCCTATATTGTGGAAAGGTCCATCTGCAGCATAGATTGGAACAAAGATGGTTGCATCGCCACTTGCTGCAATTGGTTTAGGTGATAAGGAAGTTACTCCTTTGCAATCTGTCACATAAGTCAATCCTAGACGAGCACCTCGCGTAGAACCAATTCCTACTGAGTTAACTCCTACATAAGGAACATTGAATGCTCCGCCGCCAGCTAATTGAAACTGTTCGGAGAGTAACTTGGCGAAGGATACTTTTTGTCCTGCATTGTATAAAGCATTATCTGCATAACCGGAAGTGATGGAATTTCCTACCGCTACATAAGTAGTAAGATCCAAACTTCCTTTATCCGCTGAAGGTGTTTCGAGTTTGGGTTTGCAGGCAACAGCTATGCTGATGGCTACTGCTATATATAACGTTCTAAAGAATATTTTTTTCATGGTGTTCAATGTTAGAAGTTATAAGTAAGAGAAATACCAGGAATGGCAATGTATGTTTTATAAGTAGCGCTGAAGTTAGCTTCTTTATTGGTATCTGTACGTTTTGCAAAATCTTCAAAAGTAAACGATGCATCTACTGTTAATTTATCTGCAAACTTATAACCTATACCGGCAGTGTAACTGATCTTGTTCGCATCCGGAACTTCCGGTGTAACATATCCATCCCTTACAGGAGTCAGTTGGTAAGCAATACCGGCGCGTACTCTGAAATTTTCTTTTATGCTATACTGACCACCGAGTCTGAACGCAAAAGTGTTTTTATAATTACGTGCTGATTTAGTATCCTCTAACTTAGACGTATTGTTTTCATAATCAAATGACAACTCTTTATAAGCGGACCATCCGATGAAGTTCACATCAGCTGTGATTAATAATTTTTCAATTGGTGTTACACCTACGCCTATACTAATGACTTGTGGCAAGGGTAAAGAAGAACTAAATGCGCCATTGGGAAAAGTGGAAGATAAAGTACTTGGTACTGTGAATTCAGCATTACCATTATTCACTTTCATGTTGACTTGTGAACGGTAGGTAATACCAATGGATAATTTTTCAATGGGTTTCAAATAAATCCCTGCATTGAAACCTATGCCACTTGCATTGCCTGTAAGTTTAGCCGAACCATCTGAGGTTCCATCGCTGGCAGGAATGTCTCTTCTCAAATCGATTTTACCGATACCATATACAAAACCTGCACCTATACCGATCTTATCACTGATTTTATAACTGACTGTAGGTTGTATAAATACGGAGAACAATTGCAGCTTGGTCAGCAAAAAACGTCCTTTCCATTCGTCTTCCCATTTGATGGTGCTTCCGAAAGGTGTGTATACACCAAGTCCAAATTTAAATTTGCTTTCTTCCTGACCAAATACTGCATAGCCAGTGAAAGGTGTACTGACAGGTGAATTGGTTCTTGCTTGAGATTGACTCTCCGAAGATTCAAAAGTAGAATTTGCAATAGTAGGACTTATCCCTACACTTACACCATTTTTTTCTAAGTGCGAAACAGCACCAGGGTTAAAAAATATACTGGCTTCGTCTAAGGCTGTACCAGTTCCTGTTCCTCCCATGCTCTGTTGTTTTTGTCCTTGCAAGTTCACCTGGAACCCTTGTGCCTGAACAAGAAGAGGGGATAGAAAGATAAGAATAATCAATAGTTTTTTCATAGCTGGATTTACGGTGAATGGTTAATCACTATTTTAATATACTATTCTTATTCGGAAATTCTATTCAGCACTATCTATAAACTATAGAGAATAGTTTATAGATATTAAACGTTTAAACGTTCACTCTTCCTGTCGAGTTCTTATTTGGAAGATAAAAAATCAGAATCTATAGTTTTGTTTTTTGCTGGTGAATATGCTTGATTACTTTTAACAGGTTCTTTTTTTGATGAAGGAATAATTGTGTGGGTGCTATAACTGTCTATGAGCAGTAAAAAGAAACAGCCATAGAAGAAAAAGCAGCTGATAAAGGCAAAAGGTAGTAAATATTTTTTCATAAATCACATACTATATTATTCTTAGTTTAGACAATGATCAGACCTGTTTTATGAAGTGAATAAATAGAAGTAAATCAGCGAAAAAGGAAAATATAGCTTTGTAATCGGTAAAAAGGAATACCCGTAATGCGCAAATATATCCCCGGTGATAAGCAAAAAAAAAGGGATAACCGTTAGGCTATCCCTTTTCTGTTTTTACATTTATGTTATTGAGTACGGATTATTTTTTTAGTGATGCTTGTACCTGCTGTCGTGTATTTCACCATATACAAATCTGCAGTTAGTTCAGATCCATCTACTGTGAATTCATAAGTACCCGGATTAAGGCATTCTTCTGTAACTGTTTTTACTAACAAGCCTGCTGTATTGTAAATGGCTACTGAAACATTTCCTGATTCAGTTACTACTACAGTGAGGTTAGTAAAAGAAGAGAATGGGTTAGGTGCATTCGTCAGCAAGGTTTCGTTTACTTCTGTTGTGTTTGCTTCACGACTCGCAGAGCAAGAAACGATCAATGTCCAGGCATCTGTCAAGTAAGATCCAACGCCCGGTGCATAAGCCCAAGCAGATCCGTTGCACCATCCAGAGTAAGGATAAGGTTTGCACTGGTATTGTTTACCAGCATTCTGTACTTTACCACCTGCTGCATAACCTCCATTTTCTTTGTACACAGCTAGTCCAGTAAAAGGATTGTTTACTACTACTGTATTTACTTTTACAGAAGCATCAGACGAAATAGCTGTTGCGCCGCTATTGTCTGTTCCTTTAGCAGAGATTGTATAAGTGCCGGCTGCTAAATTTGTCCAAGTGAAGGAGTAGGAAGACGTAACATCAGATCCCAACAAAGTAGCACCGCTATAGAATCCACTTTGCTGATTGTGCCGTCTGCATCTGCTGCCGTAGCTGTGATGGCTATAATGGCTGGAGCATTAACCGAAGTGTTTTTTACCAGTGCATTTAATGTAATGCTTGGCGCTTGATTTAACCGAGCGATAACAACTGTTGCCGTTACGACTGAAGAAGTTGTTGTTGCGCCCATGTTATCTGTTGCCACAGCAGTAAGGCTGTATGTTCCTACTGGTGCATTAGCTAAGCTATAAGCGTAAGGAGCCGTAACATCAGATCCCAATAAAGTAGCACCGTTGTAGAACGCTACTTTACTTACTGTGCCATCTAAGTCTGCTGCCGTTGCAGTAATCGTGATGCTTGCAGGTGCATTGAAAAAAGCACTGTTTGTCGGAGTTGTAATTGCAACAGATGGTAATTGATTTACCGGAGGTTCACCCGTTAAGATTTTAACTTCTGTATAACTGTTCCAAACGTTCACTGTATTTCCATGACCTACTATTCTCAGGTATTTTGCAGATTGAGTCGCAAACGTGAAGGTTTGCAAATTCAATGATGTTCCGCTACTGTGTACAGCGGTTAATGAATTGGCCCAGTTCAAGCCGTCGCGAGACAATTGAACATCAAAAATACTTTGACGTACATTACCGGAGTAGAAAGCGATTTGTATACCGCTTATGTTTACCGCTGCGCCTTTACAGAATGCTATCCATTGTCCGTCGCCGCTGGCAGACCATCTTGTTGCCAGGTTATTGTCTAAAACATTCACCGCTACGTTTCCATCGTCTCCACTTGCAGAAGCAGGAAGACAAAGTGGTGCAGGAAGAGCAACCCTAATGCTGACTGCTGAAGAAGTAGCAGAAGCTCCTGAATTATCTGTTACTTTTGCAGTAATAGAATAAGTACCTGCTGCTACATTTGTCCAGGCAAAAACAAAAGAAGCAGTTGCATCGCTGGTTAATAAAGCAGCACCGTTATAGAATTCAACTTTGCTGATTGTTCCGTCAACGTCTGCTGCTATAGTATTGATGGTTATGGAAGCCGGTGCTGTGAAATCATCTGTTGATATAGGAGATGTTAAACTTATTGTTGGTGCTACATTTGTAGCTACAGTACCGTATACTTCTACTTCGAAAATAGAATAACCGTATGCCGTTGTTCTAGCGGTGCCGTATATTCTTATGTAACGGCCTGTACCTGATAAACCAATTTGATCGTTTGTCGCGCTGCTGTTTCCTGTCACTGATTTAATGGAGGTCCAGTCAGCATTGTTAGAAGAAATTTGAATTTCATAAGCAGATGCCATTGCTGTTTCCCAAGAAATCTTCACACGATTCACGGCATAGCTGGCACCCAAATCAATAGACAGCCATTGTGGATCAGTAAATAAAGAAGCCCATCTTGTTTCATAACTTCCATCTGTTGCATTACTCGCCACTGTAGAAGTGGCGGTGCTTGCTTCAGTAGAAGATACGGTTACCGTTTTTCCTTTGCTAAGTTATCCGGTACGGGATTGGGAGGAACTACTGCTGTGTTCAAACGATCCGCCAATTGTTTATCGTAAAGGTATTGGATACCGTCGATGAAGTTCCCATTCGATTGCGTAACACCAGGGCTACCATTATATTGATTTCCAACATCCGTTACAGTTCCTTTGCAGCCGATGGCCCAGTTGATGTGTTGTGTAGGATTGTTAATTCTGAAAGTAGGAGAGGTACAGTTCCAGTACATCGTTTGTGCACCTGACCAGCCGTGTCCTGTACCGTAGCCTAATCTGTTTTGCGCATTTTGTTCGAAGTCACCTTTGATGTTATCAAACAAAGCACCTGTTCCCCAACGGTGGTGAGGACCGATATCTGCTTGTTGATTCGCAGCTGTAGAGCTTACGAAAGCATTTGGCCCTGCTGTTTGTGCACCTGTTACATAATCGTGACGACCACCTTTTGTAGAACAGTTTTTAACCAGGTTTCTTTGACCGTTGATGTTAAAAGAATATTTTCTGCCACCAATAGTTTGAGAAATAGGATCGATGTTTTTACAATTTAATATAGAAATCCACGCTGCACTTTCATTAACAGTAACCGCTGCGTAACCGAAGTGATGAACTTCTACGTTTTCCACCCAGCCATTTTTAGAATTGCTGAAAGAAACACCATGCCACCCGTGATTTTCATCGTTAGCATTGGCGTATTTAGAATCGATGTATAAGCTTTCAACACCTGAGTTTTCAATTTTACCTGACCAGGTATATTTCATGATAAAACCTTCTGCGTATTTAGAATCGATCACATCTACGTTTGGAGCATCCAATGTGATGGTGTTTCCATTTACTGCAACGATTTTTCTTAAGTAATTGATCGTGTATGCAGCCGGCGTCCAATCTGTATTGCAACCACCGTTGTCGCATGGAATCTTGCTCAGCACATTCATGCCCAACATATTGATCCATGCCTGATTTGGTTTTCTTTGCAGCATAACATCATCTCCTGCCACGAAGCCGTGACCTGCAGGAAGAGTAAATGTTTTTGCACCGATAGGAATATAAGTGCCTTGTATTTTTTTG
Source organism: Cytophagaceae bacterium (assembly GCA_014376985.1). Classification (GTDB taxonomy): domain Bacteria; phylum Bacteroidota; class Bacteroidia; order Cytophagales; family Cytophagaceae; genus JACMQM01. The sequence continues at coordinate 1,196 of JACMQM010000072.1, read as the reverse complement.
CTGGTTGATGTGTTGGCAGAAAAACCGCCGCTCCCATTTACAGTGATCAAACTGTATTGAGCAGTTTTAGTAGCCATCAAAATGGTGCCATTTCCTTCTCCACGAATCACAATACCACTGCTACTAATGTAAACCGTACTGTTGATGTTGTATGTTCCTGCTTTTAACAATAAGGCACCTCTTATGCCATCCGTATTCATCGGTAGAGCCGCTACTGCGTTAATGGCATTTTGAATGTTGGACGTATTATCACCGGATACTGCTGATATAGTTTTTACAACGGTCGCAGTAGGGATAGCTACGTCACCATTTTTATATCCTACTGCACTAAAATCTGGAATGACGTTTCCTTTTTCATCCGGATTGTATTTTAGTTTCCCATCAGATCCTACAGAGACCCAGCTGGTGGTGCCGGTCTGCGCCATAGCTTGTAGGGTCAAGAGGCAGAGACTGGTGAAAATTATGAAGAGTTTTTTCATAAGCATAAATTTTTAGAAAATAAGGCGAACAAAGGAGGAGTTCTTCCCCTTAGTTTTAAGAAGACAAACCAGAAGAGAAAAGGAAAACAGGTCTATGTAAAAATATTTTTAAATGAGGTTTTTGAGTTATTTTATCTGTTGAATGACCTGTTAAGCGTATCAATGCAAAATTTGGGATTGAAAGATAGTTAAAGCTTGTTCTTGTCTTGCTTGAGAATGCAAAAGTAGGACGTTACCGCCAATCCATCCCGGAGCTTTAACAATTCTTATAGTGGCGGTCGGGCTCTCGCTCCAAGTCCGCCCACCACACAAGCCAGCGCTCTTCGGGATTTTCTCTCGATCCCTAACGCAAATCTTTTCTATTAAAGTGGAGAGCCGCGTTAGGGATTGAGCCATTGTTTGAGCTCTCCCGCCACGAACAAAAATTAATATGCGATAGTTGTTTGACGGGAAGCGAGTGGCGAAAGCCCGGCCCGAAGGGAACGTCCAACTCCTAATTATTATTCATACAACAATCATTCTTATATCAACCTAAAAAATAAAAAGGGATGAGGCCAGCCGCCTCATCCCTAATCCCTAAAAAAAATCTCCAGAAGGGATGTATTGTTTATTCTTTTATGATGAGTTTACTTTCTGTTTGTGACGAAGTGGTCAAGTGAAGAATATAGATTCCCTTCGCCAGAAATTCACCACTGTCTACACTGTTTACTCCAGTTT